>CAYJLH010000139.1:0-1594 GCA_964370925.1 uncultured Oscillospiraceae bacterium | reverse complement strand
TACATTTGTCCAGTTTTATGCGCATAAAACTGGACAAATGTACATTTATTTTTGAAATAGCGTATAAATAGGGTTATCCGTAGAGTGCCTGCCACGCATCGCGCATCATAGTGGCGTGTTCCTCTTGCTTGACTCTGATATAGCGCAGAAATGATTTTTCGGTCTTGTGTCCCGTGATGCTCATTATCATAAGCGAGGGCAATCCTCGTTTGTACATATTAGTTGCAAAGCTCCTGCGGCCCGTGTGGCTCGATACAAGCTCATATTTTTCGAACTGCCGAGTGGTTAGTTTACCGCCGATAGTTGAAGTTGTACTCTCCATTTGCGTAATACCAGCAAGGCGCACCACTTCCTTTATACACTCATTGAACTTTTGATTTGTTATAGGTTCAGGAGGTGCGTAACCGTACTTCTCGAGTATCTCAATCACCACGGGGTGCAGCGGAATAGTTACCTTATTATTAGTCTTTTGTTGCCTAAAGGTAATGAAACCATCGCGAATATCGGTCTTGCCAATTTTTTCAAGATCAGAAAATCTACACCCCGTCCACGCCAGCAATAAAAACCAATCTCGCACCCTATCAAGCTGCTCTTGCTCCGAAAGATCTAAATCTTTGAGTATTTGCAATTCTTCTTCGTTAAGATATATCGTATCGACCTCCTCTGTAAAGACGTGCCAACCACGATAATCTGCCTCCAATACCAATTCTTTGGGGGCTTCATTTAGCATCAATTTAAGTATGCGTATATGTTTGCCTACGCCATTTTGGGTGAACTGCTGAGCCTGGAGATAGGCAACAAAATTATTGTAAAATGATTTATCTATTTCACTAAACTCAAAATCTTTCTTTTTGATAGTCCTTGCAAGTGCCAGCAGGTGTTTCTGAGTAGCTCTATATTGTTGAAGATTATTGTATGCGAGCTTCCGCCCTGTCTTTTTATCAGTTCTATTAGGTGCGTTTTCTATGAAATTTTCAACATACTTTAATAGAGTAGTGGTTTTAGTTGGGGCTACTTTGGGTGGGTTATGGAACTTATAGATAATATCATCAAGCCATTCCTTTGTAATGCTACTAAGGTCAGTCTTTGTACACTCCTCGATAATCACATTGCACAGTTCTGTTAGCTTGTTTTTGAGCTCAATAAGCTCTTTTTGTTCAGGGGTTTTGAGGGTGGATATTTTAATGTCGCCATCGCTGTGTTTCCAATGGGAGGGTTTAATAAAGAGTCCGCTCTTTGCCCTTACAACCAACAATCGAGAGGCGATGAATCGGAACATTATCTCAGATTTGCCCGTCGCTTTGTTTACCTTAGTTGAGAGTAATTTATTAACCTTTGCCATTGTATCTGCCGTCTTTTCGAGAGCGAAAGTAAATGAAAGGTTTCAGACGTGCAAGTATGTGCGGCGAATTCTACTCACAAAGAGCAGTTAATACACTTTACAGCAATGGATTAGAGTGCGGGATTTGCGGTTTTTGCAACATCATTCAGTGATAATAAAACGTCTGCAAAACGTCAGCAAATGTGAAACAGGGTGCAAACGGGTAGAACTTAGTGCAATGGTTTGAATATGCATAACTCTCTGAAAAATTGC
>CAYJLH010000138.1:0-1602 GCA_964370925.1 uncultured Oscillospiraceae bacterium | reverse complement strand
ACAAACCTCCCCGAAAAAAGTCAAAAAAAAAGTAGTTACCACCTTTTTCTTACAATTTTTACTTATAAGTACCTGAATTAACACAAATACAAACCTCAAAACGCTTGTTTTTGAAAAAGTTTTATAATTCAATATGTTACACACACACTACTTTTATTGCACGAGGTTTGTAATTTTTACATGTCTAACTTCTCAAATTAGGCTTAAAAAATACAGTCAAAAGCATGCATTTTATAGCTTATCAAACCGTAGAAAACACAAATAAACCACAAGCAAGAACAGCTTAGTCCCAAAGAGCAGACCACAAGTAACAACCGACACTTGCAGCCACCACAACAGGCAACGCAACAGTCGCCAACGACAGACTTGCCACTGTTGTTGCGCCACTCGTTAAAGCCGCGGTTGTCCCCTCTGCCAAAGTTCCAGCAGTACCACTCACTAGCGCTTTCACCGCACCGTTGACCAAAGTAGATCTCGCAAGATTACTACCAATCGCAGTAGCACTTTGACTCGCTACCATTGTTGACCCTGTACGTACAGCCACTTCTTTTCCGACCTGTCCTATAACCTTTTTGGCAATATAACCACCCCCACCAATTCCAACAACACCGACAGTAGCCCTTTTAACTTGCGAACTCCTATGCACACCGGAAACACACCAACACGCAAAATGCTCACAATTATTAAAAACTACATTATAGCAATCATCACCTAAACGAGAGTACGCTCTCTTGACAATTTCTTCCGAACTATAGAACTTATCGGAATATTCCTGAACGTGAACGTCTCTTTCGTCTGCAAATGTTTCCAATGAATCCAAAGTCACGCCACTTCTTAAATAATGGATAACCTGACCATTACCAACATAAATCCCATGATGAGTATAACCCAAACGGCGTGCCACCAAATGATCACCTTTTTTAAAATTATTCATACAAAACTCCCTTTGTATTTATATTAGTGTTAAATTTCTGCAAGTTTATTTTTCGAAGCCGAGAATTGCACTTGTGCGCAAATCCAACCAAGAATCAAGACTACGAAGCAAACATTTTTGAACGCGATTGATCTTTCAGATATCACATCTGCATATATTTGTATTGTTAAGCTGATTGTATTTAAAAATGAAAAGCATTGTATTATTATAAAATAGCCACGTACTCATTATGGGGAATGATAAAAATAAATGATAACGAGCAAAACCCCAACGTGGTAAATCGTATTTTTTTATATTATTTCAAAATAACATACGTTCTGATTTAATTTAGAAAAGGCTTATTCTATTGATGTTACCACCCTTACCGCGATAAGGCTTGGGTTATGAAGTATAAAAAAGTGTTATGTTGAAAAGACCTAGAGGACACGCCTAAAGCATTTATGGCTTAGCGATTACGCAAAACGCCAAGAACTACCAGAACAATCAAAATTGCGTTCATAATCTTTCCTTTTGGTTAAAACATTCACCTTGAAACATAGTCTGCAATTGAAAAGTTACCCAAAAAACAATATGACAACCAAACCACGGCCTACTTGTCTTCGTTAAGACTTTTAGCGATGGAAAGGGCGGCTGTCAAAACGATAATAATAATGGCCATAAAATCTCCT
>CAYJLH010000137.1:0-1607 GCA_964370925.1 uncultured Oscillospiraceae bacterium | reverse complement strand
CTTTGAATTGCCATTTTTTCTGACAAATCAAAGGAGTTTATTTTATAGTCTAAAAGAATTTCAATAATAATTGAAGCTACTTTAAAGCAAATTTATACTAATTCCACTAACCAACAATAAAGTCAGCGTCTACATCTTCAGGTAATTCCATATTTCCGCCATCAGACATAGGAATTTCTATAGAATATACCATGTCAGCACTTAGCGAAATAGCTTGAGCTTCTGGCAAACTTGCATCGTCTGGCTGAGTGAGCAGATTGAGATAGCTTGTATCGTCATTAATTTCAAAGGCTTCTGTAGCCAATTCTTGCCCATTTTCATTTTTCACATTAAAGGATAATTCTAAATCAATACCTAGATCTTCGTTTTCTTTAAGAGTATAAGAGCCGTTTGCGTCAATTTCGAGTGAAAAAGCATCGTCTCCATCCTTAGAGACTTTTATAGAAGTATTGTCATCGCTTTTTGTGTAATCGTATTCAATACCGTCAATAGTCATTTTGCCTGTAGAATCCGTCAAAGAAGAAATATCCACACCATTAATAGTGCCTATTTCGTATTCAATACCATCGCCAAAGTTTTGCACATCAACTTGGCCTGTGACAGTTTGAACTGTGTCGTAAACAGTTATACCTTCAAGAGTGAAGTCGCTGCTATTAGTGCCATTGTCAGATGGCATAATTCTTATTTCGCTTATTCCCTCAATTTCAGTAAATGTATAAGTGCCCTCACCAGTAATGGAATTTGCTTCTATAGTCACTGTTCTAATGAGATTACCCGCGGCATCATATAATTCAACTAAGGCTGTTTCTGGCACAGAATCTTGAGCATGAGAATCAAAGAAAGTACCTAGTTCAATTTCAACTTTTTCAGCACTCTTATCCAATTCAATAACAAACATTTCTGATTGATCTGTACTTGCATTAAAACCGCTTTCGTATGTACTATTATTTTTATCACTACTAGATGTAATACCAAGTCCAGAACTTGAAGAAATATTGTCTGAATTATCTTCTCTATAGACAAAGGTTAAATCACTTGGGTTAGTTGCAAGTTCATAACTACCGTCGTCAGAAAATTTGACAAGTTGTGCTGAAATAGTAAAACCCTCAAAATCTAAACTTGTCACAGGAGTATTTGGCTTATAACCAACAACATCATAAGAAGAAGTTTGATAATTTAAATCAGCTTTGCCTGTAGTGTCAAAAACTTCTGTTAACATATCTTTATAAGTGTCGTTATCAGAAAAAGAATGAATATTTCCTGGATCATCTGTAACAGCATCGACTGAAACAGAAACAAAAGGTGGAAGAACTTCTACTTCGTCTGTAGGAGCATCAGTAGGGTCAAGCTCGCTATCGTTATTTGCAAATATACCATCAAAGCTATTTCTGGTATAATTAGAACCGCCTGCAGTATCGCCAAAAACATCAATACCTTCTGCTAAGTTTTCACTGGTTGGAGCGTCAAAGCCTAAACCATCATTACTAGCAACAACACTTTCATTACCAGCAGCAGGCATAAGGTTAGCATCAAGAGCAGAAAAGAAATCTTCGCCACTCAAAACGCCATTGTCGAGAAGAAAATTAGGAACATTTTCACTATTAAAA
>CAYJLH010000136.1:0-1807 GCA_964370925.1 uncultured Oscillospiraceae bacterium | reverse complement strand
GCATCTTTTACCTTTTCTAAATTGTTTTCAAGCAAAATATTTGAATTTTCACCTGCTACTAATAGTGTGCCATCATATTGGGCAAATGCGAAAAAAATATAGTTTTCTTTTTCTTCGGGGAAAATATCATTTTCTATTAAAAGTAGGTAGTCACCATCCTTAGTAACTCCGCCTTGTTTATAAAGTTTAATTCGGGTTTAATTTAGTAAAATGATAAAACATAAACAAGAGCAGAAATGTGCTTATGAATAAAAAACAAATAGTGTTAAATTTAAGTAGCTTTTTCATAGCATCAGCCTCCTTTAGTAGTTTAAAAGTTATCGGGTCGTATTACTCCAGATATTTGGTCGCTCCATGTATCGGCACCGTTTTCAATTAAATCCATCATGTATGAGTGTTTGCAGCAAATGTGATTGTAGACATCAAAGATTAAGTTTTATGCTCCATCAGCTTTACAATACCAAGATTTCTCATGTTTTCATACTACAATTATATGTGAAAGTAGTATTAAAGTAAACAAAAACTTAACAATATGTATATAAGCCTTTAAATAAAAATAGTTAGTTTTATATAACTTTTTTCAAGAAAGACTTGACTTTCTTTGTCAAATTTGCTAACATAAACATGTAAACTTTGTATGTATTGCTTAAAGCATGTAATGCGAATAATACATATGTGATTTGCGCACACTTTTTAATAAATTATTGAATATCAACTCACTGTGAAAGGAAGGTGTAATAATTGAAAAATATTCAAAAAGAATGGGAAGGTTTTACGCTTGGGCGATGGGCAACCGTTGCAATTAACGTAAGGGATTTTATCGTAAAAAACTATAAGCCCTATGATGGAGATGATTCTTTCTTATCAAAACCGACAAAAGCGACCACCCTGCTGTGGTCTAAGGTCATGGATTTAACAGAGGAGGAGCGCAAAGCAGGTGGCGTGCTTGACATGGACACTAAAGTTGTGTCAACCATCACATCTCATGCGGCAGGATATCTGGACAAAGAACTTGAAACTATCGTTGGTTTTCAAACCGACAAACCGCTTAAAAGATCCTTGCAACCATATGGAGGCATTCGAGTTGCAGCACTCGCTTGCGAAAAAAATGGATATAAATTAGACGATAAAGTAAAAGAGATTTTTAATAATTATAGAAAAACACATAACAGTGGGGTTTTTGACGCTTATACAGAGGAAATGAAGCTTGCGAGAAAATCTGCAATTATCACAGGTTTGCCCGATGCTTATGGCAGAGGAAGAATTATAGGCGATTATCGCAGAGTTGCTCTTTACGGTGTTGAAAAATTAATAATCGACAAAAAGCACCAATTAGATACATCGCTTGTTCGCATGACTCCTGAAAATATTCAACTGAGAGAAGAACTTGCCGAGCAGATAAGAGCCTTGGGCGAGCTTCAAAAACTGGGCGAAATTTATGGTTTTGACATTTCAAAACCAGCTGCAAATGCTAAGGAAGCAATCCAATGGTTATATTTTGGCTATTTAGCTGCTATTAAAGAGCAAAATGGCGCAGCGATGAGCCTTGGACGAACTTCTACATTTATTGACATTTATATACAACGTGATTTAGACAAAGGTTTGATTACAGAGGAGCAGGCGCAAGAATATATCGACCATTTCATCATGAAATTACGTCTTGTAAAATTTGCCAGAACACCTGATTATAATAACTTATTCTCAGGCGACCCAACTTGGGTTACAGAGTCAATCGCTGGTGTTAGCGTTAGTGGTCAGCACATGGTAACAAAAACAAGCTTTAGATATTTGCACACTTTAGACAATT
>CAYJLH010000135.1:0-1901 GCA_964370925.1 uncultured Oscillospiraceae bacterium | reverse complement strand
AAAGGCTTTTGCCTCAACATACAAATGAATATTGGTGAGTATTTCACTACCTGCGCTATAGCATTTCTTCTGATTTTTCTATCGTACCTATAATGACCCCATAAAACTGGACAAAGAAATTGCAAGTCATAGTGAAGCGTGATAAACTAAAAGAAAAAAGGAGACAAAAAATGTCACGACAAAATTACAGTGGGGCGTTTAAAAGCGAGGTTGTAATAGAGCTGTTGCGCGGAGAAAAAGAAATCGGCGCACTGGCGAAGGAACATAATATAAATCCAAATGTTCTCAGAAATTGGCGGAAAGAATTTTTGGAAAAGGCATCAAGAGTGTTCGACGAGAGTCGTCGCGAGAAAGAACTAAGCAAGAAGGAGGAACAACTTGAGGCAGAACAGGAAAGACTTTACAAAACGATAGGACAGCTGACCATCGAGCGTGACTTTCTTCGGCAATGCGGTAAAAAACTTATCGGAGAGGACTTCGAGGAGCGTTATCGTCGAAAAATCGGAGGAACTGAGCGTTGAACGACAATGCCAGTTACTGGATATACCACGTTCCACTTTTTACTATAAACCGGCTGAAAAGTCGGAAGCCGAGGTAGAATTTGAAGAAAAAATCATGAGCCGTCTGGACTATTGGCACAGCGTTTTGCCGACGATGGGTGTGAGGAAATTACGCAAAAAGCTACAGGACGAAGATATAAAAGTCGGTAGAAAACGCATAAAGAGACTAATGGAAAAAATGGGGATTTGCGCAATATATCCCAAGCCTAACCTGAGCAAAGCCAACAAGATGCACAAAAAGCACCCATATTTATTGCGCAATAAGCCCATTTATCTCCCCAATCAAGTGTGGGCAGTGGATATAACTTACATAAAAATGCGTCACAGTCATATGTATCTGACCGCGATAATCGACTGGTACAGCCGTTATATTGTAGGCTTCGAGTTGTCCGATACGCTCGAAACTGCACCTGTTTTAAAGGCGGTGCAGCGTGCCATCAGAGATTTTGGAACACCAGCAATTATCAACTCAGACCAAGGAAGCCAGTTCACAAGCGAAGCTTACACAGAATACCTAAAAAGTCAAAACATAGCACAGAGCATGGACGGTAAGGCTCGTTGGGTAGATAATGTACTCATCGAACGCTGGTTTCGAAGCTTAAAGCACGAGGACATTTACATTCAAGATTATGCCACACCAAAAGAGCTCCGTGAGGGCGTTCGGACATATGTTGAGACATACAACACGATTCGTCCACACCAAAATCTGGATTATAAATCACCATCGGAAATCTTTTTCGGACGCTTCGCGGCGTAAATTCGAGCGTATTACGGCTATGGAAAAATGGAAAACTTGCCGGCAACTCCACCGTCCGCACCATCTCCCCTGCGGGCAAGTTTACCACTTTACCACAGCGACAACTACTATTTTAAAGGGAGTTTTCTTCCTATATAAGGGATTATTTTAGTGATAGTTATGGAAATTTATGCTTCACGATGAATTCGGATTTTATTGTCTTGACATAGGGGGACACTGTACTTCGCCACTTCTTCAGCGTGAATCTGTGTTGTATCAAATACAGGTATAGCGCTATCTGCTTGTGAAATTAGAAGCCCTATTTCTGTGCAACCTAATATCACGCCTTCGGCTCCTTGTTCTTGCAATTTCCCGATTATTTCAACGTATTTTTGATTGGAGGAAGGAAGAATCTTCCCCAAGCATAGTTCATTATAAATAATATCATTTATCACCTCGATATCTTCATCATTGGGCGTAATAACTTCAATCTTATTGTCAATCAGTTTTTGCTTGTAAAAATCTTGTGTCATCGTATATTTAGTTCCAAGCAAGGCGATTTTACTAAGGTTTTGCCTTTTTATAACTTTTGCAGTAGCTTCGGC
>CAYJLH010000134.1:0-2099 GCA_964370925.1 uncultured Oscillospiraceae bacterium | reverse complement strand
CTGTTTCGTTTCCGTCACAGTCAATAAAGCCACATTTACCATCTTTTTGAACTTCGGCTAACCCGTCTGAAAAATCCATCGCAGCATCATAAATGCAAGCAATCACTTCATTTCCCACTTTGTCGATATATCCCCATTTTTCATTTTTTTGAACTACGGCGAACCCTTCTGAAAAACCACATGCTTCATCGTAAGCGCAAGGTATTATCTCCTCACCCTGCTTATTTATATAACTACATTTATTTTCTTTTGCAACAAGTGCTAAACCCTCTGAAAAAAGATATACATCGTCATAAGTGCAAGGTATTACCTCATTACCATGTTTATCTATAAAGCCCCATTTTTCATCTTTTTTCACCTCTGCACGACCTTCGTAAATATCCGATATATGGTCATAATACGCTGATATTTCATTTCCTTGCATATCCAAAATTACATATTTTTCACCTTTTGAAACTAGTATAGAGCTATCTGAAAATATTTTAACTAACTCATCTAATTCACCCAAATCCAAAACAACTAATTCTTCGTGCGTATAAACTTTAGGTGTATTTTTATTCAACATTATATACCTTTCTATGTATATAATTATCACATATCTTCTCTATTTCCGAGCGTTTTACCAAGGAATTTATCCACTCCTTTGGTATCAGCTCACTTCCATAATAAACTCCAGCTATCCCACCAACCAATGCACCAACAGTGTCGGTGTCATCACCTAAATTTACAGCTTTAAGCACGCTATCTTTAAAATTATCACTGTTCATAAAACACCACAGAACAGCTTCGAGTGTATGCACGACATATCCACTCGAGCTGATTTCATTTTCGGTTAAATTTGCAATATTACCAGATAAAATACGGTTAAAATGCGAAAGTTCGCACTCATTTTTATAAAATTCAGTAATTATTTCAACGGTTTGTGCTAAAGCTTCATCTTTTGTCACTCCATCTAACATCAACTGCACCATTTGCACATAAAACGAACAGGCGATTTTTGAACGAATATGATTATGCGTAAGGGCTGAAATATTGTGAACAAGTTCAGATTTTACTTTAATTTCCATATCTACAGTATAAAAAGCAAGTGGCAAAATTCGCATAAGCGAGCCATTTCCATTGTCATATTCGCCATCGCCACCGCATTCAAGTGGTGAAGTTCCGTTTTTAAATCGGTTTAATGCCTCATTTGTCGCAATTCCAATGTCGAAACATTTTCCGTGTGGTGTCATATATCCTTCATCACGCCACGCAAGAAAGCTATCCATTAATTTACCAAAAATTAAATTGTCAAGGTGCTGTGCATTAGATAATACCTCCATTGTGCAAAGCATCATAGAGGTATCGTCAGACCATGTGCCTTTCGGCTGATTGTGCGTGCCAAATTCACGCATATATGTAACAGGGTTTTGTGAGAGTTCGTCCCTTGCTTGGAATTCAACAGGCACACCGAGTGTATCGCCGATTATGAAGCCAATTGTTGCTGAGTATTGTTTTTGTTTCAATAGTTGATTATTCACCTGATAAAAACTCCCTAGTCAAAAGTCGTGCCTCTCCGAAGTCAGAAAAAGTATCATCGTCAAATTCCCAAATATATAGAGGTAGATTAGATTTTTTTGATATGTCAAGAACTCTTTCAAGTTTTCTTTTTAAACTTTTTTTGATTTTTTCATCACACAAATCTGTAAATAAAAATGCAAATTTAATTTCAAATTTATCATAAGTGGAATAATCTAACTTATACATCATAGAAAGATGTGCAAAAGTGTTTAATACTGCTTGCTTAAATTCTTCTATAAATTCACTATTCTGACTAAGATTTACAAAATCCTGTGCATGTACATCTATTCCACTCTTACCAGTAAATGATGTTGTACATTTATATTCTGTTACATAAACTTCCTTTATTATACAGCCTTCAATTTTTAAAATAACATAGTCAAAATTACAATTTTTACCTGTGAACTCTTTTGATGTTCCAAATTCACAATCTACTATAATATAAGTTGCATTTGGATTATTAATTTTAAATCTATTTGCTATTTTATGTTGCTTTCTTCTTTCTCTAACTTTTGCTGAAGAACTCTTAAATCCGTCCA
>CAYJLH010000133.1:0-2107 GCA_964370925.1 uncultured Oscillospiraceae bacterium | reverse complement strand
GCGACTCTTCTGAAGAGCTCACCGACAACGTACGCTTGTATGTAGCAAATAATGACGATTCCTTTAAAGCATCCTATGACAAAATTGTTGACATAAGATCCGGTAAATTACCTCGCCCACAAAATGCAACCATTGCTCCCGGCGAAAGAATCGCTTTGCTGAGCCTATTAAAACAATATGGTTTGTCAAACGATGAATTTGCCTTGCTTGAAAAAGCAAACAAGCTTTCCGATACTTTGATAGGTATTGAAATAGAAGCTATGAACGCTATGCAGGGAAAATTCAAAGACAGCAGTAAAAATGGAACTCCCGATCAACTCATGGCGATAGAATTGGTATTTGGGCCACAATACCGAAACGAACAAACCAAGATTATGAATCCTATCAGTACCTTCTTTTCTAAGTTAGCGATAAGAACGAAGGCGCTTGAACAAGCTGTTACCGATAAGTTTACACGTGCTGTATATATTACTGTGGTCTGTATGTTTATCACTATTGCCTTAGCGGTTGCATCTTATTTGTTTACTCAGCAGGCGGTTATTAAACCCATTGAACAATCCACCGCTTTTGCAAAAGAGGTCAGTCAAGGCAACTTATCGGCCATTATCAAATCAAATAAAAAAGATGAGATTGGCCAGCTTATCAACGCAATACGCACCATTCTTCTTACCCTTAATACTATAGTTGATGAAATTTCCCAAACTTCCGATAAAATTTCTTCGGGAGCATTAATGACACAAGCCGATGATTTAAAGTTTGAAGGTGGTTTTAAAGCAATCGTTGTTTCAGTCAATCGACTGATAAGGTCATATCAAGAATTATTTGACTCCATGCCTCGGACAAATATTTTTACAGCAACACAAGACAATCGCATCGTTTATATGAACAAAACAGCTAAAAGAACTTTAGGGACAACGGATGTTATCGGTAAAAATTGTGGAACATTTTTCAACTCACCTGCTTGTGGTAACGAGCACTGCTTAGGTTGTAATGCTATGAGTAAAGCTGAAACCATAAACACCGTCGCTCCTTGTATAGTTAATGGTAAAAATATGTATTTTGACGTATTTGCCAGCCCACTTTTCGACGCTAAACGTAAGCCTGTGGGCTACATTGAATTTCTCAATGATATTACACAAATACATGAACAAGGCGAAGACATCAAAAATATGTCTGTTCACGCTACCGAAATTGCTGTTCGTGTGGCTTCTGCAACAGAAGAACTTTCAGCACAAACGGATTTAATTGTTGAAGGCTCAAATTTCCAACGTGAACGCGTTGAGAGAACAAGTACTGCCATGACACAAATGAATGCTTCTGTACAAGAAGTTGCGCATAATGCAACAAATACCGCCGACCAAAGCAATGCTGTACTCAAAAAAGCTCAAGAAGGTATTGAGACTGTCGGCAAGATGTCTGCCGCTATGGGAACATTGATTGGTTCAGCCGAAAACCTAACGACTAACATGGAAAAATTAGACCAATTATCAGGTGGCATCGGAAATATCATCAATGTTATTACCGATATTGCAGACCAAACCAACCTTCTTGCCCTAAATGCCGCTATCGAAGCCGCGCGAGCTGGCGAAGCCGGACGTGGATTTGCGGTTGTTGCAGACGAGGTGAGAAAGCTTGCAGAAAAAACAATGAGTGCAACACGTGAAGTAGGCGACAGCGTACGCTCAATTCAAGCATCAAGCACTGCAAACCAAGAAGAAGTAAAACACGTAGTGCAACAAATATCACAAACATCTGAGTTTGCAAAAAAATCAGAAGAATCATTGCAAGAAATAGCCTCTGTCACAAGCCTTAATACAGAGAGAATTCACCAAATTGCAAATGCTGCTTGTGAGCAAACGACTGTTTCAGAAGATATTTCCCAATCTATGAGTGATATTAATGAAGTGGTCAATAAAAATGCTGAAGCTATTATCCAATCAGCCGAAGCCATTCGTGAACTGGCTGAACAAGCACAAGAACTTCAAGCAACAATGAACAGGGTATAGAAGAGTCATCACATTTCACTAGAGCAGTTCCAATAAGTATTGCAACTGCTCTAAAACACCAATATAAAACTTTTGCAAAAAAAATATACAACCTGCAAAAA
>CAYJLH010000132.1:0-2486 GCA_964370925.1 uncultured Oscillospiraceae bacterium | reverse complement strand
TAATACCATAAGCATAATTACAACTTCGCCACGTGTTAAAGCATCGTCGGGATGGACTCTTTTATCAACAGATTTTAAGTATTTCAAATTTTTGTCCATAACCTATGAATATTCAGTAATAAGTTTTGCAAGTTTTGTGCATGCAACTTCAAATTTTCTCACTTTCATCGAATTGTTTCCAACTAAAAATTTGTCCTGTGGAGCTAAGGAACTATCCTGAAAATACTCGTCTATTGCATAAATACCAATACCGTTTTGAGCGAGAAATTCAATCATTTTAGCGCTATTCGAGCATTTTTTTATCTCAATTATTGCATGAGAGCCAGATTGTGATATCACCTCAATTCGATTTTTTCCATAAAGGCTTACAGCATCAAGCAAAATTTTATGCTTTTGATTTTTTGCAACTGACATTTTGTGTACATGTTTGTCAAAAAATTCGTCAGTTATAAACTCTGCAATCGCATTTTGATGATAGCTCGGAAGTGTTGAATTGAAAAGTTCGTAGTGCTCATGATAAGATTTTAGCAAATTCTGAGGTAAAACCATATACGCACACCGTAGCGAGGGCGCTAAAATCTTTGAAAATGTGTTGATATAAATAACTCTGCTTGCGTCAATTGATTGCAGAGCCGGAATGGGTCGATTTGAATACAAAAAATCGCTGTCATAGTCATTTTCAATTATGTAGGAATCGTTTTTTCTTGCCCACTCAATTATGGAAATACGTTTTTCAAAACTAGTCACATATCCCATGGGGAATTGCCTTGACGGGGTGATGTAAGCGATATTTGGATTAATTGAATTTAGCTCATCAATATCAATTCCGTCTGACTTTGCCGTTATTGGCATAACATCAAAATCCGCATTTTTGAAAATGTCCCTAATTGCATTATACCCAGGATTTTCAAAGGCGATTTTATGTTTATTGACTGGCAAAATCGAAGCTAATACCTGAATGCAAAATTGAGTTCCTGCAAAAATCATGATTTGCTCAGGAGAGCATTTTACACCACGAGTTTTTAACAAGTGGTGAGTTAATGCAGTTCGAAGTTTTAGAGTACCATGAGAAGAATTATAATCAATTGAGCTTAAATTCTCCTCGTCATATATTGCGTTTTGAACACATTTTCGCCATTTATTCCACGGGAAAAGCGTGGAATCTAAACTCTCGAATTTGAAATCAAATTCGAGGTTTTTTGTTTTTTCAGGCAAAGAAATCTCATTGTTTTCTATTCCGTAGCTAAAGTCTGTATCACAAACTTTAGCTACGAAAAAACCTGAACCTTGAATAGAATTTATGTAACCCTCTGCTAAGAGTTCTTGATAAACTCTATCAATTGTGTTTTTGCTAACGCAAAGCTCCTGTGCCATCTTACGAATTGGAGGCATGGTATCGCCTGATTTTAATATACCGCTGACTATTTCAGCTTTAACTCCGTCATAAATTTGAATATATTTGGGCTTTCTGGATTTTTCATCAATATATACCATGTTATGTCCTCCAAATAAAATATTAAGCTTTCATTGTGTCTGATGCAAGGTAGTCATATGCGTGTATTTCATGTTCGGCAATATCCATGCCATCGATTTCTTCTTGCTCGTCAACTCTCAAACCGACAGTTGTCTTTAAAAGCAAGCAGACAAGTGAAACAGATATAAATACAAAAACACCAACAGCAACTATGCCAAGCGCTTGAACGCCAAGTTGTCCCATACTTGCATTCATACCTATCATTCCAGCAACCAAGACTCCGGGAATACCACTAACAAAGTGAAGTGAACCAGCTCCGCAAGCATCGTCAATACGAAGCTTAGTATCAACAAAGTTTGTTGACCACATTACAATTCCACCGGCTACGAAACCGATTAACATGGAAGTGTAAATGTCTATGTAGTTTGTGGTTGAGCAAATCGCAACCATGCCTGCAAGGCAACCGTTAAATGTACATTCAACAGAAGGTTTTTTTCCTATAAGCCAAGACATCAAAAGTCCGCCTAAAGCACCAAAACCGCCTGCGATTGAAGTTGTAACCGCACTGTACATAGCGGAGTTTGAAAAACCGAGAGCCGAACCTGGGTTAAATCCGTACCATCCAAGCCAAAGTAAAATTGCACCCAAACCGGCAAAAGAAAAGTTGTGTCCACGAATGTTGTTTGAAGAGCCGTCGGGGTTATATTTTCCGACACGAGGGCCGACAAATTTAGCACAAACCAAAGCGGCAATACCACCAATTCCATGAACAGCAAGTGTTCCCGCGAAGTCAACAAAGCCAAGGCTTGAAAGCCAACCGCCACCCCAAATCCAGTGGCTTGCAATTGGATAAATAAAACTTGTCATCGCCAGTGAAACGAGTAGATAGCTGTGGAATTTAAAACGCTCTGCAACCGCACCTGAAATAATTGTTGCTGTTGCACCGCAGAAAGTTAATTGGACAGGATTTATTAATCCATTTGCAGCTGAAATGGCTATATGGCAAACTAGT
>CAYJLH010000131.1:0-2498 GCA_964370925.1 uncultured Oscillospiraceae bacterium | reverse complement strand
ATTTCTCTTTTGGGAACATTACCTCTTCTGGGCACTATACTTCCCTCCTTCATAATATAATGAGATTATAGGTACTCGAAGGCTCTCTTGGGCCTCCGCTGCACCCCGAGATAACATAAAATATATAATATGTTAACAACAGGGCTAGCATGTTGATTTTTTACTTCTTAGATTTCTTTGCACCGTACTTACTGCGGCTTTGTTTGCGGTTAGCAACACCTTGAGCATCTAAAGTACCACGAACGATGTGATAACGCACACCGGGAAGGTCCTTTACACGTCCACCACGAATCAAGACAACGGAGTGTTCTTGAAGATTGTGACCAATACCGGGAATGTAAGCTGTTACTTCGTAGCCATTTGTTAGGCGTACACGAGCAATTTTACGAAGCGCGGAGTTTGGTTTCTTTGGTGTTGATGTTCTGACAGCTGTGCAAACGCCTCTCTTTTGAGGTGCACTTAGATCTGTTTCAACATTTTTCAATGTGTTTAGACCTTTTTGCATTGCAGGTGAGTTTGACTTATAAGTCTGTTGTTGTCTACCTTTTCTGACCAGCTGATTAAATGTAGGCATCTTTTTCCTCCTCTCCTAAGTAGTATATTTTAAACGGAAATTTTAAAAATTATCCGTAAAAAAACTTACTCAAAATTACAAGTCCACACGATTAAGTATAATACCACATCCCCCCTAATTCGTCAACAGTTTTTTGTGAACTTTTTATGAAATTAGGGAGGATTTTTTATTTATTTATAAATTTAATTAAAGAGCGTTGCTTCTTCCGACCAATGCAGTGAGGTCTACATAGCTCTCAGGAGTACTTTGAGTGCTCTCAACTTTTGCACTGCTGAAGTTTCTATAGGCTGCAAGACCGCTACCCGCCGGAATAAGTTTACCGATGATAACATTCTCTTTAAGTCCGACAAGATTGTCGACTTTGCCCTTGATAGCTGCCTCTGTAAGAACTCTTGTTGTTTCTTGGAAAGAAGCCGCAGAAAGGAAGCTTTCTGTTGCAAGTGACGCCTTTGTAATACCCATCAAAATTTGTGTGTATTGCGGAAGAATTAGTCCACCGTGACCTGCATCCATCAAGTCTTTTACGCGGCGATATTCTGATTTAAACTCAGCAACATCGACAACAGAGCCTGATAGAAGCTCAGTGCTTCCTGCTTCTTCAACACGAACTTTACGCATCATTTGTCTTACAATAACTTCAATATGCTTATCATTGATGTCAACACCCTGTTGGCGATAAACTTTTTGAACTTCTTGGATTAGATAGTTGTGGCAAGGTGAAAGTCCGCAAACTCTCAAAACATCATGGGGGCTCATTGCACCCGGTGTTAGTTTCTCGCCTTGTTCAACTCTTTGTCCGTGAGTTACAAGTAAGCTCGCATAAGGTAGTTGATATGCAAATGTTTCTCCATCTTTCTCACCTGTTATGGTGACAGCACAGATAGCATTTTTCTTGGTTTCCTCTATGCTGATTGAGCCAGAAATCTCTGCAAGTTGAGCCATTTTCTTTGGTTTTCTAGCCTCAAATAGCTCCTCAACACGGGGAAGACCTTGGGTGATATCGTCACCGGCGATACCGCCGGTATGGAAGGTACGCATGGTTAGCTGTGTACCCGGCTCACCGATAGACTGAGCCGCAATAACGCCGACAGCCTCACCTGCGTTAACAGGCATACCAGAAGCAAGGTTGATACCATAGCAGTGCGCACAGACACCGCTTTTCGCCTCACAAGTAAGAACAGAGCGGATCTTGATTTCAGAGATACCATGTTCAGTCAAAATTGCCTCGTCTGTTGTCATGAACATATGGTTTTTCTCGAAGATAATTTCGCCAGTTTTCGGGTCACAGACATTTTCGGTTGGGTAACGACCGTGGATAGTGTCGCCGAATGATTGAACGATTTGTTCTTTATCATAAACAGCTGAAACTAAGATACCATCACCAGTTCCGCAGTCTTCCTCACGAATGATAACGTCTTGAGAAACGTCAACCAGACGACGAGTTAGATAACCTGAGTCGGCGGTACGAAGCGCTGTATCGGTTAGACCCTTACGCGCACCTCTTGAAGAGATAAAGTATTCAAGAACAGAAAGACCTTCACGGAAGTTCGCCTTGATTGGAATTTCGATTGTCTTACCGGCGGTGTTAGCCATAAGACCACGCATACCTGCAAGCTGACGGATTTGGTTCATACTACCACGAGCACCTGAGTTAGCCATCATGTAAATCGGGTTGAACTCGTCTAGGCAGTTTTGAAGCGCATTTGTAACGTCTTTGATGGTTTTTTCCCACTCAGCAACGACTAGGCGATAACGCTCATCATCAGTGATGAAACCACGGCGGAATTGGCGCTCGATACCAAGTATTGTCTGCTCAGTTGCGCTGATAAATTCTTTTTTCTCGTCAGGAACAGTCATATCAGCAATAGAAATTGTGATAGCACCCTGAGTTGAATATTTATATCCAAGTGCTTTAAGGTTATCA
>CAYJLH010000130.1:0-2560 GCA_964370925.1 uncultured Oscillospiraceae bacterium | reverse complement strand
TCAACGCTTGGCAGAATCGAGCATTAGACAGCGTTTATCCCTTCGTTTTCATGGATGCAATCCACTATAAAGTCAAAGAAAACCACCAATATGTCACCAAAGCAGCATACGTGGTTTTGGGGATAAATATGGATGGTAAAAAGGATATTTTGGGCATTTGGATTGGCGAAAATGAGAGTAGTAAATTCTGGTTATCGGTATTAAATGACTTGAAAAATCGTGGAGTATCAAAGGTTTTTGTGTTCTGCGTTGATGGGCTCAAAGGCTTTCGTGAAGCTATTAACGCTGCATATCCTAAAGCTCAAATTCAGCGTTGTATTATACACCAAATTCG
This sequence comes from uncultured Oscillospiraceae bacterium, assembly GCA_964370925.1. GTDB lineage: Bacteria > Bacillota > Clostridia > Oscillospirales > Oscillospiraceae > Heteroscillospira. The sequence continues at coordinate 2,226 of CAYJLH010000130.1, read as the reverse complement.
CTCGTCAACCCGTTATGTTAGCTACAAACACATCAAAGAATTGATGCAAGATTTGAAGCTGGTTTATCAGGCTGTGACCGAAGATGAAGCCTTAAATCACCTAATAAATTTCAAAGAAAAATGGAAAAAAGATTACCCTTCTTGCGTCAAAAGTTGGGAGGAAAATTGGGATATTTTGTCCACATTTTTTGCATATCCAGCCGAAATTCGGAAGATAATATATACAACGAATATTATCGAAGGCTTGAACAGACAGTTCAGAAAAATTACCAAAAATAAACCGTCGTTTGTCAACAGCGATTCTCTACGCAAAATGTTGTATTTAGCGTCGAAAAAAATCGTCGAACACTGGTCTGTTTCGTGTCGAAATTGGGACATGGTTTTAAGTCAAATCAATATACTTTTCGACCCGAACGAAGCCGCATAACTTCACCCCATTTTTTAGTATTCCCGCAACACAAAATAGCATTCGTCGAGGCCCAGGGCAAATGATAGCTAAAGAAGATGTCGCAAGAATAAAGGCGATAGACAAGAAAATCACCCTTGATTTAGCCGTGACTTTATCCTGCACGAACTGCCCTGATTTGGTTATGGCTGTCGAGCGAATTGCGTTATTAAATGACAATATCACACTTGATATTTACGATTTGCCCCACTATGAGGAGCTGAAAACTAAGCACAGTATTATGAGTGTGCCGTGCATGATAATTGACGACACACATGTCCATTTCGGCAAGAAAAATATATCTGAAGTGTTGGATATTTTGGAAAGTTTATAATGAAAAATGTAGATGGAAATTTTCTGTCTACATTTTTTGTGTTGACAAATTCGGAACAATATGATAACATCGTTATTAAACATAGATGTGTTATGTGAGGTGAAGATTTTGAGCTACTCATCAGAGCTTACAAAAGAGCGAATTATAGCCTGTGCCAAAGAGGAATTTCTCAAAAAAGGCTTTATCAATGCAAATTTGCGTGAAATTGCGACAAATGCAAAGGCAACAACAGGCGCTGTCTACAATCATTTCAAGGGGAAAGACGGCTTGTTTGAGGCAATTGTGGGCGATTTTGCTGAGAAATTGTTTGATTTATATAAAAAAGCACACGAGGAAGTCGAGGGTCAATACGACTTCGACAGTGCCGATATTACCGAAAATATGGGGAAAGGCACTAATTTAATTTTGGAGAATCTATATTCGGATTTTGAACTTTCAAAACTGCTATTTTGCTGTTCAACTGGAACAAAATACGAAAAGTTTGTTGATGAACTTATTGAAGTGGAGGAAAAATCCTCCCTCGCTTTTATGGAAAACGACAACTTCAAACCGACAAAAATTAACAAATTTTTTGTCCACGTCATTTCAACTTCTGGGCTAAATAATATGCTTGAAGCCATTCACCATGATTTGAGCAAAGAAGAAGCCTTGGAATATATAGGCAAAATCCAAAAATTTTACTACGCAGGGACAAAAGAAATATTGGGGCAATGACCCTGATATTTTTTGAAAATAAGTTAGTGAATTCTAACTAAAATAGCAAAATCCCCCAAAAAACAAAAGGAGAATTTTATGGAAAAGCAAAAACAAAAACCACTGCTAAAAAGGCTGTATGCCTTTGCTGGAAACTTTAAACACCTCACCACTTTAGGCATGATTTTGTCTGGAATTAGTGCGATTATGACGCTTTTGCCAATCATTTTCATTTATAGAGGCGTGAGCGAAATCATCTCAATCTACCCAAATGTCGCCCTCACTGACAGCATCGTCACAAATGCGTGGCTTGCCGTTGGATCTGCAATTGGTGCAATGATAGTATATTTAATTGCACTTATGTGTACCCATATTTCAGCTTACAGAATTGCAAAAAATATGCGAAAAACAGCGCTAAATCACATAATGAGCTTACCTCTTGGCTTTTTTTCAAATACAGGAAGTGGAAAACTTCGCAGAATAATAAGCGACAGCGCAGGCGCAACCGAAACATATCTCGCCCACCAATTGCCTGATTTAGTTGGCGCATACACAACGCCTATTGCAGTGCTCGTTGTGCTTTTTGTGTTCGATTGGCGACTTGGTGTAATCAGCCTTGTACCTATTATTCTAGCAGCGATTTCCATGATGTCAGGCATGGGAAAAGACCAGCCCGAGAGGATAAAACAGTATCAGTCCGCACTGGAAAATATGAACAACGAAGCGACCGAATATGTGCGTGGAATTCCAGTTG
>CAYJLH010000129.1:0-2565 GCA_964370925.1 uncultured Oscillospiraceae bacterium | reverse complement strand
CGGCACACGCTGTTGCCGGTATGGATGTTGCAGAAATCAACATTCTACTCGACAAGCTTGTCGCAATGTATGAAAAAGATTATAAAACCGCTCCAGCAGGTAAGAAATTTGAAGAGTGCTACGACGTTAAAAAGCTTTGCCCAACTGACGAATACGTCAAAGTTTATGATGAAGCTGTTGAAGTTCTAAGAGGATTAGGTCTAACTTACTGGGACAAATAATTCACAAAGGCGTGGGTTAGTGTAAAACTACTCACGCCTTAAATTTTAATGTCTGCACAGCGGTTTAGAAAGAGGAACAAAATGATTGATAAAATCCTAAATAAATGCCTGTGTGGACAGGAGATTAGCAATGCTGAAACCGAAATTTTATTAGGCACAACAGATGAAATTGAAAGGCAGAAAATCTTTTATACCGCACGAAAAATAAGGCAAAAACATTTTAGCGACAAAGTGTTTTTATACGGTTTTGTATATTTTTCGACTTATTGTAAAAATCAATGCAGTTTTTGCTATTACAAATGCTCCAACAAGCAGCCCGAGCGTTACCGCAAAAGCATAGAGGAAGTCGTCCAAACAGCAGTTGAACTCAAAAACTCAGGGGTTCATCTCATAGATTTAACCATGGGTGAGGACGAATATTTCCTCAAAAAACCAAGCTTATTGGCAGATATGGTCAGACAGGTGAAAAAAGCGACAAATTTACCTGTGATGATTTCTCCCGGCTTGGTTTCTGAAAAAACTACTGATATGCTTAAAAATGCGGGGGCTGATTGGTATGCTTTGTATCAGGAAACACATAACAGACAACTTTTTGAAAGCATGCGAGTAAATCAAAGTTTTGATGAGAGAATCAACGCAAAAATCTATGCAAACGAGCAAAATATGCTCATAGAAGAGGGACTGCTTCTCGGCATAGGTGATACAAAATCTGACATGATAGAATCTTTTGCAGTCATGAGAGATTTAAATGCTTCTCAGGTTCGAGCTATGACTTTTGTGCCCCAAGAGGGAACAGATTTCGAGGGGGCAAAGAGTTTGGGTTTTGACGATGAAATTTTGGCTATTGCTGTTATGAGGATTTTATTTCCCGATAAATTAATTCCAGCTTCACTGGACGTGGACGGAATAAAAGGCTTGCAGTCAAGGTTAAACGCCGGAGCAAATGTTGTAACATCAATTATTCCACCCCTTTCCGGATATAAAGGTGTTGCAAATGCCGAAGCGGATATTGACGAAGGTTTTAGAACTGTTGAGGGAATTAAAGAAACACTTGAAATTTGCGGTTTGGGCATTGCAAGTGCTGAGGACTATAAGAAAAAGGTAGAGCAGTTAAAGTTTGCTCAAAATAAATTGAAAAAGGAGGCTTGACCATGAACTCAAGGGAGAGAATTGCGAAAATTCTTGCTCACCAAGAAGCAGACAGAGTTCCTGTCTATCCACTGGTGAACAGTATTTCATGGAAATATACAGGCATAGGTTATGATGAGTGGAGTGTGGATGCTGAAAAATGTGCCGAAGCTATCATAAAAGCGACCGACACATTAGACTTAGATGTTATCACAACTCTGGTTGACCTATCAGTCGAAGCAGCTGATTGGGGAATGGACGTCGCATTTTACCCAGATAAGGCAGGTATGCCCTCTGAGGATAAGTTGATTGTCGAAAATGAAGATTACCTTAAAATCAAACATATAAATCCCAGAGAAACCAAGCGTATGAGCATGGGAATTAAACTTACCGAAATCCTTGCCCGTGAACGCGGTGCAGAAAAACCAATTGTCGGATTTGTTTTTGCTCCAATGGGAATTTTGAGCATGATGTCTGGCATGGAAAAACTTATGAAAGACTGTATTCGCAAGAAAACAAAGCCTTTCATTATGGAAGCTATGGAGCAGATAACTCTAACGATTATTGAATATTGTGAAGCGATTTGCGATGCTGGCGCTGACGCAATTATGCTTGATACATTATTTGCTTCAAAAAGTATTATGAGAGCTTCTATGTGGGACGAATTTGAAGGCCCATTTGTTGAAAGGATTGCAGAAGCTATCCACGCAAAAGGCAAAGAAGTTATGATTCATAACTGCGGTGAGGGAATTTATTTCAAAGAACAAATTGCGCGCATGAAACCCTGTGCAATTTCTATGCTTTATTTACCTCCCGACTGCGAAACTATGCAAGAACTCAAAGATACATATGGTAAAGATGTGACAATTATCGGTCATGTTGACCCTGGTTATTTGATGGTTGCTGACGAAGCAGGACTTCGTGCCCAATGCCAAGAGATGATTAATACCTATAAAAAAGACGGTGGCTTTGTTCTTGCAACAGGCTGCGAATATCCGTCACTTTTGGATGACACTTTTGCAAAGATTATGGTTGATGAGGCAAAAACAACAGGTTTATATTGACATTTACTAGTATTTTGTATTATAATAATTAGGTCAAAGACGACATCAGCTCAAACGAGCGATGTCGTCTTTTTGTTTTCTTTAAGGAGGAAAATAATATGACAGCTTTTGAAGCAGTAAAAATTTTAGAAGAAACCACAAACGCAAGTTAT
>CAYJLH010000128.1:0-2693 GCA_964370925.1 uncultured Oscillospiraceae bacterium | reverse complement strand
CTCAACGTGAGCTGTGTTGATTGTGATACCACGCTCTCTCTCTTCTGGAGCCTTGTCGATGCTTGAGTAGTCTGTGTAGTCAGCTTTACCCTGCATTGCGAGGTATTTTGTGATAGCAGCTGTAAGTGTTGTCTTACCGTGGTCAACGTGACCTATTGTTCCGATATTTACGTGGGGCTTTGTGCGGTTAAACATTTGCTTAGCCATGGTTAAACTTCCTCCTTAAAATAGGTATTAATTAAATGTTATTTTACAGTATTTACTTACTTATTGCAAGTAAAATTTATTTTTTTGATCTAGCTCCAACAATTTCTTCTTGAAGAGATTTTGGTAGCTCGACATAGTGACTTGGTTCCATGCTGTAGTTAGCACGCCCTTGAGTCTTTGAGCGAAGGTCGGTTGCATAGCCGAACATTGAGCTAAGTGGGACATTTGATTCGATTGCAACAGCACCGCTTCTCATCTCGTTACCAAGAATTTGACCACGACGTGCGTTGATATCGCCCATAACGTCACCCATATACTCGTCGGGAGCAGTTACGACAACTCTCATAATTGGTTCAAGAAGCACTGGGTCTGCTTTAGCGCAAGCCTCTTTAAATGCCATAGAACCGGCAATTTTAAATGCCATTTCAGATGAGTCAACTTCATGGTATGATCCATCGTATAGAGTAACTTTAACGTCTACGACGTTGTAGCCAGCAAGAATACCTGCTTGCATTGCACCCTGAATACCTTGGTCAACAGCTGGGATGTATTCTTTAGGAATAGCACCACCTGAGATTGCGTTAACAAACTCATAACCTTTACCACTTTCGTTGGGCTCAAGTCTGATTTTAACGTGACCGAACTGACCTTTACCACCTGATTGGCGAGCGTAACGAGTGTCAACTTGTGCCTCTTTACGGATAGTTTCTTTGTAAGAAACTTGTGGTTTACCGACATTAGCTTCGACCTTAAACTCACGGAGCATACGGTCAACGATAATCTCTAGGTGAAGCTCTCCCATACCAGCGATGATAGTTTGGCCTGTTTCTTCATCTGTATAAGTCTTGAAAGTTGGATCTTCTTCTGCAAGTTTTGCAAGAGCGATACCCATTTTTTCTTGACCTGCTTTAGTCTTTGGCTCAATCGCAACACGAATAACGGGTTCCGGGAAATCCATAGACTCAAGGATGATTGGTGATTTTTCGTCACAAAGAGTGTCACCTGTTGTTGTGTTCTTAAGACCAACAGCAGCTGCGATATCACCTGAGTAAACCTCTGTGATGTCTTCTCTGTGGTTTGCGTGCATTTGTAGGATACGACCAACACGCTCACGGTTGCCTTTTGTGCTGTTTAGCACGCTGGAACCTGTTGTTAGTGAACCTGAGTATACACGGAAAAAGCTTAGACGACCGACAAATGGGTCTGTCATAATTTTAAATGCAAGCGCTGAGAAAGGAGCGTTGTCGTCAGCTGGACGGCAATCTTCTTCGTCAGTTTTGGGGTTAACACCTGCAATTGATTTGATGTCTAGTGGTGATGGCATATACTCAACAACTGCGTCTAGCATTTTCTGAACGCCTTTGTTTCTGTATGATGTTCCACAAACCACTGGAATCATTAGATTGTCAATTGTTCCTTTACGGATAGCTGCATGGATTTTTTCAACAGGAACTGCTTGCTCTTCGAGCATCATTTCCATGATTTCATCGTCAAAGTTTGACAATGCATCCATTAGTTTTTCACGATATTCGTCAGCCAAATCAACCATATCAGCAGGAATTTCCTCTGTACGGATGTCTTTTCCTAGGTCATCGTAATAAACTTCAGCTTTCATGTTGATTAGGTCAACAATACCTGTGAATTCAGCTTCAGCACCGATAGGTAGCTGAATTGGAACTGCATTACACTTTAGACGGTCATAGACCATCTGCAGAACATTGTAGAAGTCCGCGCCCATGATATCCATCTTGTTGACGTAAATCATTCTTGGAACATTATAATGGTCTGCTTGTCTCCAGACTGTCTCTGACTGAGGCTCAACGCCTCCCTTAGCGCACATAACAGTGACTGAACCGTCGAGAACACGAAGGCTACGCTCAACTTCAACTGTGAAGTCAACGTGTCCCGGTGTGTCAATGATGTTGATTCTTGTTTGGGGATACTGATTGTTAGTACCGCTCCAGAAACAAGTTGTAGCAGCAGATGTGATTGTGATACCACGCTCTTGCTCTTGCTCCATCCAGTCCATTGTTGCGTTACCATCATGTGTTTCACCGATTTTATAGTTAACACCGGTGTAATACAAGATGCGCTCTGTAGTTGTTGTTTTACCTGCGTCAATGTGAGCCATTATACCAATATTTCTGGTATTTTCAAGTGATATTTTCCTGGGCATTGCGGTCTCCTTATTATTTAGACACTTTTTTTAGACTACCAACGGTAGTGTGCGAATGCCTTGTTGGATTCTGCCATTTTGTGAGTATCCTCACGCTTTTTAACAGCGGCACCAACATTGTTGCAAGCATCCATGATTTCTCCAGCCAAACGCTCTTTCATTGTTTTTTCGCTGCGTTTGCGTGAGTATCCTGTTAGCCAACGCAGACCTAGTGTCTGGCGGCGTGTAGCACGAACTTCGATAGGAACTTGATAAGTTGCACCACCGACACGTCTTGCCTTAACTTCAAGAGCAGGCATGATGTTGTTCA
>CAYJLH010000127.1:837-2748 GCA_964370925.1 uncultured Oscillospiraceae bacterium | reverse complement strand
AAACATTTCATTCTCACTTAAAAAAGGCGAAACTTTAGGGATAATCGGTTCGACAGGTTCGGGGAAATCTACAATAGTCAGCTTAATTTTAAGGCTATATGAGCCTAATAGTGGGGAAATAATTCTGGACGGAAAGCCAATAAACTTATATTCAAAAGAGAGCCTTTATAAAAAATTCGGTGTAGTATTCCAGTCCGATATAATATTTGCGGAAAGTGTTAGCGAAAACATAGCTTTTGGCAGAGAAATTACAGATGAGCAAATAATACTTGCAAGCACATCTGCACAAGCAAAAGTTTATGTGGATAAACTAAAAGAGGGATATAACACTCTGATAAACATAAGAGGGCAGAATATGAGTGGTGGCGAAAGGCAAAGAATGTTAATTTCAAGGGCACTTGCAGGAAATCCCGAAATTTTGGTTCTTGATGATGCCACAAATGCGCTTGACTACAAAACAGATGCTAATTTGCGTATGGCGTTATCTAATGATTACAAAGAAACAACGAAAGTTTTTATTTCTCAAAGGGTAGCTACAATTATTAACGCAAATAAAATTATTGTGCTCGATAAAGGTGAAATAATTGCACAAGGTAGCCATAACGAGCTTACCAAAATTTGCGATATTTACAGCAGAATAAGTGAAGCTCAACTGGGCGATTCTGCACTCTATGCGTAAGGGAGGGTATGTATGCGAAATATTGGAAAACAAAATACTGAAATAATCAAAAGAACAAGAAAACAAAACTACTCCACACTTTTAAGGCTTTCAAAATACCTTGCAAAATATAAATTTGCAATTTTAGGAGCATTTGCTTTGACTTTGCTTTCAAATGCCTTTTCTCTCTATGCACCACAGCTTACCGAACAAGTAATCTCAATGATTGAAATTCCACTTGAACAGATAGATTTGAACAGAGTGTTTTCATTCGGTGGTGTTATGGTAGCTTTTTACACCGCTACATTTGCACTTAGCATTTTTCTATCATTTATTATGCTGAAATTAAGTCAAAACATCGGTCACAGCCTTAGAAAAGATACTTTCAAAAAGTTTGATAAATTACCTGTTTCATACTTCGACACACACCAAACAGGAGATACTATAAGCAAATTCACCTATGATATAGACACCGTATCGGCTTCGCTCGGAAACAATTTTATCAGTATTTGTACGAGTATCATCACCCTTGTCGGTTCTTTTGTTATGATGATGATTTCTAACTTCACACTTATGACATCAGTGTTTATCGCAATACCTATTTCACTTGCTATCGGAACTTTTTGGACAGTAAAAGTGAGGGGGTTTCATAGAGAAAAATCGAAAAAATTCGGCGAGCTTAACGGCTTTGTAGAGGATAAAGTTACAGGGCATAAAACCATAAAGATATATGGTCAGCTTGAAAATATACTAAGTAAGTTCAAACTGAAAAATGAAGAATGGGGAAAGGCTCACTATAAATCAGAGTTTGCAGGTGGTGGCTCGTTGCGTGCAGGGCTTATGTTTGTGTCAAATATCACCACAGCAACTATTTATGTTCACGGGTGCTTTATGCTTTTATCTGGCAGTATCACTTTAGCTGAAATTTCTGCTTTTATTTTATATGCTAAGATGTTTACAGGAGTGCTCAATGATATTACATTCGTTCTCGCTGATATTCAGTCTGCCTTAGCGGCATCTGACAGAGTTTTTGCGTTTTTAGACGAAGATGAGGAAAAGCAGGACAGTGAAAATAGTGCTGATTTGGAAGATTTAAAAGGTAAGATAAAGTTTGACAACGCAAATTTCAGTTACAACAAGGACAGAAAAATTCTTAAAAATATTGATATTAATGTTAAAGAAAACGAAGTGATTGCGATTGTAGGCAGTACGGGTGCAGGCAAAACGACACTTATTAATTTGCTTATGAGATT
>CAYJLH010000127.1:0-827 GCA_964370925.1 uncultured Oscillospiraceae bacterium | reverse complement strand
GGCATTTATATTGATGGTGTAAATATTGAGGATATGAATGTCAGAAATGCAAGAAAATCAGTTGCTATGGTACTGCAAGATGCGTGGCTTTTTGGAGGCACGATATATGAAAATATCACATATTCAAAACCAAATGCGACAAGAGAAGAAGTTATAGAGATAGCAAAATCTATATCCTTACACGATTCTATAATGACTTTGCCTAATGGATATGATACAATGATAAATGAAAGCAGTGTAAATATATCTGCAGGGCAAAAACAACTTATAACTATTGCAAGAGTAATGTTGTTAGATGCAAAAATTCTGCTTTTAGACGAAGCGACGTCAAATGTAGATTCCTTGACAGAACTTGATATTCAAAATTCTATGAAAAAATTGATGAAAGGCAAAACCACGTTTGTAATAGCACACAGGTTGTCTACAGTTAGAAATGCAGATAGAATTATCGTTCTTGATAATGGTGAAATAATAGAAATTGGAACACATGACGAGTTGCTTATAAACGGAAAGACTTATGCGAATCTTTATAACTCGCAATTTGAAAATGTGTCGGTTGCGTAAATTTTAAAAGAGGTATTTATGAAAAATATTGAAAACTTAATTAAAGAAGTGAGTATATACAATAGAAATCAAAAACTCCAAAAAAATACTGTAATTAAAGGTGGAAATTATTTGCACTCCGGAGAGTTATCAGTTGTCGATTTTATTGATAAGTACAAAAAGGAAACAAACAAAAAAACCACGCTCACAACTATAAGTAAGTCGCTTTCACTTTCTCAAGCGACAGTAACTGTGCTTGTCAATAGATTAATTGATAAAAAATT
>CAYJLH010000126.1:0-2988 GCA_964370925.1 uncultured Oscillospiraceae bacterium | reverse complement strand
AAAGAAAAAAATTTATCGCAGGATATTTAAAAATTTTCATCGGCACATTTATATTTGCTTTTGGGTTAAGGTATTTTATTTATAATCTGGACTTGATTACTGGTGGAACATCAGGTATAGCGATGATTGTCACACAAGTGGTTGACGTTCCTGTCGGTGCGCTTACATTTGCGCTAAATATTCCGATTTTCATACTTGCATGGAAAGCACTTGGAACAAAATTCATGATTAACTCAACAATTGCAATGACTTTTGCGTCTATTGTAATGGATTTTTATGGACTTTTTGATTTTGTAATTACCGATGATATTTTGCTTGCTTCCCTCTACGGAGGTGTGATTAAAGGTGTTGGACTTGGTCTTGTGTATTCCGTCGGTGTTGCAACAGGCGGCGGAGATGTCACAGTAAGACTGCTCAGAAAAAAATTCCCTTTTATGAATATAGGAACTATAATGCTTATCATAGATGCAAGTATAGTTATGGTATATGCTATTGTTTTTTCACGTTATGATGAAGCGATGTACACATTAATTTCAATGTATACTTCTTCAAAAATCATAGATATCATCTTATACGGAAGCTTAAACGCAAAGCTGTGTTACATAATTACCGACTACAGCGAGGAAGTGCAAGCAGCGATTACTGCAAAGCTTCACAGGGGTGTTACCCTACTTGACGGTCATGGTGGATTTTCGGGAAAAGATAAAAAAGTTATTCTATGTACTGTTAAGCAAACTCAAATGGTGGAAGTTAGGACCCTTGCAAGAAAAATTGACCCTGCTGCCTTTTTGATTATCACTGATGCGCGCGAAGTCTTTGGTAGAGGATTTGCCGATATTAATTCAAACGATTAAGGAGGAATTTTTATGGATTTATTGCAAGTAAAAGCGAATATGGAAAAAAGAGGTTTTGAAGTCAAAATTTTTGAGACCTCGAAAGAAGCCGCAGATTATTTGGTGGACAGCATCAAAAACACAACAGTCGGCAGTGGCGGAAGCATGACCCTAGAAGCTCTCGACATTTATGACAGACTATGTACAAGCAACACTGTGTTCTGGAGAAGCAAATGTAAGACTGAGCAGGACACTATCAGCAGTGTTATTGCACCTGTTTATCTTACAAGTGCAAATGGAGTTAGCGAAAACGGTGATTTGGTTAATATCGATGGTGCGGGAAATCGTGTTTCTGCTACAAGTTTTGGAAAAGAGCGTCTAATTTATGTTATTGGAAAAAATAAAATTGTTCCAACCGCTGAGGATGCAGTTTACAGAGCGAGAAACATTGCTGCGCCATTAAATACAAGAAGGCTTAACAAAAATACCCCTTGTGCAGTTAAATCCGACAAGTGCTATAATTGCAGTAGCCCTGATAGGATTTGTAATGTTGTCAGCATCACAGAGAACAAATTATCTACAATAAAAAAACTTGAAGTTATTATCATTAATGAGAATTTAGGATTTTAATTAATTTGAGGAGGACATCAGCATGAAATTAAGAGCTTTACTACTTATTGCCGTACAAGCTGTGTTTTTGTGCGGATGTTCTCCTGTTTTCGAAAATGAGTATATAGCAGTTACCGACTATGACGCTAGTGTTTATGTCGTCCCCGAGGCCGAATTAAGCTCTATTTCGAGCTATGCGGAGCTTGAATCCGTCTTAGACCTAATGATAGTAAATAGACAAGAAACGGCAGAGCTTCAATTTAACAGCTATGAGGGGAATATTAGTGACGACCTTGCGGAAGCTTGCTTTCAAGTGAAATCCAATTCTGCAATTGGGTCGTACATGATAGACTACATTTCATATGATATAAGTCAAATTGTGTCCTATTATAATGCAACGGTTTATGTAAATTACACACACAGTCTTGAAGAACTCAATGCTATAGATGTGATTTCATCCAATATGATAGACAATAGCATTGTAAAAGCAGTTTCTGAAAAGGCTACCAAATTAACTCTTCAAGTGTATACTTCCATAATTGACGGCGCAGTTATGGAACAAAAAGCCATGTCGGCGATTTATAATTCACCCGAACTTGTGCCTGTTGTTCCGAAAATTAGTGTTGAGTTTTATCCCGATAGTTCACTTGACCATATATTTGACATCACTTTCATATATGATGGTTACGATTTAGAAGCAGAAGAAATGAACACCTCTTTAACCCAAGCAATTGAATCTATCACAAGCCAAATTTACACGGAAACTGCACTTAGTTCGTCAGTCAGTTTGGCAAACTATCTTGTAAGCAACTGTGAATATGACCCCTCGGCGAAGAGTGGTTCGGCATACGACAGTCTAGTTTTGGGTAAGGGAGATAGCCGTGCGGTTGCCATGGGATATAGTGCGCTTTGCTCTGCTAAAGGCATAAATTCTATGGTGGTTTCCGGCTTGAAAGATGACGCGGAACACTATTGGAATTTAATTCAAATTAGCAATTTGTGGTATCATATTGATGTTTCGAGCTTAATTGGTTTGACGAATGTAGAAGTTATTTTGTATAATGACGAGCAGATGTACAGAAATTATCGCTGGGATGAAATTATGTATCCTGAAAGCAATTCCCCTGTGATAAATACGGAGGTTGAACCTGCAAGCGCTGTCAGCGAAACAAGTGACATAAATCAAGCCCTCTCCCCTGTTGCAGAAATTGATTTGCAAAATAATGAAAATATTTCATAAAAAACTATTGACAATTGACTGTATATGGTATATACTTATTCTTGCAGTTAATTGCGGGAATGACTCAGTGGTAGAGTGTCACCTTGCCAAGGTGAAGGTCGCGAGTTCGAATCTCGTTTCCCGCTCCAAAAAAGCACAATCGAAAGATTGTGTTTTTTTATATGAAAATATAAGTAAAAGGGTCTATTTAGAACTATTTTGCCAGAAATCAAAATGATTTGTGGAATAAATGTCTAAATAGACCCTTTGTGTGCAAGCGTAAATTCCACCAACGTCACACAAACTCAAAGCCCGTGAGCAAATGCT
>CAYJLH010000125.1:0-3097 GCA_964370925.1 uncultured Oscillospiraceae bacterium | reverse complement strand
GTCTTTCATGATGACAATTCTGTCACCCAAAGTCATAGCTTCGGTTTGGTCATGGGTTACGTAGACAAAAGTAGTTTCAATTCTCTGTCTGAGCTTAATAATTTCAGCGCGCATTTGGTTTCGAAGCTTTGCATCAAGGTTTGAAAGTGGTTCGTCCATCAACAAAACCTTTGGTTCACGGACTATCGCACGTCCGATTGCAACACGTTGTCTTTGACCACCGGATAGAGCTTTTGGTTTTCTTTTTAAGTAGTCTGTGATACCCAAAATTTCTGCCGCCTCTTCAACTCGTCTGTTGATTTCCTCTTTGGGCAATTTTCTGAGTTTTAGCGGAAATTCCATATTTTCACGCACTGACATGTGTGGGTATAGCGCATAGTTTTGGAAAACCATGGCAATATCACGGTCTTTTGGTTCGACCTCATTCACTCGGCGGTCGTCTATGTAGAGGTCTCCGTCTGTTATCGCTTCAAGTCCAGCGACCATTCGTAAAGTTGTAGATTTTCCACAACCTGATGGGCCGACTAGAACGATGAATTCTTTGTCTTTTATCTCGAGGTTGAAGTCATTAACGGCAGTCACTCCACCGTCATATACTTTGAATATTTTTTTTAATGATACAGTTGACATAGGAAAAACTCCTCTTTTATTTGAAGTTTGGTAACGTGTAGATTAATGCGTAGGCTGCTATAAACGCCGCAAGTCGAGGAAGCAAGCTTGAAAATGAGGGAGCATATTTTTATATGTGACCGAAATTGACAAGCGCAGTTGACGATGGAAGCAAAATATTAATTTTGCGGTTGCGGTGAATTATACACCAGATTACTACAAATGTAGGCTGCTATAAACGCCGCAAGTCGAGGAAACAAGCTTGAAAATGAGGGAGCATATTTTTATATGTGACCGAAATTGACAAGCGCAGTTGACGATGGAAGCAAAATATTAATTTTGCGGTTGCGGTGAATTATACACCAGATTACTACAAATGTAGGCTGCTATAAACGCCGCAAGTCGAGGAAACAAGCTTGAAAATGAGGGAGCATATTTTTATATGTGACCGAAATTGACAAGCGCAGTTGACGAAGAAAACAAAATCCTAGATTTTGTGTTTGCGGTGAATTATACAGCCGAATATAGAACTAACCTTTGACGGCGCCCATTGTAATACCTTGGGTGAAGTATCTTTGGAAAGCGATGAAAATTGCAATAATTGGAATTGCAGCCAAGCAAGCACCAGCCATGATTAGCCCGAAGTCACTTGACATTTCGCTCTGTAATTTTGCTATACCGAGTGAAATTGTCAGTCCTTCTCTTGATGTTAGCATGATTAGTTGCAAGAAATAGTCATTCCATGCGCTTACAAAGGTGAAAATCGCCAATGCGCCAACACCGGGTTTTATCATTGGAAAAACGATTTGCACAAAGGTTCTTATCTCCCCTGCCCCGTCAACTCTGGCGGCTTCGAGCATTTCTGTCGGAATGGTTTCTGAAAATTGTTTCATCAAGAAAATACCGAAAGGCCACGAGATTGTTGGCAAGATTACTGCCCATAAATTGTCGTGTAATCCAAAAAAGCTCATCTCGCGAAGCAGTGGGATGACTATAACCTGTTTTGGCAGTGCCATAGCACATACCATAAGTGTGAAAATCAGTTTACGCCCTCTAAAGCGCTTTTTCGCCAAAGCATACCCAGCCATTGAAGCTGAAACACATGTCAAAGCCATTGACATACCCGCCATGAAAAATGTGTTTAAAAGCCATTTAACAGCCGGTTGTTCGAACAGACGTTCATAGTTACTTAGCGTTGGGTCAGTTGGAAACCACTGGGGTTCACGGGCATTAATAACAGCCGCTTCTTTCAACGAGCCTGTTATAATCCAATACAGCGGAAATATAAAAAACAGCGCCACAGCAAGGATTATGATACCATTTATGATGCGTGCATATTTTGGTGTGCCGATTTCATTATTCATGTCGCTCTCCTATTCCCTGTCCGCTTTTGCCATTGCAAACTGCATGGCAGAGAACAGTGCTATAATCACAGCTAAAATCATGCCCATGGCATTTGCATAGCCGAAGTCTCCGAATTTATATGCGTTGAAGTAAATATAGTACATAATTGTTTCTGTGCTGTGCTGTGGGCCACCTGATGTTAGTAGCTGTATTAGTGCAAAGCACTGGAATGAGTTAATTGTTGTGATAACAAGTATGTATAATGTAGTAGGCATCATTTGTGGCCATTTGACTTTCCAAAAAACCTGACGTCTACTAGCTCCATCAACTTTTGCAGCTTCAATCAGTCCTGCGTCAACATTGCCGAGGGCGGCAACATATAAGACTATGGGCTGACCTACTGATGTTGTCAACAAAATCATGATAATACACCAAAGTGCAGTATCCGGATTTCCAAGCCAGTTAAATCCTGTTGTGCCTAAAACGCTGTTTAAAAGTCCAGTATATGGGTTGAAAATCCACTTCCAAACGACAGTAACCGCAACAGAACCTGTGACTACTGGAAGATAAAATACGCAACGATAAAACGAGCGTGGTAGAGCTTTCATGGGGTTTATAACTGTTGCAACCCAAAGCGAGAATGCAGTTACAACAGGAACGGAAACAACTACAATTACAATAGTATTGACGAGAGCTTTTATGAAAATCTCGTCTTTAAACATGCGTATATAGTTATCTATACCGTTAAACTCAAAGGTATCCAAAGTATAGGTGAAAAAGCTTGTTACGAGTCCTATTCCCATAGGGACAATTACGAATGCGATGAACAAAATAAGTGCCGGTGCCATGAACAAATATGCGGAAATAGTTTCTTTTCGAGCAAGGCTATCCGAAAGTTTATTTGCAGATCTGACCAAGTAAAACCCTCCTTTATGAATATATCCAGGGTTATTTTTTAAATTTTCGCCTAGATAAAGAATTTGCACACACCCACCCAGTTAGGATAGGTGTGTGCAAATCAAAAATTATTAACCGATATTTGCGTTTGCTTGATTTACGAAATCGTCAGCAGCTTCTTGTGTTGGTGTTCCTGCAAATACTTGTTGTAGCATGTTCCACCAAAGAACACGTTGCTCTGGCCAAC
>CAYJLH010000124.1:0-3298 GCA_964370925.1 uncultured Oscillospiraceae bacterium | reverse complement strand
TTCTTTACTTAACTAAATCAAGTTGTTATAATTCATATTGTTACAAAAAATTACGGAAGGGGTGTTGAAAATGGCTGAAATAAAATCTCTTTCCCACGAGAGAGTAGTCAAATGGTTTGCCGACAAAGAAAAAAGCGATTTACCTACTTGGGACGAATTTCCGGCGCTTGAGCTTTATATGGACCAAGTTGTTTCCTTGCTTGCTCAGTATTTACAGAATATCGAGCCCACTGTTGGCACAGATAAGCAAATCACCCCAGCGATGGTAAATAATTATGTAAAGATGAAACTTATCCCTCCACCTATTAAAAAGAGGTATGGACGAGCCCACCTTGTATGCCTTATCATGCTCTGTATTTTGAAGAGAACTCTATCAATGGTCGAAATACAAAAACTAGTTCCTATCACTATGGAAGAAGATGATTTAAAGAATTATTATGAGAGTTTTTGCGAAAGCAGACGCCGTGGCGTTGCTTATGGTATGCAACAAATTATGTCTGAATTTGAAGCAAAAAACACTGATAACCTTGAAATTAATTCATTAGCCATCAGTTATGCGGTCACATCAAGCCTTTATAAATCTTTCTCTGAAAGAATTTTAGGCAAGGAAACCGAAGCGACTAATGATTAATATAGTATTATTATATAGGAGAGTCGAAAATGAAACGAACTAATGTAAGAAAACTAACCCTTGCGGCTATGTTTGCTGCTATGACCTGTGTTGCAACAATGATTATTCAAGTACCATCACCGATGAATGGTTATGTTAACTTGGGCGATTGCATTGTACTGTTATCAGGTTTTATACTCGGACCGTTTTATGGTGTTTTTGCAGCGGCGATAGGCTCAAGCATGGCTGACATATTTTTAGGTTATGCGGCATATGCTCCTGCGACATTTATTATAAAGGGAGCTGTTGCTCTCGTAGCGTGGAGAATTTATACCGTCGGCGGAAAGACAACCGCTTTTTCAATACTAGCCGCTGTCATCGCAGAGCTTGTCATGATTTCCGGCTACTTTGTCTTTGATGCTTTCATCATGGGTTATGGACTTGCAGCAGCAGGAAGTATACCAGGAAATACAGTCCAAGCAGCTTTCGGTATTATCGCCGGAATTTCACTTCTAAAAATCCTCGAAAAGTGTGTTCCACAGCTTAGCAAAAGCACAATTTAAGAAATCAAAAACTGCAACCTACTTGAAACTTTTCAGGTAGGTTGTTTTTTCTTTAAAATTAAATTTTAACTCTTTTGTAACTTAATATATCGAATTGTAATTGTTTACACGCTAACCAAGTGAACAAGTCCTCTTTTACCTAATAAAAGGGAATTTAGTTCGTCAACTTGCACAAAAAATGTACATTTTAGTGAAATTTCATAATTTTGGTCTTGACAATTGTAGATTATGAGGCTATTATCGTAAGCTGATGCGGAAGATGCATCAAATCGCATAATCTAAGGAGGAAAAAAATGATTTCAGCGATTAAAAAAGGGCTATGTTTTACCGCTTTTCTACTCTGCATAGGGCTAACTAACGTGACAGCAGAAGCGAGTGATGCATATGTACCAAATGCCGATAGTGAGTTTTCGGCTTTCACACCCTTGCACCAACAAATGATGACTCAAAATACACTGATAAACACAATTCCAAAAGCAAGCGCAGTTCCTGAGGTTGAACAAAAGGAAGTCGTCGTAACCGTTTCTACATACGATGCGGAATTACTTGCAAAGACAATTTATGGTGAGGCTCGTGGTGTTGCTCCTGTGGAGCAAGCTGCGGTTGCGTGGTGTATACTAAACCGCGCCGACGTTTATGGCGTTAGTGTTGAAGCTGTTGTAACAGCTCCTTATCAATTCTTAGGCTATTCTGAGTATCATCCAGTAGATCCAGAAATCTACGCAATTGCTGTTGACGTTTTAACTCGTCACGCAAAAGAACAAATGGGCGAAACTGATGTTGGCCGTGTATTGCCATCAAATTACCTATGGTTTTCCGGCGACATGGTGCATAACTACTTCCGTGATGGATATTCCCTAAGCGCAAACAGATGGGACTTCAGCCTGCCAAATCCGTACGCAGTATAATAAACTCAAAAAAATTGATGACCGATACGTCTTTTACTCAAGGCATATCGGTCATTCTTTTATAACTAAACTTTTTAGGAGGCGCAATTATGCTAACAGTTGAAGAAAAAAAGGTATTTCTGAAAATGTACAGAACATGCGAGTCGGAGCTTAGTGCGATTTCTGAGGAGAGGTATAGGCTTTTGGGTCTGCAAAACTTTGTCGGTGTCTCTAAGAACAGCAAGGAGCTTACAAATCGGATATGGCTGTCTGATGATGCTCTGGTCGTGAATGCGACCAAGCTAATTGAAAGGCGAGAGCAAATTTGCAGCGCTGTTAGTTTGCTAGACAGTGATGTTTTGCGCTCTGTAATCAGGCGCAGATATTTACTGGGGCAGAGTTTTGAGAAAATCGCAGAGGATATGAACTATTCTTGGAGGCATGTGCTAAGGCTTCATAAAGAGGCAGTCGAAAAATTAAAGCTTTAATATGAAATTTTCGTTGCGATTAAAAATACGCTCCCTGATGGCTCTCTTTTCAGAAGAAGCCCTCAGGGAGCGTTTCTCATTTCTTTAAGCTTAGATTTATTATTTATGTCATGTAATGTCACGACTTATGACATTAATATGGAAATCAGTGGAAAACGATAGGCGACAAGCATAGTATAAGGAGGGGAGATAATGAAGTTCAAAGAAAACCTAGCGGCTCTTATCAAAGTCAAGACCATAATTACACTAACCGTAATCACAGTCTTTGCCTGCCTTTCGCTAAGAGGCGAGATAGAGCCGGATAATGTCATGGTAATCGTGTCCACAGTCATAGCGTTTTACTTTGGAACTCAGCACGAAAAGAAGCAGGAAACCAAAAACGAGAATTTGAAAGGATGAAATTTTATGTTTAAGTTTACAGATTATGTGTACGAGATTTGGACTATCGCAAGAAGTAAGCAAGTCCCCATTGACGTTGCCTACGACATGTTCAGGGCAGACGTTGTGAAAGGCGAGGCACTTTCATACAACACAGGCGGAGCACTCAGCAATTTTGATTTTGCAAAAACAAAAGCCGAGTGGGACGCATGCACAGAAGATGAACGCACCGCCGCATATGAACATTGGCATGATGTCATCGGGCATGGTGATACTTACAAAAAGCTAGCAAGTGCGTTCCCCGATAAAGCTAAAATGGCTGAGGTTATTGCACTGACGGAGGAAAATTTGTCTAAAAAGGAAGAATAGGTG
>CAYJLH010000123.1:0-3428 GCA_964370925.1 uncultured Oscillospiraceae bacterium | reverse complement strand
TTTGACCGCAAGGAAGCTTTTTATTCACTTTTACACAAATTTTTATGGGGTCTCCCTTGTGGCGGATTTTTGTTTTTTATCAAGTGAATAATTATGCAAATTTTATTCCATGTCTAAAAATTGCTTCTCATTGCACAATATAGTTTTAACATAACAATTTTTCGACTTATCTATATACTCTTTCTTTTTCTCCTCAGTTAAGTCAGCTATGATTTCAATTTTGGTAAAAATCTTGCTAACACCCTCATCGGTATTATCCATATCAGCAGAGATTATTACATCCTCAAACTCAACACCATCTGTCATCAACGCATGTCTCAAGTTCACACTCATGCAAGAAACATAGCCTGCAAGCAGTAATTGACTAGGCCTAAAGTCTGTACCCAGTCCACCATTTTCAATTGGTTGGCCAGCATAAACAGGTCGAATTCCTCCATCCTTGGTTATCGTGATTTCAGTAGTGTATTTATTGTCTTTCGCTCTTGATGTTACCATTTTCAATTTTCTCCTCATCATTTTAATATTATAATTCAGCTTTCAAAAGTCCTTTGCTAACACAGATATCTATGCTCAATTTTTTTGTATCATCGCTTTTTTCAAAATGAATTTCCGCAGTATCTCCATTTATGCTAAGCACAATACCATTCCCAAAAGTTTTGTGTACCACTCTCCCGCCCGCTTCGATCATTGACGACAAATACGAAAGTTCAACTGCCGAAATCGACTCTTTATTGATTACTAGTTCTTTTGTTTTTTCTCGTAGTTTTACTGACTTTGAGCGTTTTTCAAACATTTTATCTATTTTTAAGAGCTCAATTTTTTTATTATCGTATTCAACTAAAAAGGATACTCCGTACTGCGCAAGAATTTCAGCTCTCCCTTGCTCTTCATCAACATATGTTTTACCGCATAAATTTTGGTAAAAATATGCGAATATGTCATTCATTTCTACATCAACTTCGGGACAAACACTCTCAATTTCATCTACGAAACTCGCTTTTTTATCATCACATTTGAACACATATAGTTCATTAATAGCTCGAGTCACTGCAACATAAAACAACCTTCGCTCTTCCTCATGTGCATGAAAATCATCGGATGTTTTCACTTCTGACTTCGTTTTAGTAGGAAAAACTCCATCTAAAACATCAAGTAAATACACAGCATCAAACTCTAAACCTTTGGCGGAATGTATGGTAGATAACAAAAATTTTGCATCTTTTGGGTTAACATGATTCTTGATTTTATCTCTCAACACACCCAATTTATAAATCAAATCTTTCGCAGTTGGTACTTCCTCACCTAACATACAAAGTATAAAAAATTTCCCCGCATCCAAATTATTTTCTGTCACAAACTTGTTATAACGCAATCCGTTCCAAATGCATTTCAATGCTTGAACTGCATTTCCTTTTGTAACTTCGGGCATTATTTCTAATAAATCTGTTACTAAATCTCGTGTGTGTGGTTTCATATCCGCCACTTGAACTAATTCTTCAAGAATTGTTTTTCCTGAATTTCGACTCTTTGAACAGGCGAATTCTGCTGCATTTTTACTGATGGAGCTTCCAAGTTTATAATAAATATGCATAAAAATTTCATAATTATACGGGTCATATGCAAAATTAATTATATCGATTATGTCATTAATAATGCGATGTGAGAAAAATCCCTCATCAAATTTTCTACAACTATACGAAACCCCAAATCGCTCAAACATATCAATTAAAGGTATCGCGCTATCGTTATTTCGGTAGAGCACAGCTGTTTCAGTTGTGCATATTTTTGCAAGACTAAATAAATATTTATACTGAGCTCTTCTATTTTTTGTGTGTATAAAACCAATTTGAGCACCAGTACCCCGCGTCGGCTTTATCTTTTTCTCATATCTAAGCTGGTTTTTTTCCACAAATGAGTTTGCGACAGAGACTATTTCTTCTGTTGAACGGAAATTTTCTTCCATTAGTAAAATTTTTGCATTTTCATAGTCTTTACGGAAGTTCGTAAGCGCCTGTGGATACGCAGCTCGAAATCCATAAATACTTTGATCCTCGTCGCCAACCATGAATATATTTCCATGTTTCCCTGCAAGTAATTTAATAATTTCATGTTGGATTTTCGATGTGTCTTGCGATTCGTCAACACAGAAATAGCGAAATTTATCTTGAAAATACTCCAACACACTCGGATAATGTTTCAAAATTTCGAGTGCATAAATCATTTGATCATCGTAGTCCATCAAACGATTTTGCTTGAGATATTCACGATAATGTGCATAAATTTTATCAATATTTTTAATATTCGTGTCCATTTCCGCAATTTCAGCATTATTTAACATCATATTTTTGATATATGTTATGCTCGTGCGGATGTCTTTAATCGTACTATCCGTGGGATAATCATCAAATAATTGCGAATAAATCTCCCTAATCGCCCGAGAAGCATCGCCATCATTTTCCAACAGTGTAAAAGGCACGCCTTTTCCATGATGTTTGCTGTAAAATTCGATTATCTTTGCAGAAATTCCGTTAATGGTCCTAAACTCCATATTTTGTGCGTATTCTTGACCAAAAATGTTCGAAAATCTGTTTTTCATTTCTCTGGTCGCCGCAACGGTGTAAGTCATTGTCAAAATACTTGTAGGATGAATATTCTTGCAATAAATCATATACCCAAGACGAGTAATTAGCACCGTCGTTTTTCCACTTCCCGGAACCGCAAGCAACAGTATTGCACCATCTACGGAGGACACTGCCTCTTTTTGTTGCTTATTCAATTTATTTGCATAATATTCATTAAATTCTTCGTCGGTCACTCAATTTCACCTATCACTTTCAGATAGAATTTTAACACAAAATCTCCAATTTATCAAATTTTATTTACTCATCGCCCACATAGGTGAAGCGCTTTAGCTCACGACCCTCATGTACAACAAGTTCCTCCCACATTTTCGCTGGGCGAATCCAGATGCCGAAATCTCCATAAAGTGCTTTATATACCACAAATTCTTCCAATGTTTCGCTGTGTTTTGCTATATAAAGCAACTCGTATTCTTTGCCTTTGAAGTGTTTATATTTTCCTGTTTTTAGTTTCATTTCCATATTGATTCCTCATTTTTATACAATTTGTTTAATTCCTTAGCCAAAAAGGTATAGAACTACAAATAGTGAATACTATCTGTAGTTCTAGTAGTATTTGAATATCAAATATTTAATCAATTATTTTCCATTCGATGGTATACTCAACACCCATTAATTCGCCAATATTTGCCACATAATCGCCCAAAAGCAACTGCACTCTTCGCTCTGCTTCGGCAAGTAGTGAATCGTCTGTGGATGCCGAGGTCTCTAAGTGTGCTTGTGCTTCGGCGAATGCATAAGTTTGGTCTTCCGCATTAACCTCCGCTGAGTCTTTGTCTACAATAAACG
>CAYJLH010000122.1:2373-3502 GCA_964370925.1 uncultured Oscillospiraceae bacterium | reverse complement strand
GAAAGTGCAAAAATACCCGCCACCGCAATCATCATAAATTTAATCTTTTTCATAACATTTGTTGGTTTTATCTATTGTTATGGTTAATGAAAAGTGATCGCGCCACACTCTACTCCAGGACAATAGCGGGCAGGCTCTGCTGTTTCTTACTTGAAAAACTTATAGAACCATCCCTATAATAAGCAACATAGCGCCCCTTTGTAGGCAAAGAACTCTCAAGCGTAGGACCGCAATACTCAACCCCATCAACCTCATAAGGCTTAAATGGCACGGACGGAAAGACGAAAACCACCACCACGCCACCTGGCTCTAACTGATGGCTTCTGTTTTTTGATAATGGATAGTTGTATTTGTTGGGCTGTACATAGTAAGTAATCCTTGTCAAAAGAGTACATTTGTGTAGTGGATATTTCTTATCGGGAATCATTTTTCTTAAGTGATAAATCTCTACATCAAATGCAGTGGAACTCTCAGCGTCTTTCACTAAAACGTTGAGGGCTGGAATATATCCATCTTTGGTGATAATATCTGTGAAAGCAATACCCGTTGCCGATGTCTGCTTTGAGCGATACTCTTGGGCATAACTCACTGCAACACCCCCTATGAGTGCTATGAAAAGTACTAAAATTCTTTTTTTCATTGGTCTTATGCGGTTTTTATTGGTTAATGCATCTGCGACAGGCTATATTTCGTTACAACATAGCCGTCTTTGGTGTCAATACCCGAGTAAAGATACTCGTTCGATTCATCTACGCAAATTTTGCTTGCGTCACGGTCAAGCTCGATTTTACAGACCAACTCCCCATCCCAATCAAGCACATAAACCTTGTCGCAAAACGTGGATCGTCCCAATTAAATTCACGGCCACTATACAACAAGTATATGTACTTGCTACTTGTGGTAAAACCCCAAAAGCCAATCTTATTTTTACGCTCTAGCGTAATACCATAAGTACTGCTATTGCCAGATGAGTGAGAATTATCCGTGTAGATTGGATTGTAAGTTTTGTAATTCTTCAATGAATTTAACTGCTCATTTTTGAATTCCATCAACTCAAACGCATCGCAGTTAGTGGCAGCATAGAAAAATTTCGTTTTATCTCTATTAGGAATAAATAAACCGTGATAGG
>CAYJLH010000122.1:0-2363 GCA_964370925.1 uncultured Oscillospiraceae bacterium | reverse complement strand
TACTCGGTGTGCGTTCTTCATTGTGAGCTAGTGGAAAGTCGCCAAAATAGGCACTTACGCTATCGCCTTTAAAGAGTTTATACATACCACCATCACTGCGGGAATTTAGGCCTAAGAAAGTTGAGTCTGAGATATGATGCAAGACAAAGTAGTTGCCACCCAATCCAGGGAGATCTTGTACCGTATATTGAGCTCTTTTCGTTGAATCTCCGTTGATGCTGTATGTTAACATTTTGTATTGATTCTGGTCGGCAAACTGTACAAGTTTATTCTCTGTGTCAATTTGATATGGGACCACCTGAATTAATTCATTTTCAGCACGACCCAAGCTCAGATAACCATTCTTTTTCTGCCCGGTTTCTATGTCGTAGATGTTTATTATGTGTGGACTCATAGCCGTAATGCAGACCAGTCCTTGGTCGGTGAGGGTCATAGAATATGTTATCCCGATGTCAGGATTTTGCAATTTCACTTCCCCCTGCCCTTCGAGCTTTATGGTTTTAGGAAAAGAGTACCCTAAATACTCTTTTCCTGGTTCCGATGAACATCCAAAACAGAGTGCCATTGCTACTGTTAAACAGCTCAGAGAGACACAATGCCTTAGGGTTGTAAACGTATTCATATTTTTATACTTAAAGTTCTGCTGGCCATATAATATCATCTATTTCACTTCTTCTAATTCCGTCCGAGAGTTTCAACCCATAATATATTACGCTTCGTATCAAGACACCTGTTTCCCTGTCTTTAATATCATCACTATAACATGGCATAAGAAAATTCGTGTATGGGTAGCACGCAGGTGGGATTGACCAGCTACTCACTTCATTATTTTCGTTGTTGGTTAGGGCTTCGAGGTTGGCTTGGAATAGGCGTTCTTCGGCAGTCATTGTTGCTTCTTGATAGGCATCGTAACCAAAAAATCCACCCGCACCCAGTGCAATAGCACCAACCGCTATAGTTAGCATCATTTTAATCTCTTTCATAATCCTTGTTTTTTATTATTTCCGTGGCCAAAAATAGACATACATAACACTCAAAAAGCAATGGACTTAATAGTACTATCTCTTTAATGAAATATAATTTTATATAACAAAATTATATTTGTAAACTACCTCATCGTGCCCAATGCCATATATTAAACCTAACTGCTCATCAACTACAATACAGAAAAGATATTCGTCGATCTTTATTTTTTTAATAACAACTCCATCCCAATTCAAGATATGAATTTCCATTGCTTTTGGAACTACACCCGCTTCCGGTGCTACCTGATCCATATATAGGGCATATATATAACTATCTGTGACATCCATATCGCAGTAGTAAATATGTACAGGAAGTGACGTTTGTTCATCGATAATAATATCACCAACTTGTGGCTCTCTATATACGCTCACAGATTTTCTCTCATTCGTCGCTAAATCAAGTATATTTATTTGATTGATACCCCTCATTGCCCATCCGATTTTTTTGCTATCGGGGGATATAGCAGTTGGGGAGTAGTAATTTCCATACGCATTATCAACAGGTTTATATAAATTTTGACTGTCAACAATATCGTTATTTTTAGTGACTTTTAACAGGTAGTTATTTGGTGTTTGCTGCATCGCTATAATCATCGAATCTTGATAAACAAAGGAATTCACTGCGTATTGTACTGTTGAATAGCTTTTAGTAATAACAAAACTATCAGCCTTGATAGTGCTATCAATATCTATGGCCACTATCCTCTGCCCATTAACATCATTAGCATACACAATAGAACCTTGCCTCTGTCTATTCAGTCCTATACCTATGAGTTCATTAGCTGCTCTGCCTCGATGTCCATACGAGCCAATAAAACTGCCCGAGTTGTTGTATACATATATCAAATTCTCTCCTTCTCTTAACAATGCAACCAAATAGTTGCCAACAGGCACAATATTGCCTATGCCATATGCGTCAGAGATTATGGGCTGAGCATTGAGTTCGAGTGAATCGTCAATGGTCTGGTGAAATATATTATTCTCGCTGAAGTAATTAGGGTTCTTTTTGCAACTAATCAGAATAAAAACAGTTGCGCAAAATACAATAATTTTCATCATATAACATAATTTTATATTGGTTATAATTAAGGACTATTAGACATTTGAATAGAGATATAATTCTATATTGCATACGTCAAATAGTCCATTCAGGTATTACTTATGACAAAGGCTGCTTGGTCCTGATGAACTGCCTAATTCAACCCAAACACAAGGATTGCCGCATCTCCAATAACCTCCGGTTCCTTGAGTTCCTTTTGACCAGCAATGCCAGCTATTGGAACTTCCGCCGCCTGTTTCGCCGTCGGTTAGGGCGGCGAGGTTGGCTTGGAATAGGCG
>CAYJLH010000121.1:0-3517 GCA_964370925.1 uncultured Oscillospiraceae bacterium | reverse complement strand
CCAAACCGCCCAATTTTCTAAAGGGAGCAAGGCAGGATTTTAGCCCAAAATCATGGAACTTTTCAAGCTTCTTTGCGCCGTGCA
Organism: uncultured Oscillospiraceae bacterium; assembly: GCA_964370925.1. Lineage (GTDB taxonomy): Bacteria > Bacillota > Clostridia > Oscillospirales > Oscillospiraceae > Heteroscillospira. The sequence goes on along the minus strand of CAYJLH010000121.1, from coordinate 3,433 downwards.
AAATTGCTGAAAAATTCTGCAAACTCACAAAATCACTTTCCAACCTAATTTTATGTCGCCAATAAATAAGAGCGTTTGCAACAAAAGTCGCCGCCATAAGGATAAACCCGATACTGCCGATAAAAAAACCCGAAAACAGCAGTGCAAAGGGCAGAACGGCGAGCACGGTGTATATCCATGCGTTTTTTAATTTATTTGCCTGAGGGTTAAACAAAAAGCTTGTCAGTGAGCCGGGGTTCTTGCCGATTCCCTGCAAAGCATACTGCACGCCTACCCTTAGCTTAGGATTTGCGTCAAATACAGCTATGAGTTTTTCCATATGCGCTTTGTCATGGTTTAAATCGTGCAGTGCGTTATAGAGATATTCCTCCCCAACGGAACAGTTGCAGGCGTTTATCCTGCGAAAAACCTCGTCCATATCCAGGTCGTTCCACGTAGTCATATCAATTCGCCCGGCTTTTTCGAGCCTTTCCATTTGCTCCGAATAGTATTTTATTCCCGAAACTAAGTCGTTGTGGGGGATTTTGCCGAATGCGTTTCTGATATTTAATAGTCTTTTAGCCTTAGTCCTTTTTGTAAATACAATAGCTATAATCGCCACCAATATCACGGCTATTGCTAAAATACTTACTATGAAATACGGGTCGCTTGTATCTATCCGCACGAGAGCCTCCGATGATTTGACATGTATTTATCTTATCATAATAATCGATGTTTTTCCACTCAACATTTTGATTTATTTCATCCAACTTGCAGGATATTCCGGAATTATTTCATGGATTTCAATGTAAAAATCACCCACGATTTCCTCGTGTCTTGTTATAACCCTTGCCGTATGCATTGTATGTAGATATAGTGTTACGCTCCAGTTCATTTAAAGTGTTAAAACCACTGCGCTCCAAAGGAATTATTTTTATTGTAAAATTGTCCCCGTATTTATAATCAGCATACACATCCCCATTGCCTCTTCCTGTGAAATGATTGTTGATACGTGTTAGAACTCTTACTCCTTGCCCAACAAAGTACATGTTTTTACTTTTGTTAAACAACACATATACCCCTTCACAATCATATTGATTTGCTATACTTGGTCTCCCTTGCGATTTAGTTCGCGTGTTCTTTATTTCAAAAAATTCCTGAGGTGTGATTTCTCCATTAACATCAGCCAAATTTCTTATGGACGTGTTTATTCTTTTTCTATGCGATAATGCTACAATTACACCAACTACAGAAGCCACAACACATATCGCTATAATTGCTATTATTAAATTCACATAATTTGCTATATTTTCTTCCCAATTCATATATGTAACCTCTCATAACCTTTGAAATCTTCAAGTAACTACACATATATTATATCACAATTATACTTAAATTCCCAGTGTCATCGCCTACCTATTATTGTTTTTAGAAATATCGTGACGATTACTGAACCTTAGTTTTCCGCTCTATTAAAGCATTTGTGACGACAGTGACGCAAGTGACGATATTTTAGACATACCCTCACGTTAGCCACTACCGTCACATCGCTCGCCTTAGCTGACCTTGCTCAATCGAATCCTACTACCCTGCCTCGTGTGACGATTTTCATAGCGAATCCCATATTCATGGTACAGCCTATCCACGCTGATATTCAACTTGCGAACCAGTGTATTTGGCTGATAATCGTCATTTCCGATTATCTCATGTAATGAGCTGGCATTTCCGCACCAACCCTTGTCAGACACAATCTCGGATATACGTTCAAGCAGGGGATCGGGCGGAATTTGTTCGCTATCACCCTCCATTTCGTTAACATAACCCTCAAGTTTCCACAAATAGTTCTCCCTTGAAAACCTAAGTTGCATAATCTGGTCGGCTTGGTCACGTCCGGTGACATGCAGAAACGTGGATGTGGAACAACGGTTACCCTTTGTAAGGAGAAACGCTCCGTCCGCCGCACCTAATAAACCATTACGATAAGCGAAATCAATATCCATGAAGATAGTAACTACACCATTCCCGCAACCGAGGGTAATGCACTTGTGCTTGTTACTTGCTATCCGTTCCGCTATTCGGGGAATGCGCCGGGGAAGGCGGTGTTCATTTGCACAAAGATGCTTCCCTGAAAAAATATAGTGTAGTCTAAACACTTCAAAAAATCTCTCGCAACATAAAAACATTTCATGTAATTTAAAATGGATTCTATGTAACCTTTATTGACGTGCCTGTCGATTTTTGTTATGTTGGTGATGACAAAATTATAGGCATACATTATTTGGAAGCATGGTTAGTCACTCATAATAAGCACAACGAAGTTTCCCTTTTATGCTCTCGCAATTATTTTCGTTTCACAAAAAACAAATAGCCCGTATAGCTAGTTATTTAACTTTGGCTATGTTTAAGTCCCGCTTGATTTACTAGAAAAATCGAGTGATTGGTTAGCGCTGAAAAAATTCGGAGGGAAAAAAGATGATTACAAAAAAGTGGTTTAAAGCGTGTAGTTTTGTGTTGGCATTCATATTTACATTTATCTATGTAGGTGGACAAGCACACAGCGTAATACTAAGCAATAGCGTGAGGGTTGTGTACGCGGTTGGAGATGTTCCCATAACACCGGAGGAGACAGAAGAAGATACAGGAAGCGCGCAGAGCGATGAGGATACAGCAATACAAGAAGAGGGTGACGGGACAAGTGAAGTCACTCCACCGCCTGTTGCGGACGGCAATGAAGGTGCAGGTCAAGCGGGTGCGGATAATTCTACCGAACCACCATCGGAACAAACGCCACCTTCCATACAGGGAAACGAGGGAGAAACGGCACTCGATGCGAGTAATCTTGAAACTGAATTGATTCTCGAAGAACAGTTGGATTTTATTCATACAAAAGAGCTTTCAGTGGGTGACAAGCTGACTCCGATAACGAGTGAAAAATTTGAAGAGGCGTTTAAACTTGAACCGAAAGAGGCATTAAGCGAAGAGGATTATGAAAACGCCTACGTTAAAACAGAAGATAATGGCGACGGAACTCATACGATGGAGATATTCACGTTGCCGATTAGATATGAAAATGAAAAAAGCGAATGGGTTGAAATTATGCGAGCAAATCCGCACCGGTTGAAGTGGAACTCCAAGCGGACGCAACGGACACTCTTGCTACGGCTGTCAACGGAGATAAAAGCTTTGAATTTTCCGCAGTTGTGCCGATATCCAATGCACAAAAAAGCATAACCTCTCAACCCGCCACATCAAAGTTTTTGGAGGTGCCGGGTGAGAAGTTAATTGCACCGGAGAGCGAAAAATTTGAGCAGGAAAAAGCATATGAGGGAATAAAACACGAGGATGTCTTCGCTGCGGGGATAGACGTGGTGGTAATGCCCACGGCATACGGGATAAAAGAAGACATTGTGTTTGAGAGCGTGCCCAAACAAAATGAGTTTTCATTTGAGTTTAC
>CAYJLH010000120.1:1544-3552 GCA_964370925.1 uncultured Oscillospiraceae bacterium | reverse complement strand
ATATATCCCTTGAAGATTTAAGGCATTTTACCAATTTAACAAGACTTGATTTCTGGGGAATGGGAAAACATGCAATCAATGATTTATCACCTTTAGCCGAGCTTAAAAACTTAGAAAGGCTTTCGATTAGATATGGCGGCGGTGAGATGGGCGAGAATAAAGACACTGCTAAAGTTGATGATATAAGCCCGATCGCAGAGCTAGATAAACTTGAAGTTTTATATTTGGAGAACATTGGATTAACCGACCTTTCTGGTTTAGAGGGGCTTGACAATCTTGTTAATTTAAAGCTTAGTGGCAATCAAATATCCGATTTGACACCAATATCAAACCTTCCAAATCTAATTGATTTATCTATCTACGATAATGAAATTACGGATTTATCGCCATTATCAACTTTGCCTAAGCTTGAGTATTTACTTATTGGTCAAAATGAGCTTTCAGATTTATCACCTCTGTCAACAATAACAAGCCTCACTTCGATTGGCATGGGTGAAACAAATGTCACAAGTTTAACTCCATTGTCAAGTCTTGAAAATTTAGAATATTTATCTTTATCCGACCTTGACATTCAAAATTTAAACGGTCTGGAAAGTTGCACTGCCTTACGCTCGCTATACATTGAGGCGCTTCCGAATTTAAATAATATTTCTGCACTTGAAAAACTGCAAAATTTAGAAATTGTCTGGTTAAAAAGCACAGCTGTAGCAGATATATCCGCGCTTGCAAATCATCCAAATCTAATTGATGTAGCTATCATTAATTCTCCAGCAGCAGATTTAAGACCCTTATCTAATATAAAAGATGACGCAGCTATATATATTTACGTGATTGACCCTGTGACCGGGGGTGATATAACTATTGTTGAAGTGGATAGTTTGAAAGCTGGCTTGGCGGAATTATATGGATAAAATCTGATTAATATTTTGTATCGTATGTTATGATAATTAGGAGAGGAAAATGAAAGAAGATATGCTTATGCCGATAGTTATGAGATAAACCCTCTTTTTCATATTAAAACAAAACTCAACCACCAAAAAGGAGCACACTGGCTGAATGTTAAAATCAGTACCTAGTTGATTTTATCTTAAAAAAATGTTATAATTTTAAAAAATAATAAAACCTTTTTTATATTCGCTTTGTCTTAGTATTAGACAAGGCGAAAATTTTTGAAAAAATTTGAAATTTATAAAACCTTTTTAAAACTCGTCTTGTCTTAGTATTAGACAGGAGGATAAATGATGGAAAAACCGACAATCATCGCATGGTTTATATCTTTAATCAAAAAAGATATAAGGGAATTTAAGCCTGATGAAACTCAGCAAAACTGCCTTTACCAAAAAATAAAGAAAACTAAGGAGAATGACAATGGATAACAAATTGACTTTCACTCAAGCGGTTCAGCTTGCTAAACAAGGAAAAAATGAAGGATTTGACCACCTTTATAATGAAACCTACAAAACGAAATATTACCTCGCTCTAAAATATATGAAAAGTGAAGATTTAGCAGAGGATATCATGCAGGAAGCATACATTAAAGCATTTAAAAGCTTAGATAAACTAACTAATCCCGAAAAATTTCCCTCATGGCTTGGTGTTATTATCGCAAACACAGCAAAAAATGCTTTAGTCAAGAAAAAAGCTACTCTATTCTCTGAAATGAATGACGAAAATTTTGATGAAGATTTCGAAAAAACTATAGAGGATGAAAGAAAGTCACATCAACCTGAAATTTCGATTACCTCGAAAGAAACTCAAGAATTGGTTCATATGATGTTAGAAAATCTTTCGGAAGAACAAAAAATATGTATGCTTGCATATTATATCGACAATCTTTCGATTAAAGAAATTGCAACTGCTTTAGATTGCCCCGAAAACACAATTAAGTCAAGACTAAGTTACGGCAGAAAAAATATCAAAGCACAAGGCGAAGAGCTACAACAGAAAGGCTATACACTATACGGTTTTGCTCCATTGCCACTTCTTTTATTGCTACTAAAAAATGAAT
>CAYJLH010000120.1:0-1444 GCA_964370925.1 uncultured Oscillospiraceae bacterium | reverse complement strand
GAACTAGAATATTTGCTTTACAATGTAACTCCCACAGATTACGAAACAGGCGAATTTTTAGGGCATGAATCCATTGAAGAAGTGCAGTATACTTATTTTGTAAATGGAATTACAGGCACTGACAGTGAGCAAAAATTTGTTGAAAATTTGGGACTCACTGCAGACTACGCCTCCATGTTTTCGCTAGAAGATATTAACAGATTTTTATCAGCTTTTACACCTTATCAGTTTGTGTCTGGTGGAGCATATGAAAGTGGCATTACTGTTACGGACGATGCGGTGATATTTTACGCAGCATCATCTATGGCAAAAACCGAAGTTGAGATTACAAGCGCGGAATATACTGACGAAGAAATGACCATTTTATATACAGAATCATTTCGCACAAGTGATATGGTAAAACAGGACTTGCCACCAGAAGTTTATTACAGAAAAGCTACTCTTCACCCAATTGAAAATGGACTTTTTAGAATTTCGACTATTGTAAATGTCGAAGCGGAATAAAAAACATGGAGATATGAATATGGAAAATTATCATGGAGTTGAGCTTTTAAGCCGATTGGTTGATTTAAGAGAACTGATAAGTTTTAGAGATTTATCTTATAACAACAAACGCAAGCTACAAAGTGAGCTGGCAAATCCCATAAAGATGGACACAAAAGAGGAAAAATCAAAAATTACAATTTGGTTTTTATCAGCACTTGGAATATTTTATGTGTTCTTTTTTAATATAATTGCATCAGGCATAGTAACAGCACTAATGACAACTGCAATTTCTTTAGCATTTCTGTACTTTGCAACTTTACATAGAAAAACGCCTAAGTGGCTAAAGTATTTTCTATTATTCGGCTTTGTATTTACAACATTTAATACAATAAGCGGCATTGGAGTTAATGTTGCAAGTTTTATAATCATCGCAATTTCAGGAGCAATTACATTCTTTGGCGGTAAAAAAGTAATTAATTCCGTTAACGAAAAAATCAGAATACATACAGAAAAAGTAATGCCTTATATAAATCAGTGTGACACGGATTATAGACAGGCACAAAAAGCAATAAATAATCTCTTGCTCGGGAATTGGTATCCGTCAGATAGTGTATATTATAGCATTGGGACTCTAGATTTTTTCATTCACGCACTCAGAAACAAAAAGGCAAGCACAATTTATGAGCTTGTAAACTTGCTTGATAGAAAATTCTACGAAAACCAAATGCTTGACGAACAGCGCAAAGCGAGAATTGCAACGCAGGTAAGCGCATTTGCTAACATTGCACATGCGATAAATGTTGACTCACACCTAAAAAATATAAATTCACAGTTGAGCTATCAATCAACTCAAAGAAATGAATTTCTTCGAATTGTTCGAAGTTGGTGATTGATTTTTACATGACTATATATCTTTTCAGAACAAACCCACCAAAATTCTTGTGATTTTGGTGGGTTT
>CAYJLH010000119.1:0-3592 GCA_964370925.1 uncultured Oscillospiraceae bacterium | reverse complement strand
TGTGGCTTCATTATAGAGTATTGCATATATCTGCCCGCCCTTTTCGTCCACATCGAAATATTTAATAGTCTCTTTGAAACTCAATTTTGCTACTGCATTACCACTCCAGTCAAACACCTCAATCACTGAGCTTGCGCCCGCCGTCTTGTTCTTCTCATCTACATTCTTTCTCACAAAAACATAATCCCCAGCCGCCACGCAATCTTTGTAGTACTCCACCACCGGAGCCTCGTACATCTTAGCCTCTGCCTCAGGCGACATAAAGAGCTCCTTGCGTTGCTTTTTTTCGAGGTCGTAGAAGAAGATGGCATCGAAAACTTCTGAGGCGTGAACCATATTCTTTCTATCACCTGAAATAACTCGTGAACCCATAAAGATATGCGATCCCGCCACCTTGCTTGGATTAAAACCGAACTGACTAATACTATAAAGCTCTTTATCGGCATTAAAATCATATCCCACCATCACTCTTTTAGTGTCATCCACTTCGTCCACCCCATTATAGTTTTTCTTGACTTCGTGCTGGAACATTAACATCTTGTTCTCTCCAAGATCAAAGCCACTTCCGCTTGCTATTGAGCCAATTTTCGCTGGAATTTCGGTTTTGCGTGCAAAGACGGCACCGCCCTCTTCGAGCGATTTATTTACACTGAGCGCACCAAAATATCTCGGGTATGAGTAAAAGTAAATGGTCATCTGATTGCCATCCACGTCCCATTGGTTAATGCCAGGTAGTACCTGCACCTCGTTGCCTGCGTTGCCAATCGAGAGGAAAGAGCCCAACAAGTTAAAACTGTGCTTGTCATAGACCTGAAACATTCTGGGTTCGTGCCTAAGCAACAGAACTATCATCGAATCTGAAACAATTATTTCCGAGGGGTCGATTAAGCTAAGAGGGGTTTTACTGCTGATTGTCAGCGTTTTGTCAATGGGGAAATTCCCATCAAAGACGTTCGAAGGGCTTTGATTCTGAGTTCCGCAGCCAACAATCATTAGCAATGCCAAGCAAAGTGTAATTATTCTTTTCATAAATTATGTGTTTATTATGTTGTAATACCTATTTTATGTTTGATTCTTAAAGCAAAGCGCCCCATTAGAATTTATCATATCAATTTAATATGCAAAAGTTCTTATGAGGCACAGTATGATATTCAATTACTCTTCACCGTGAGTAAAGCATTCTCTTGATGCCGCCATTGGAGCTGGTTTCTTCCCCGTAATAGCTCCACACATATATATGTGCGAGGGGTTCGGGTCAATGGTGTTTGAACATGTTGCGTAAAAATCTGAACCATATTCATTAGTAAAAACACTGTAGCATCTTTTCCTAACAAATGGCCCATCATACCAGCCATCTTCGTTGTTGGTTAGGGCTTCGAGGTTGGCTTGGAATAGGCGTTCCTCGGCGGTCATTGTTGCTTCTTGGTAGGCATCGTAACCAAAAAATCCACCCGCACCCAGTGCAATAGCACCAATCGCTATAGTTAGCGTCATCTTAAACTTTTTCATTTTCTTAAAAATTTTAAAATTGTTTGTTTTTAATTTAAGTTGGTACTGCTAATATATCATTTCAAGCAGCGAGAGAAATTATCCCTCAAAAATTGGTTTTTAGATTTTTTTGACTACTTTTGTACACCTCCTTTCTTTAAGTTTTATTTCTGAATTATCATTTATCGATTGGAGCCGCAGGGTGCTACTTACTTTAGCTGTCTTTTCCCAAAAGGAATCATAGCAATTAGTAGCGCTCTGCTTTTTTTATCACACCCCTGCTCTATACATTTCCCTCTCTTCCACGCCATAAACTTAAACAAAAAAATCCACAAAAACAAGTTTTTTTATACAAAAAATCTAAAAAAATATCACTTTTTTGACAGCTTTGTTATGCAAAGGCTTCGAGGTTGGCTTGGAATAGGCGTTCTTCGGCAGTCATTGTTGCCTCGTGATAGGCATCATAACCAAATACACCAGCAGTAGAAAGTACGAAAAACCCCATCACCGCAATCATCATAAATTTAAACTTTTTCATTTTTTTTTAAAATTTTAAAAGTGTTTGTTTTTAATTTAAGTTGAGGCTGCTAATATATCATTTCAAGCAGCGAGAGAAAATACACCCTAACAAAGAGAAAATACCCCCTCAAAATTGGTTTTATATGTATTTTATGGTTAATGAAAAGCGATCGTGCCGCACTACACCTCCGCTAAAATCACCCCCCCCTCAATATAATTTATCACAGAATAATGATTTGCACTAACTATATATCCATGGATAGCACCATTGATCTCTCTTCGTCAGGATTAATAAACAAAAGTCTGCCCGCCTCTCTGTCTGCCATCATTTTGCTCAGGCGATGTCTCACTTCGAGTCGCTCCAACGGCTCACCACTCTTCAAATCATACACCTCAATATAACTGTCAATAGCCTTGTCACCATACACATCCCCTTCAAGCTCCCCGTAATATAATGCATACAATCTATCACCACCTATTGCCACACCCGAATAATAATTCATCATCTCATTTAATTTCCCTTGATGAAATAGCTCTTCTTGTGTTTTTGTATCTCCAATTACATATTGCAACTTCAGGTCATTGCCGACAAGTTTGTAAAGTTCAATACGATTGATATATTCGTATGCTATTGCAAAATAAGTGTTAAAGTAATCGGCATTAAAAATAAATGGCGAAGCACTTTGAGCCCCATCCATTTCGAGTGTAAACTTAAGGTTTGAAACTTCTTTTCCTTCAGCCATGTTTACAACATCTACAATAGGTGAAAAGCCATCAAAAGCACTGCCAATGACTCTGTTTCTATCAACATAATGGATAAACGAATAGAGTTTTGGGGTGGTTATTGCAGTTATACGTTCATCACGCGGAAATGTGTAATGAGATTCGAGTTTTTCTACTGTCGTGTCGTTGACAAGCCTGTAGCTGTCATTTTTTTGCGGTGAGGTTTGGCTTATGTGTATAACATCAGTTGGTGAGCCAAGGATAATCGTAGGAGTAGTGTACTCATTAGGCCCATTGCCTTTACGAGCTAATTTGGTTTTGAGCTTAAATGTGTGTTTATCTAGCACATTAACAAAATCATCTGCCCTAGGGTTGAACGCAACAATATTATTGCCGTCTGCATACCATATAGACGGAGCGATTAACGCTTCGATTGGAATTGCATCTAATTCAATAGGCGTTGTTGTTAGGAAGTCTTTGGTTAATTGACTTGGCTTTTTGTTGGAATTCGAGCACGATACTATTAACGCCGCGAATAGGATATAGTAAATGGTTTTCATAGATCAAGGATATTTTATAAATTACCCTTCCGCCTCTGTCACAAGCAGAAGGATAAAAGAGTTAGTTACATAGTATTACATCCGAGGACAATTTCCTGTGCCATAACCATACACCTCTTTGTAGCAACAATCCCTTGATAGAAATTGGTCTCTGTTAGTGTTATGCTGCCTATACCCACTAACGTTATCACAAGGTCTATCAACTTCACCTTCTTCGCCGTTGGTTAGGGCTTCGAGGTTGGCTTGAAATAGGCGTTCCTCGGCGGTCATTGTTGCCTCGTGATAGGCATCATAACCAAATA
>CAYJLH010000118.1:0-3642 GCA_964370925.1 uncultured Oscillospiraceae bacterium | reverse complement strand
GTTTTCCCTCTAAAACATATTGATATACATTTTGAGAGCTCATTGAGTTTGGAATTGCAATGCTTGTTATTTCTGTGACTATTCCGTATTTTTGAAGGTCGCCTGTTGTGTCTTCAATTATCATTTGCTCAATTTCATCAGCAGAATTTAAACTGTAATATATAACATCATCGTCGTCAAGCTCATATCCTGCGAGGCGTGCTGGATATGTAATGCCATAACTTTCACCGCTAATCTCTAATATTTGAACATCATCTGCAAATTCGTAAGAGCCTATTTTTTCACCGTCGCTTGAAACTTTTCCGTCCAAGGATTTTTGTCTGAGCGTTTTTATTTCTTGCTCACCATCGGTGAAATTAATAGTCACAAGCTCGCCTTTTTCATAATCTTTTCCGTCGCTTCCATGTGTTTGAACTGTTCCATCAGTTGTGATTATAGTTACAGTTTTTTCAGTGAAATCATCGTACTGCATAAGCCCAGTTGATAAAACAACGCCGTTAATTTCATCATCGCCCGAAATTGGAGAAATCACATCTGCGACCATTCCATTTTCACCAAGCAATAAAGTTACAAGGTCACCCTCTTCAAACTGTCCGCCTGAGGTCAATTTTCGTGAGGCATCTTGAGTTTCAAAACTATAAGTATTACCCGAAACTGTGATTTTTGATGGGGCTAAAACAGAGTCTATATAAGAAATTCTGCCTGTAATACTGTCATTATAGACCCAAACAGTATCTACTTCTTCATTGTAATAACAGACATCATTTGTACGAATTTCACTCACATTTATTGATTTATTATTTTTATAAATTGTAGTGTTTGCACCTATTTCAAAAGGCAAACTACCAACTGAACTGAAAATATAAGGCCCGTCGGTGAACATGCTTGTAAGTTTTAGTGTGTCAAGAGTTCCTGTTGCAGTCACTGGATAGCCGAGGGTTTGAGCATAAACCACACCTGTTGAAGTTTTTGTGTTCATTAAATTATAAAACAGATTTGCGCAATCGTTTCTCGATAGATTTTCACCTTGCACAGCTGTAATTCCCTCGTCGAGATTAAGTTCATAAAACTTAGAAAGTTGCGCCGATGGGTAGCTACCATCTAAATCACTATACCCTAACATTCTAAGAACAGCGGTTGCGCCTGCTTCCAGTGTTATGTTGCTGTTTGGCTGAAAAGTGCCGTCTGCATAGCCTACGAACCAGCCTTGTTCAACAGCAATTTTTATGTATGGTGATGCCCAATGGCTTGCGCTGACATCAGAAAAAATGCTAAATTTCGCATTTTCAGAAACGTCTTTATATAGTGAAGCAGAAACCATCATTTTTGAAAATTCTGCTCGAGTTACAGGTGAATTTAGGTTTAAATTTCCATGCTCATCACCATTAATAATGCCCAAGAGCTGATTTGTTTCTAATATCAGGTCTTGGGATGCGCCTGTATATGCAAAGGCACTTGTGCTTAAAACTCCTATTAATAATGTAGTGGTTACAACTTTTGAAATTATCTTTTTCATTTTTACATCTCCATTTTTGCACAATGTCGTGCGTTTTCGTTATTGATATGATATAATAACTGCAAATTTATGATATAATAAAAAAATAAACCCAAGATAAACACAATTCATGAATTTGTTTATCTTCGATTTATCTAACTAAGATATATTATATTTAATAAATTAAAAGGGTGATTTTTATGTTTAATATTTTAGTAGTAGATGATGAAATACACATCAGAAAGCTTATGTCTGTAATACTCAAGCAAAATGGATATGATGTATTTTGTGCCGAAAATGGTGAAGTTGCTCTTGAAATAATGGACAATCAGCACATAGATTTGGTTGTACTTGATGTCATGATGCCAAAAATGGACGGGTATAAATTTGTTGAAACTTTAAGACAGGGAAATTGCGATATACCTGTTTTAATGGTGAGCGCAAAGCAAGAAAGCTCTGATAAACGCATGGGATTTATCGCCGGAACTGATGACTATATGACAAAGCCTGTCGATGAGGACGAAATGCTATTGCGGATAAAAGCTCTGCTTCGTCGCTCGAAAATAGCTCATCAGCGACAAATTAAAATTGGTGATGTGGTGTTAAATTACGACTCCTTAACAGTTAAAGAAAAAACTAAATCTCATACACTTCCACCCAAAGAGTTTTATTTATTATACAAATTGCTTTCAAATCCTGACAGAATTTTCACTCGATATCAAATACTAGACGAAATTTGGGGAATGGAGAGCGAAGCGGCTGACAACACTGTTGTTGTACATATAAATAGGCTTAGAAAGCGCTTTGAAGATTTCAATGAATTTGAAATTGTCACGGTTAGGGGTTTGGGCTATAAAGGGGTAAAACATGAAGGGTAAGTCAACAAAGCTTTCGACCTTCATTTTTGCAACAACAATAGCCACTCTTTTGACAATGATTGTTATAGTTTTTGTCGGAATTACAATACTATCTATATTTAATATTGAGCTTCAAAAAGTAATCCAATTTTTAAATTCAAGTTCACAACGTGTGAGAATATTATTATTGTTAATGCTACTGAGCGGTTTTGCATGTGCTGCGATTATGAACTTCATCATTATGAAAAGACAACTTCGCCCCTATGCCTTATTAAAAGACGGGATGAAAAATCTTTCTAAAGGCGATTTTGGAATAAAAATAGAAACTAAAGGTGTGAATTCTAGGGAGTTTTATGAACTTTTAGTGCAGTTTAATACTCTATCTGCCGAGCTAAACAACACAGAGCTTTTTAGAAAAGACTTTATAAACAACTTTTCTCATGAGTTTAAAACGCCTATAACATCCATAAAAGGCTTTGCAAAAGTTTTGCAAAATGGAGAACTTACTGATGAGGAAATAAGTGAATATCTAAGTATAATTATAAATGAAAGCACGCGACTTTCAAGATTATCACAAAATATCTTGACCCTGTGCAAAATCGAAAATCAGGGAATAATTACAAACGAAGAAAATTATGAATTATCAGAACAAATAAGGCTTGCAATCTTGTCTTTAGAAAACGAATGGGCAAAGAAAAACCTGTGTTTTGACCTTGATATTGATGATTTTTCGTTTTATGGCAACAAAGATATATTAAACCATGTTTGGGTGAATTTGATTGATAATGCGATAAAATTTTCACCACAAAATTCCGATATTAGCATAAGCTTAAAAGAAAAAAACGAAGGCGTTTTCTTCACTATCAACGACTATGGCGTTGGGATGGATGAAGAGACGATGAATAATATTTTCACGAAATTTTATCAAGGCGATAAATCACATTCTGGCAGGGGTAACGGCATAGGACTTTCGATAGTTAAAAGTGTTGTGGATTTTTATAAGGGAGAAATTAGCGTTGAAAGCGTGCCGAATAAAGGCACGACTTTCTGTATATTATTCCCGACGGAATAATGAGTATATCGCCAGAGAGCTTTTCGTCCTATCGAAGCTGTAATATGAGCGGAATGTAAAAAGCACGCTTGACAAACATACCATCAGTATGATACTATGATTACATACCAACGGTATGGAGGTGAGTATATGGCAAGAAATAAATATCCAGAGCAAACTGTCGAGCGAATACTCGATGTATCAACACGACTTTTTCTTGAAAAAGGATATGATAATAC
>CAYJLH010000117.1:0-3711 GCA_964370925.1 uncultured Oscillospiraceae bacterium | reverse complement strand
TGATTTACACTCAAAAAACTCTTTGATTGTATCTTGTTTTTCCTTAATCAGCTCTTTCGTTTTTGCAAGTCTTTTAATCTTATCTTCTAAAATCTTCTCATACTTTTCTAATAAATCCATACAATTTTCAGCAGATTTTGTGCTTAAATATTCTTTGATTTTTGCCAATGTGACCCCCATCTCTGTTAGAGATTTTATCACAAAAAAAGTTTCAATTTGAAAAACAGAATAAGCTCGAAAGCCATTGTCGTCTTTTTTCTCAGGGCAAAAAACCTCCTCTTTATCGTAGTAAAACAGAGTGTGTTTTGATGTTCCAACAATCTTTGCAAATTCGCTCGTCGTTAAATAATATTAAAACATTTAAAATTTCCCCTTGCATATAGAGTTACTCTATAGTTTATACTTCAATTATAACACTAAAACAAACTCATTTCAAGAAGGAGAATTTCACGCAAAATGACAAACGCAGATTATGGCACTATGCCGATTGGAACACTAATACGAAAACTCGCCATCCCCAGCATTATAACAATGATAGTTGGCTCAATAAACATGGTCATCGACGGCATTTTTATGGGTAACTTCATAGGAAGCTCCGCACTTGCTGCGGTAAACCTCGTTATGCCCATCATGATGATGGTATTCGGACTTGTTGGCATGGTAGCCAGTGGCGCAGGTATTCGAATAGGAATTTTATTCGGTGAAGGCAATCATCAAAAGGCTTCGAGAGTATTTTCCGCCAGCACACTTTTAATTTTCATATTAGGTATTATAATTGCTATTTTTGCCTTTTTCTTTACAAAAGATATAATTTTTGCACTTATCAAAGACCAAAATTTAGCTTCACTAGCTTATGATTACGTAAAAGTTATGATTCCGGCTATCCCTCTAATAGCTCCCCTTTTTGCGTTTGATAACTTTCTACTAATCTGTGGCAAGGTAAACAGAAGCACATGGATTAATGTTTGGACTGCCCTTATAAACATAGCTCTAAACTGGTATTTAGTTGCATATCTAGGTTTAGGAATTTCTTATGCTGCCCTTGCAACAACTATTGGCATGGTTGCTGGGTCGGTTTTATCCATTTTACCCTTTGTCACAAACAAATTAGACCTTAAATTTACAAGCCCAAAAATCCCTCTAAAAGACATAAAAATGATTATATATAATGGCAGTTCTGAATTTTTCCAAAGCATCGCAAGCTCTGTCATGGCTTTGCTTATGAACGGAATTATGCTCTCTGTCGCCGGTGCTGTCGGTGTCGCTGCCATGTCTGTTATATCTTATATCGAAATGCTTTTACTGCCTGTACTCATGGGTATCGCTGGATGTGTACAGCCTGTAGTAAGCTATAATTTTGGTGCAAAAAGGCATGATAGAGTAAAAGAAACATTCAAAAAGGTGTGTACTATTTCTGTTATTATCTCGGCAATATCATTTAGCACAATGTTATTATTCCCTGACTTTTTGGTGTCCTTGTTTGCAAATGACGACGATACTGAGATGATAGCCATTGCAACTACAGGACTATTACTATACGCACCGTCTTATCTTTTCAACTGGTTTAATATAATCGTCGGAACATTTCTAAGCGCATTTGAGAAACCAAAAGAATCTATGATTTTAATGTTACTCGACTCCATGGTTTTTCCGATAGTATTTTTCATCGCCCTAGCTAATCTCATGGGAGTGAATGGCATATTCCTCGCTCAGGCGGTTTCAGCTTTTGCCGCTTTTGGTGTTGCAGTGTCAATGTGGAGAAAAATAAGCTCTAATTCTAAAGTACAAATATAAAAGAAATATAACCCTCTATGCATAGATGCTTTATTTGATTTTGGTATTTTTCTATGTTATAATGTTTGATAACAATTATAATAAAGGTAGGAAAACTCATATGGCAGAATTTATATACCACATGTACAAGGCACGCAAAGCACATGGGGACAAAGTCATCTTAAATGATGTATCTCTTTCATTTTATTACGGAGCAAAAATCGGTGTTGTTGGCCCGAATGGCATGGGAAAATCAACATTGCTAAAGGTCATGGCTGGCATGGAGGATATCTCCGCCGGTGAAGCAAAGCTAGCATCCGGTTTCACAGTTGGTATGCTACAACAAGAGCCACCGCTTGATGAAGATAAAACCGTCATCGAAAACATCAGACCGGCTTTTAGCGGACTGTTAGCCAAGATTGAGCGATATAATCAAATCGGCGAGGAAATGGGCGAAGAAGGCGCTGATTTTGATAAATTGATGGAAGAAATGGACAATTTGCAATCTGCTATTGATGCCGCCGATGGATGGGATATAGATAGCAAATTGTATCAGGCGATGGATGCCCTACAATGCCCCGACGCAGATACTCCTATCAGCATTTTATCTGGTGGTGAGCGTCGCCGTGTTGCATTGTGCAGACTGCTTTTAGAAGCACCTGATTTGCTTTTACTCGACGAACCAACCAACCATCTTGATGCCGAATCTGTTCTTTGGCTAGAGCATTTCTTAAAAAACTACCCAGGCTCTGTGTTAGCCGTCACCCATGATAGATACTTCCTAGATAACGTCGCTGCATGGATTTGCGAGGTTGACCGTGGGCAACTATACCCTTACGAGGGCAATTATTCCACTTATCTCGAAACCAAGGCAAAGCGACTCGCTGCCCAAGGACAGCAGCAGTCAAAATTGGTGAAACGTATCGAAGCAGAGCTTGAGTGGGTCAGAAGTTCACCCAAGGCACGCCAAGCCAAAAGCAAAGCACGTTTGGCTCGATTTACAGAAATGGAAGCGGAAGCTGCTGCTGCAAAAAATGTCGACTTTGCAGATATTAAAATCGTGGCTGGCTCTCGTCTTGGCAGAAAAGTTATTCAAGCTGAAAATCTTAACAAGTCCTATGGCGATCGTGTACTGATTGAAAATCTCTCCTTCTCTCTTCCACAGGGCGGAATTGTCGGCGTGATTGGGCCAAACGGCGTAGGTAAAACCACTTTGTTTAAAACAATTGTTGGTCTGGAAGCTCTAACCAGCGGTACTCTTGAAATAGGTGAAACTGTTGACATCTCCTATGTCGACCAAAACAGAGCAGGTATAGACCCTGATAAAACCCTCTGGGAAGTAGTTTCTGATGGAAATGACTTCATGCAAGTCGGCAGTATGCAAGTGCCAAGCCGTGCCTATCTCTCCGGATTTGGCTTCAAAGGCTCTGACCAACAAAAAAAAGCCGGAGTTCTCTCGGGTGGTGAACGCAACAGATTAAACCTAGCCTTAACCTTGAAAAAAGGTGGAAATCTCATTCTTTTGGACGAACCTACCAATGATTTGGATATCGCCACCTTGTCTAGTCTTGAAGAAGCGCTGTTAAACTTCCCCGGATGCTCTGTTGTAATAAGCCATGACCGTTTCTTCCTTGACCGCATTGCAACACATATCATCGCATGGGAAGGCACTGATGAAGAGCCAGGCATCTGGCGCTGGCACGAGGGCAACTTTGAATCATATCAAAGAGACCGTATCGCGCGCTTAGGTGTGGAGGCGGCTAAACCTCGTAGAATGAAGCGTAAGCTTACGAAAGATTAATTCCAACATAAAGCAGTTTAAAAGTTATACTTGAAAGTGTAGCGACAGAAGTTGCTACACTCAGCTTGCAGACAAAAGAGGACTTACACATAGGTGTAGGCTCTTTTTTGTGGTATTAAATTCAAAATAAGCTGCAA
>CAYJLH010000116.1:0-3730 GCA_964370925.1 uncultured Oscillospiraceae bacterium | reverse complement strand
TTTTTCATCATTTAAAAGCTCGACAATTTCTTGCGGAGTTTTCAGTGTACTTATAGCATTTTTGAGATACTCGTCTTTTGCAATATTCGAAATTATTATTAGAGAGTCTAAATGCTCATTATTGCTCGCCGAACAGAAAGTAAACAGCATGGAAATACTTGCTCCGCTGAAAGATATAGGTTTTTTAAGTCTTAAAAATGTAAAGCCTGTTTTAAATACATTTCCTTCGTTTCTCGCATGTGGAATTGCAATATTTTCGTCAATAACCATGTATTCCCCATAATTTTCAAATGCTGAAATAAGGCTTTCTTTATAAGATTCCTCAACATAGTTATTAGTGACCAAAACATCCCCTGCCATAGAAATGGCTTCGCTAATAGTCGAAACTTCGACATCCAATAAAATGTTTTTAGTCGGTAAAATTGAAAAGATATTTTGCTCATTCACATCAAAATTGTCAGGAAAGTTATCCAAAATCGCCTGTGTTAATTCGTCAACATCATCTATTTTAGCGTGAGATTTTATAACTGAAATTAGAGAGGATATGTTAATCTTTTTGTTTTTCTTAATTGTCAGCTGGGTTGACAATAAATCCAAATCGCCTTTACTCAAAATAGGATTTACTCTAAGAACTTCTTTATCAATGTCAAAATGTTCATTTCCAACAGCGGAAACAACCAAATCGTAATCTGAAATATCAGTGCTTTTTAGCTGATAAAGTGCAATAGAGTCTATTTTATTTATGTCATAAGTATCGGAAATTTTCTTCATAATAAGCTTAGATGTGCCATAACCGAAAGAGCAAACAACTAAAATGTTTTTTTGCTTTTTTTGATTATCAGAATTCCTGTCAACAGCATTTTTAAAGTGTAAACAAATTAAAGAAATTTCGTCCTCATAGTTATTTATATACTCGTTTGAGGGGAAAAAATTAAGCTCTAGCAATATTTTTTTAACTATATTATACTCAGTGTTAGCTTCGCTTATGATGTAATTATAATCGAAGTCGCTGAGTTTTATTTTGTTTGCAATTCTGTACATAGTAGGCTTTATATGGTGCAATAAATTATCATATAGTTCATAGTCCGCAACAAGATTATAGCCTGATAAATAGCTGAACTTTCTAATCAATTTTGATATAAATAAATCATATTCAAACCAGTTTGTATGATTTGTTTCCCTGCTGTTTGAGTAGTTTAAACCGAGTACAATGTTTACGATATCAACAACTTCTTCTTCGCTGAAACTTATGCTTAAAGATGTCTCAATCGAATTTAGCAAGGGCTTGATTGTCGAAAACTCGTCACATTTTTTTATAAAGGATTTATTGATATTTCCCTCTAATGTGAACTGCCTTTTTATGCGATTGATTACAATTATAAAATAGAAAAACAAGGCTTTGTATGACTCGTCAGATAGCGAAAATGAAAGACTATATTTAAGTTTTTTGATCAATAATTCCACTGAAATTTTATAAAAATTTTCCAAATAATTATTGACCAAAGGTGCTAATGTACGTTTTTCTATTCTTTCGCTTTTATCATATTGAAGAAGTAGAGAAATTAAAAATCTTCGTTTATCACTCTCTTTTCCTAATAAAATCAGTCCTTGTTTGGGGTTATGTTCAATTTTTAAATGGTATTCTGTGATATGTCTTTTTATTGTTGTGAGGTAATTTTTTGCCGAAGTTCTGCTTATTTCAAACCTATCAGCTATGTGCGATAGGTTTATTGTATTTTCCAAAGCTACTTGATAGAGCATATATTTTGTAATAAGTTCGCTTGAAAAAAAGCTTAAATTATAGTTTTCTAAAAATTCTGAAACAAGTTCTCTATTAATAATTGAATATACACCGAGATTTAGCTCTATGCATTTTGCATTGAAATTTTCGTTAATTTTATCAACATAATTTCTAATACTCCTAGCACTTAAATTGCACTGTGTAGCTAGGTCTTTTATGTTCATAGGAGCTTGATTTTGGTATAATGTACTGAGAACTTTTATGTCTTTGTCGTTTAACATATTATCACCTCGTGTGGAGAGTATATCACTAAATTATTGAGATGTATATATATTTACACAAAAAAGTGCAGTCATTTTACTTGTGAAATTTTTGCAAAAAGTATGGCAAAAACATGTAAGTTGTATTTTCTGAAAAACATGATATAGTGTGATTACAAAAAATTTTACGGAGGATTTATTCATGGGAATATGTTCAAGCATAAATTTAAAAAACAGTGTTGACACTTGGGAAGATTCAATAAGAGAAGCTGCAACACCACTGCTAAAGGACGGAAGCATCGAGGCTAGTTACATAGATGCGATGATCGAAAATGTACTAGTAAACGGCCCGTATATAGTCATAGCTCCAAACATCGCAATGCCCC
Source organism: uncultured Oscillospiraceae bacterium (assembly GCA_964370925.1). Lineage (GTDB taxonomy): Bacteria > Bacillota > Clostridia > Oscillospirales > Oscillospiraceae > Heteroscillospira. The sequence continues at coordinate 1,343 of CAYJLH010000116.1, read as the reverse complement.
ACGCAAGATGTGAAAGAGGTGCATTAAAATCTGCAATTTCGGTTTTAAAACTAAATGAACCTGTCATGTATCCCGAGGACATGGAAGTAAAACTTATAATTTGCCTAGCGGCTAAAGATCAAAACGAGCACCTAGACGCTATATCGAATCTTGCTGATTTCTTTATGGATGACAACAAGGTAGAGAAAGTTATGCATACTAAAAATGTGTCGGAGATTGCGGAGGTTTTCAGTGCTATATAGTTCTAATGTAAATGGTTTTTTGGTTGAAGGAATTTTTGATGACGAAAATGTCGAAAAAATCTTTAAACCACTGCTAAAAAAGCTTATAGAATTGCAAGCACAAAAAGAAAGTAGGTTTGTGGTTTTCATATCTGCACCACCTGCTGTCGGCAAGTCAACTCTGGTGAATTTCTTGGTTCATCTGGCGGAAACAGAGCTTGCTTTTGACAACATTCAGTCCATAGGCATAGATGGATTTCACTATTATAATGACTATCTTGCGGAGAATGGTTTGAGTTCCAGAAAAGGCGCAGTTGACACTTTTGATGTTGATAGACTTCATGAAAAACTTGAAAAATTGATGTCAGAAGATGTGTATTTTCCGATTTACGATAGAAATTTGCATAATCCTGTTGAGGACGCAGTTTTGGTGAATAAGAAAATCGTACTGCTTGAGGGAAATTATTTAGCCTCTAATAATGAAAAATGGAAAAGGTTATCAAAGTTTTGTGATTACAGCATTTTCTTAGATGCCAAGGAAAATTTCTTAAAAGATAGACTTGTTTCTCGTAAAATTAAAGGAGGAAAAACAGAGGAAGAAGCACTGGACTTTTACGAAAAATCTGACAGCATAAATGTGAGATATGTTTTGAATAATAAAATAGAAACTGATATGATTTTAGAGCTTTCAGGCTTTAAATATAATTTGAAAAAGGGAGAATTTTAAATGAACAGAGCAAAAATTCAGGCATTTGGTGGTTTTTTAACAGCGATGGTTATACCAAATATGGGTGCATTCATCGCATGGGGATTTATTACTGCTTTATTTATCCCAACAGGCTGGACACCTTCGGAGCATTTCGCAGAACTTGTAGGTCCGATGATTACATATCTATTGCCCTTGCTACTTGCATATTCAGGCGGTAAGCTTGTTGCTGGTGAGCGTGGTGCGATTATTGGTACAATCGGAACAATGGGTCTTGTTGTAGGCTCAACTATTCCAATGTTCCTAGGCGCAATGATTATGGGACCTTTAAGTGCGCTTATCATTAAACAATTTGACAAAGCTGTTAACGGCAAAATTGCTGCTGGCTTTGAAATGATTGTAAACAACTTTTCACT
>CAYJLH010000115.1:0-3883 GCA_964370925.1 uncultured Oscillospiraceae bacterium | reverse complement strand
ATTTTCTTTTGTGTATCCACCCATTTTCGGGTAGTAAGTCACACCACGAACAAGGGTATTTAATATATAATCTGCAATTAAATCGTGCTTTTCTGATATAATACAAATTCTCTTTTTCTGGTTAAATGCATCTGTAAAATGATTCACTATTATGCCATTTAAATAAGTTCCGATTAAACCCAAAAGCGAAGTTTTAATATCAAACACTAAAAACGCAGTCAATGAAACAAGTCCACCAGCAACGGAAATAGCACTGCCGATGGGCACACCCCATAAGTGATTGAGGATTTTAGCTACTATGTCAATTCCGCCTGAAGATGCATTTGATTTAAACAAAATTGTTTGAGAAAAACCAATAATCAAAATATAGCATAATAGGTCAAGCCACGGGTCTTTCATGATAGACTGCTGATTTGGGAATATTCTCTCCAAAATGAATAACAAAATAGGAAAAAGCACGGAAGTATAGATAGTTTTTATCCCAAATTCCTTGCCAACTATAATATATCCAATAATTAGCAATCCAATGTTAAATATAAAAGTAATAGTAGAAATGGAAATAGGCACAACTTTTGTAATAACTAGCGCAAGTCCCGAAATACTACCGACAACAAGATTTGCGGGTATTAGGAAAAAATATACTGCCATGGCTACAATTGTAATGCCAACTGTAATCATTAAAAAATCTTTAAAAGCATCTTTATTTACCGGTTTGTTCATGAAATCTCCTTAGTATAGTTTTTATCTATGTATTATTATAAGTCTTAAACCATTTATTTACAATATAAAAATAAATATTTTTTGTCGTAATTTTGCTCAATTACGCCATCGTAAAAATCGGTGCTGCATCTGCGGCTATGTTCTCGGTTTTAGAGCCAATTACGGGTGTGACACTCGGTGTCCTTATTTTAAGTGAGCAACTGGATATTGCGAAAGTGCTAGGCTTTATTGCAATTGCCGTAAGCGTGTTCCTAGTATCGATTTCTGACTTAAGAGGTAGCTCCGAAAATTAAGAGCAAGCGAAAAGCCGAACATTGCCCACTTTGCAGTCGATTGCAGAGTGGGCAATGGCATATTTTTTTTGTAAATATATCACTTGCAATTACTATACATTTTTTGGTATAATAGATATACTAAACATAACTCAGTTGAGTGTTAATATATTGGATGGTGGAAAATTATGAGTAGAAAGTTATTCTACTTTTTTATTGCTTGTGTTGCAGGTTTGGTTGCACTATGTGTTGCCTCGTCTTTTTTTAATAGTGAAAAAAACATGCTGTTGGTCTATGATGAAACAGCTATAACAAATCTTAACACATGGACAATTGAAAGTACAGCGAAGAATGCGCAGATTGATATGGCTGATTTCAATCCACAAGATACTAATTTTGAGCCATACAGCCTTATTACAAATATCTCCACAGCTGAGTATAAAAAACCTGTTTTAATACTAGAAAGTATGCATCAAACCTTTAGTATCAGTGTTAATTCTGAAATTATTTATGAGTTTGGCCAAGATAGAAGCAATATTTTTTCCTCACCCAATGGAGGTATATGGCATTTTGTGGAATTACCTTATATTCAGTCAGATAATAATATAAGGATAGACATTGTGCCTAGTGACGACAAAACTTCAATTGGTCTAAGTGATTTATACTTAGCTGAAAAAAGTGAAGCTTTTTTATTTTTAATTGCTAAACACGCTGTTAAATTGCTTATATCTTCCATAATACTGATTGTCGGTATTATTCTTTTGTTTGCTCAGGCTTTTATTTCTAAGGGACTTAAAAACAATAATTTAATATTATATCTCGGCTTGTTGTCAACTATCATTGCAATTTGGTTAATTAGTGAATCTAACTTGCTTCAATTTGCTTTAGGAGACACATTTGTATTAGGGCATCTGCCTTATTGGTCTATACAGCTGTTGTTAATACCATTTATTTTCTATGTCGACAGTATGTATACACCGTCACACAAATCATTTGCAAAATATTTTTGTATAGCATTTATAATAAATTTTATTGTAACTACAATACTTCATATGGCAGATATAGTATATTACTATAACACATTATGGGTAGTTCATTTGATTATGCTTGGCACATTTTTATATTTTGTGTTCTCCTTACTATACGAAACTTTTGCAAAAAAGAACAAGGAAGCCAGTTTGCCACTGTTTCAAATATCATTTTTAGTTCTTGTCGCATTAGCAGAATTAGCTATTTTCTATTTTGGCGATAATATGAATTCGATTGGTGCAAGCCTTCAATCGGGAATGTTATTGTATCTTCTAACTTGTATAGTGTCGACCTCTTTAAAGCTAAGAAATATTTGGGCTGAAAGTATGCATACAGAATATTTAAGTAAAATTGCATATTCAGATGTTTTGACGCTGTTGTTCAACAGGCACGCATTCGAAAAGGATTTGGAAGAATTTAAACACAGTGAGGATTCAACAAAAATAATTATTACCTTTGACCTAAATAATTTGAAGCACTTTAATGATAATATGGGGCATCAAACAGGAGATAATTATTTGATATTTTTTGCAGAATTAGCACAGAAATATCTAAGTGAGTTTGGAAAATGTTATCGTGTGGGCGGGGATGAATTCTCTGCAATTTTATATAACATTCCCTTTGATACATTGGAAAAGCGTTTGCGTGTAATTCAAGATAAGTTCAAAACTTTTGACGATGGCAATATGGCAGGTGTTGCTGTTGGATATGCACATTATGATAAAAACGACTATCCTAACATACTGGATTATCTCAATCATCTGGATGAATGTATGTTTAAAAACAAGACGATTATTAAGCGAGATTTAAACCAAGATATATAATTATATTTTAAAAAAGTCTGAGATTTCGAGTTGAAATCTCAGACTTTTTATTTATTATATTCAAAATTAGTTTTCTAGTTTTGTTATCAAATCGCAAAGTTCTGACATATTATTAATTGAATAATCTGCGCCTGCATTAATGTATATTTCACGAACTCTAGCACGCTCTTTATCTTTTGCATCGTCGGAAAGGCTGTTCCATTCAGCTTCGGAGAGTGACATTTCGGAACTACCCTCAATAACTCCAACAGCAACAACTCCAGCGTTTTTGCCCTCTTTTATATCAGAAACAGTATCACCAACTTTTATAACTGCATCAACTGAACTGATATTAAGCATTTCCATGTTCTTAAATACCATGAATGGGCGTGGACGACTTTTTGAATCAACAGCGTCAGGGGTGCATCTGTAGTCAGGTTCATAGCCATTTTCTTTTGCTTTCTTAGCCACGATTTCGATTAGCTTATCGTTATAACCGGTTGTAGAGCCAATTTTAATGCCTCTAGCTCTCAATTCTTTGACAGCATCGAGAACAAATGGTTTTGGTTCTGCATAGTTATTTAAAACAGCAACCATTGCATTCTCATAAAACTCATACATTTCGTCGAGAACTTCCTCTGTATAGCTTCCGCCATAAAGAGTTTTGTAGCATTCAGCTATTCTAGGCATTTCAAGCATAGTGCGAATGTGTTCTTTTTTAAGCATTCCCATAGGCGCACGAACTTCTTCCAAAGTTGGTTCGATTTTTTTAGACCTAAATGTTTCAATAAATGCTCCGACAGGTGCGAAAGAACCGAAATCAACGGTTGTGCCTGCCCAGTCAAAAATTACTGCTTCAATTTTTCTCATAGTGTTTACTCTCCTCTAATTATATCTATTCCATTACTAAATATTATCATTATAAAGTAAAATACGAAAACCCACTTTGGTTAAGTTTTAGTTAAAAATTTTTCCTAAAAATCAGACAAATTAATCAATTCTACGCAAGCGTAAATTCCACCAACGTCACACAAACTCAAAGCCCGTGAGCAAATGCTC
>CAYJLH010000114.1:0-4023 GCA_964370925.1 uncultured Oscillospiraceae bacterium | reverse complement strand
TTTGGGGCACTCAAAACGGAGTGATTACAGGCTATGAAGACGGCACTGTAAACCCGCAAGGCACAGCAACAAGAGCTGAATTATCGACTATGTTACAGCGTTATATGTGCTTAGGTGCGTTCTAAGCCACTCCCCCCCGGTACGAATACGTACCGGGGGGGGAGTTTTGTGTGTAGAGGTGATAAGCTTTTAAAAATCGGGGTGTTTAAAGTGTAATTGTCGTTTTCGTGGATAAGGTCATAATTATTATGAACTGTAACAGTTAACCCTGTAGTAGCGATATGTTTATAATCTTCAAAAGAACATTCTCTTTCTGTATAAATAACATCATGTTCATAAATTGTTCCTGTGATTTCTGCCATATCTGAAGTAGTCAAAGTACTGGAAGTATCACTCTGTGCTACAAAAGGCAAAATTTGTAACACATGCTCTACAAGAGAATAAAAAAAGGTCGTATGATTGAGGAATTTTCTCAGCTCACGACCTTTAATTTTTGTTGCTCTATTATTAAATCTTATGTATTTTATCCTCACTCGTTAGAGTTCGAGTCCTAAAACACCATTTTTCGCCCAGATGACATCTATATTTTTCAATCTATTTTCACTCGAACGACTTCGAATATTTTGCACTATAAATCAACACTTTTCACTCAAAAACGGGTAAAAAAAGAACGTCACCGACTGAAAAAGTCGATGACATTCTTTTTACGAATTAATCTTGGTGCCGGTGGCCGGACTCGAACCGGCACACTGTCGCCAGCGGCGGATTTTGAATCCGCTACGTCTACCAATTCCATCACACCGGCATAGTGTTTCGCATCCTAGACATCTAAAACGCTTATTTATTATACCTCATATTAAATCAAAAATCAAGTGTTTTTTTGATATTTTGTAAATTTCTTCTTCCAAAAACGCAGTAAGCAGACAGACTTAATTGTCAGCGATGATAAATTTTTGCATAACAACGTCAGCAGTCAATCTAAGCATGCTGTCATACCCCGTTTTCCCTTTTAAATTGCTAATGTGATAATTAAGCGTGCTTGCAGTAATTCCCAGCATATCACATGTTTCTGTATTAGAATATCCACTAACTTTCGCCTTTAGAACCCTAAGCTCTTGTTTTGTAAAGTCGGACGATTTTGCCATCCCAACAGTCACCACCGGCTGTTCATTTGGATACACATTTCTCCCATCCATGACGCTGTTTACAACATCCAAGAGTTTTTCATTGCTGTGATCTTTATACCAAAATCCATTACACCCACATTTTTTTGCCTCAACTATATACTCAGCTAAAATCAAGTTTGTAACCACAATTATTTTAATATTTGGCATTTTTTCTTTGACTAATTTTGCTGCTTTTATCCCATTTTCTTTATTACCTGTAAAAATATCCATTAATATCAAATCAACGGGGTTGCTCTCACAAAAATCCAAAGCCTTATCTGCATCATCAATCGCAGCTATGATTTTGTAGTTTTCGCTCTCAGATATGGAGTATTTTATCAGTTCTCGAAAACTCTTCTGGTCATCCACAATTAAAACTCTATACATAATGCGCTCCTCCCATGAGCTAAAGTTTTAAGTACTTCTGTTAAAACTTTATCTATCCCTGTACAACCCTTTTATTTTATCATAGTTTTATATCATCAACAACTGTATAAAAATTTAGTAAGTCACTGCATTAATTATACATATTCGCACTCATGCTTTTTTTACTACCTATATAATCTTTCTGATTTACAAAAATCTGTATCTTTTTATTTCAAACTATAGCTATCATTCTAAATTTGTAAGTCAAAACCACATTATTTCTAGTTAATTTGATTATAACACATCATTATATAAATGTATATATTAAACTCAAATTCATTTACAGCGCTACTAATTTGTGGTACAATTTATTTCAAGCGCATGCAACCATTAATGAATTATTATAGGAGAAATAATATGAATATAGTGCTAGAAAATGACATTTTACGTGTGACCATATCCCCACATGGAGCAGAGATGCACTCCATTTTCCACAAGGCTCATAATCGAGAGTACCTCTGGGGTGGTAATCCAGATGTTTGGGCAAGACATTCACCTGTACTCTTCCCATATTGCGGTCGTGTGCTAGAAAATAAATACATATTTGACGACAAGGAATATCCTGCAAAAGCTCATGGATTTAATAGGGATTTGCCACATACTCTTGTGTCAAACTCAGACTCGGAAGCATGCTTTGTACTAGAAAACAACAGCGAAACCGAGAAATATTACCCTTATAGTTTTAAATTTTATACTACTTATATTTTGAACGGTTCTCGTGTTGATTGTGTTCAAAAAGTTGAAAACACACATGCTACTGACATACAGTTTAGCGTTGGCTATCATACAGCGATACCCATTCCGTTTGTTGAAAATACTATCGGTACAGATTATTTCATAGATTTCGAAAAGAAAGAGAATTGTACCAGGCTCTTTGCCCAAGACCCAGGATTTATTATACCAAATGCTGACAAGCCTTATCAGCCTGAGAGGAAAACTATTGACCTCCACGCCAATATCTTCTTCGATAGTCTATTGCTCGAATCCGCCACTTCTGAGTACATCGACATTAAATGCAAAAAATCGGAGAACTTTGTTCGTATAGGTGGCACAAATAGTCCAAACACAGTTTTTTGGACCTCACCCGAAAATGGTCTTGACCTGATTTGCATAGAACCATGGTACGGAAAACCGGATTACTTGGACACTGACCATATTTTTAAGAACAAGCGAGGAATTTTGCACCTCTCTCCTACTGATACATTTCAGTGCAGTCAGTATATTGAAATTTTCGATAAATAATCCAAGAAACTATTAAAACGGAGGGAATACAAATGAGCACACTACTAATTGCATGTCAGACCCTAGAAAACGAGCTGAATTACGCACTTAAAAAAAGCCCACACAAATTCGACATCGTGTGGTTTGAATCCGGCTTGCATAATTTCCCTAAGAAAATGAACAAAGCGCTACAAGAGCTTATTGACGATGCTTCGGGCAAATATGACACAGCCTTAATGGTAATGGGTTTTTGTGGAAACTCTGTCGCAGGGCTAAATAGCCGTGGTATGACCCTCGTAATACCTAAAGTCGATGACTGCATCTCAATGTTGTTGGGTTCATGTAAAAATCGTATGACAATCCCCGATGCTGGTCATACATATTTCATGACCGACGGGTGGCTAAAAGGTGAGAGAAATATTTGGGTCGAATATCAATACACCATGGAAAAATATGGCGAAGAGCAAGGTGAAGTAATTTTTGATATGATGCTCGGAAGCTACAAAGCACTTGCACTTATTGATTCTGGTGCTTATGATACTGCTCCAACCGAGGCGGAAATGCTTAATATTGCAAAACACCTTAAGCTTAAATATAGAAAACTTGAGGGCACTGTCGAGTATATTGACAAATTGTTGACTGCGCCATATGACGAAGAACGCTTTTTGATTGTTCCGCCAAATACAGAGATTCAATTACTGGATTTGATTGAATTGTATTAACTCTGTTTTGCACCTCTGAATTTGTCTTATAAGCTATCGTACACAGTAGTGCCATGGACTTAAAGCAAGCGTAAATTCCACCAACGTCACACAGAACTCAAAGCCCGTGAGCAAATGCTCACGGGCTTCATCGTATCAATCAGGCACTTTGCAACTTTCTGGCGCATTACATGGCAAAAGTTGCTCCACCCAGTCTTTATTTTGCTGGTCTAAATTTGGTGCAGTCTTAAAAATATGCACCAAATAACGGTATGGGTCCAGTCCGTTTTCTTTCGCAGTTTCAATCAAGCTGAACATAACTGCACTACCTTGAGCCCCCTTAGGAGTATTAGCAAACAGGAAATTTTTGCGATCAATGACGAAAGGTTTTATGCTTCGTTCAGCTCGATTGTTAGATAATTCCAGCCTGCCGTCCTGTAAAAATGCTTTCAAATATTGTTCTTGAGTTTGCAAATAATGTAAGGCTTTACCTAGCGTGGATTTAGGAG
>CAYJLH010000113.1:0-4247 GCA_964370925.1 uncultured Oscillospiraceae bacterium | reverse complement strand
TAAAAATATCACCGAAACAACAATAGGAGTCCCAAGCCCTCCTTTGCGTATAATCGCCCCAATAGCACTACCAATCAAAAATAAGATCATAATGGAGAAGGGTAGTGCTAACTTTTTTTGGTAGTCGGCCTGCGCTCGATACAGTAAATTTGAGGTGTAGACAGGATAACGAGATTCGTATCTCACATAGCTCTGAGCCTCATTTGCCAGATTCTTAGCAACTGTAAACAGACCTTGTCGTTTTGCAGGGCTGAGGGTATCCACATCGGGAAAATCATAGTCACGAGCCTTTAGTTTAGGCAGTGAATCTATGTTTTCAAAGTCCCTTAAGTGCTTGAAAACATAGTTCTTTACCAGCGATGTGGTAAAGCGATTGATGAGCGAATCTCGCGAGTGACGTAGTGAGTCAATCACTACGGAGAGCTCGCCCATACTCTTGGTCTCGCTGCTCGATGCAAAAGCATCCATATCGGAACGCTCCAAAGCAAAGCCAGATATCGGAACCAACATATCTTGCTTGGTGAATTCGTGATGTGACATCACATTATTATCAAACCATTGATAGTTTCGAGTTTCTTCGTAAATCTCACCATTAAAGAGAGTTACCTCCAAATATTTCCTATCCTGCGAGATGTTGATATAACCAGAATCCGCCACTGTTGTGCGCATCTTGTCGTGCACCGAGTTGTCGTAAATCAACACATCATAGAGCAAGCTGGTTTCTCTGTCCTGCTTAGAAACTCGAATACTCATATCAGGAATACCGTTGAAAAATATCCCATCTGAAAATCTCATCTCTTGCTTTTGTTTCGATATGTCCGAAAGCAGGGTATAGGTCTTCTGGAAGGCCAGTGGGGTAATAATATTTATAACATAAAAGCTTATAAAACAGACAATTACCATTAACAATAGAAGAGGGCGCGTGATGCGCGGGAGCGAAATCCCTGCAGATTTAAGCGCCAAAAGCTCGTTATTTTCGCCCAGATTCCCCATTGTCATAATCGACGCAAGAAGTATTGCAAGAGGCAAAGCCATTGGGATTAGCGTTGCAGAAGCGTACATTATCAACTCCATAATGACACCAAACGAGAGACCCTTGCCCACAAGTGAGTCGATGTGCAGCCACAGATAGTGCATCAGAAGGATAAACATCACGATGAAGAAAGTTAGCACCAATGGACCAACGTATGCTCTGAGAAGAAATTTATATACTACTTTCATCGATTTTAAACCTTTGATGCTCAGAATTTTGGATGTATAAGCACCGGTGTCATACCTTTGCCTTTAATCTAAGCGAGCACAAAGATATAATAAAAACGTGAAAATCTGAGAAAAATTGTAGCAATTCAGCGAAGAAATAAGAGGAGTAATCAAGAATAAAACGAACATAAAGCTCGTTTTGGAATCAAATCCACACCCTATTTAACATAATATGTATTATAATCCAAATATCGCATCGTGATTATTATTGCTAATCGCTTATTCATTAACTACTTATAACTAAAGTGGCAATTAAAACTCCCAGTTTTATAAACAGTATATATTGGAGATGTAGTTAAGGAAAGTGTGATAGAATGGATGGCTCTGCTAACGATGATTGAAAATTTCAAATGTACTGTCTTCGTAGAGAACAACAATTTTGGATGGTTGAGTGTTGCATTGCGCATCTTTCACTTTATGTAGAGTGTCAGAGGGCGCGTTTGGGGCATTCTCTTGCTCAGAGGTTAAATCTTGCACACTAATCACGGGCGTGGGTGTGGTTGTCGGTGGAATTTCAGGGCGGTTAGTATCGCTGTGTTTAGTATCAATATTATCTTCAATTTGCGAGGTAAAATCTTCCTGAGTATTTACATATGTAATCACATTATCCGACTGACTACTATTAACACTCACATCGCTTACCTCAAGTGTATCTTTATCATCGTTACATTTGTAATTTTGGGTGTTTACAACGTTAGTTTCGTGCGAAAAAAGGTTAAGTGTTGTATCGTTAATGTACATTCCTCCATCTCCATTAATCAGCCATCTCGCGCTCAAATCTGGAAACAACGTCAACAATTTTGAGATGAAATCGAAATTAGGTTTATTACGCCCCGTCAACAAATGCGATATGTTTGAGGGTTGGACGGAAAGAATTTCAGCTAGTTTAGCAGAAGTTAGGTTTTCTGCCTCCATAAATTGTGCAAGACGATTATTCATAATACTATTAGGATTTAAATTAGTGTACAAATGTAAATTAAAAAAAAGATTATTCAAAATTATTTTTTTACATCTCACATTCAAAGGTAAATAATACATAAACCAAAACGTTAATAAATTTCGCTAATACACTGTTATATATCATTTTATGGTGAGTGAAAATAATTTCTACTATAACACTAAAAACCAATTATGAATAAATATGTAATTTTGATATTCAGTATAAATAGAGCTACACACATATAACAAATTGATATATTGTTATTTACTTATCTATTATCACAACTTCGTTACTCCTGGCAAAATTGCGTTACAAGCGCATTATTAACAACTGTAACCACTACTCTACTCTACTTTTAGAAAAATTGATGCAAAAAAATGTCTATCTTTGTGGCTACTTTTTAATATTGGCAATTGACTTTATGACACAGGAAAAAAAATATGGCATAACAATAATGATGGTGATATTGGTCTCGACCATCGTTAGAGCCATTGTTGCAGGCAGCATAGAATTGGGAAACGATGAGGTATATTATAGAATTTTGGCTGAACACCTCCAGCTCAGTTATTTCGACCACCCGCCCGCCGTCGCTTTGCTTGTTAAGATTTCAACGCTATGGGGTACTCTCTACGAAGAATTTTTTGTGCGTTTCTTCCCCATTATTATTGGTGCGGTGAACACATACATCATCTATGCTATTGCAAAATCACCGATTTTCAACCTCGCATCATCACCAAATAACGAAAAACGTGGAATTTTTGCCGCCATACTATACTCAACATCTATTTATTGCAGTGTCATTTGCGGTATATTCATAATGCCTGACACGCCTCTATCTCTATTTTGGCTACTCGCCCTGCTGTGCTTCACCAAAATATTGCCTAAAAGTGCACACTACAAACACTCCACAATGCTACTGGCTGGACTCTTCATTGGGCTTGCTATGCTCAGCAAATACACTGGAGCATACCTCTGGGGGGCTTGTGGACTATACATACTGTTGTACAATCGTGCATTGTTAAAGCAATGGTCGTTGTACGCAGCTGCACTCCTCTCTATTCTGGTTTTTTCGCCCGTTTTGATATGGAACTATCTCAATGATTTCGTTAGTTTCACTTTCCACGGAAGCAGAGTTGTTGGAGGCAGCGGCATTGAACCTCTTTTCTTTGCACGCGAAGTGTTTGGTTCGATTTTCTACAACGGAATTTTCAATATAATAGTAATTTTCCTGTCGCTCAGATACATAGTAATGCGCCGCAGGAGAGGAGAAATTTCCAAACAGGCAAGCAGCGGAATTCGTCTATTATTATGTTTTTCAGTGCCATTCATCCTGCTGTTTATGGGGGTATCGCTATTTCGTGCAACACTGCCCCATTGGTCTGCACCTGGCTATTTTGCTCTTATTATCTTGGGGGCATCGTACCTGAGTAGCATCACTCCCAAGATTGCTCATAGGTGGGTAAGAACTCTAATTATTAGCACCCTTGTAATTTTAATTTTGGGGGTAGCACAAATCAACTTTGGGGTGATTCCATTATCATCCAAATCTCAGAATTTCAACAAATTAGGGGCTGGTGACGTAACCCTCGATATGTATGGGTGGGAGCAATTGGAGGAAGGTTTTATGGAGTTATATAACAGCGACATTGCCCGTGGGGTGATGCCCGCCTCGGGTTCAGATCTTTTGAGTTTTGTGTGGTACGAGGGCGCGCATATAGACAATTATGTAGCACTGCCAAATGGGTTACAACTCAAGATTTTGGGCGATATTGAACGCACCCATTTCTATGATTCTGTGAACCTTTGGCGCGGCGGGATTGATAAATCTGCACCTGCATATCTTATTATCTCGAGCAAGTCATTTGACGAGAATCTGCCCGTTTTCAAAGATGCGGGGGTGTCGTCACCAACTACAATGGACGCTATGATACCCATCACCAGGGGGGGGGAGGTTGTGCAGTATTTCTTAGTATACCGCCTAAATGCCCTTAACAAGCCGCAATAAAAAAGAGAGGGGAGGCGCATTCACTATGCCCCTCCCCTCTCT
>CAYJLH010000112.1:1727-4373 GCA_964370925.1 uncultured Oscillospiraceae bacterium | reverse complement strand
GTTGCGGGGGCCAGATTTGAACTGACGACCTTCGGGTTATGAGCTTGATTTTTTGTCAAAATTTGCGTTGCATAAATAAAGAGAGCATCAGACCATGTACACACATCTTAAAACAAAAAAATTGCCTAAGCATAAAACTTAAGCAATTTTTTATTCTAGCCTTCTTTTACACCATTGGGAACAGGAGCTTTTTTGCTAAATGCAGAGTAGATAACCATAACTGCTGTGATAGCCACAAGGACAATTGTAAGCCCTGTACCACCCATAAATTCAGCAACTTTTCCCATGAAAATGCCCGAAACAGCAAAGTCAGCATCGCCGAAAGTTGAACCTGTGAAACCTATATTTCCCATAACAGGAAGAAGGAAAACAGGTAGGAAAGAAATTACAATTCCGTTTACGAATGCGCCGATTATAGCACCACGTCTGCCACCTGTTGCGTTAGCGAAAACACCAGCAGTCGCACCGCAGAAAAAGTGAGGAATAACACCAGGAATTATTATTGTAAGTCCCATTGCGCCAAGTGCGAACATTGAAATCAAACCACCAACAAATGATGAAAGGAAGCCAATTAAAACAGCGTTTGGTGCGTAAGTGAAAACTATAGGACAGTCCAAAGCAGGTTTTGCATCTTTTACCATTTTTGTTGCAATTCCTTTAAAAGCAGGGACAATTTCGTTTAGAACTAGGCGAACACCGTTTTGGATTAAAACAAATCCAGCTGCAAATTTGAATGACTGCATAATAGCAAAAACTAGGAAATTATCGCCGTTTGAAAGGTTTGTTTCGACAAATTCAGCACCCGAAACCAGAGCTAAAACTATGTACAAAACAAGCATTGTAATAGTGATTGAAACCGAAGAATCACGTAGGAAAGAAAGTGACTGAGGAACTTTAATTTCTTCTGTAGATTTAGAGCCTTTACCAACAGCCTTGCCAATCAAAGCCGCCAAAACATAGCCTGTGCTTGAAAAATGACCTAAGGCAACTGCGTCTGTTTTTGTGATTTTGCTCATAAAAGGCTGGCAAATTGCAGGGAAAATTACCATCATAAGTCCCAAAGCCAAAGCTCCTGTGAAAACCATTTGAGCCATTCCCATGCCTGTTGATGACATGATAACCGCAACCATGCAAGCCATGAAAAGTGTGTGGTGACCTGTTAGGAATATGTACTTAAATTTTGTAAATTTTGCAATTAAAATGTTGAAAACCATTCCAAATGCCATGATAAGTGCTGTCGCTGTACCAAAATCTAAAATCGCGACGGCAACAACTGCTTCATTATTAGGCACAACGCCTGTTATGTTAAAACCTTCTTCAAACATTGCTCCGATTGGGTTTAGCGCAGATACAATTACATCAGCAGAGGCTGAAATAACTACAAATCCGAGTGTCGCTTTAAGTGTTGCCTTGACAGTATCGGCGACAGATTTTTTCTGCAAAATCATGCCTATTAAGACCATAATTCCGACCAGAATAGCAGGTTCTGATATAAAATCTACAAGAATTTTCAAAAATCCGTTCATTTTAACTCTCCTTAATTTTTATTATTTTATAGCTTCAAGTAATTTTGTGCGAAGTTCGTCTGTGTCAAAAAGTGAGTCTAGAGCGATTAAATTTGGAAGATGTGTCGCACTTGCCTCTAAATCTCTTGCGCTCACAAAATAGTCAGCTTGGTCAGCTGTTGCTTCGGCTAATGAGCTGTGGCTTACTTCAAAACCAGTGATGCCCTCAGCATTTAAAATTTCGGTGATATTCATTTCCACCATAAAGCTTGTTCCAAGTCCTGAACCACAAATTGCCATAATCCTTTTCATTTTACATTACCTCCATAATTTCTTTTTCAGTTTTAGCATCAATAATGCTGTCTAATTTTGCTCTATTCATACACACTCCTGCAATTTTTTGCAATAATCCAAGGTGAGAATCATTGTCTTTTGCACTGATTGTGAACAAAACACTAACACTTTTTCCGAGAAAATCCACAGGCTGATTTAATTTTAAAATGCAGAGGTCGGTTTGAAGTGCTCCGTCCTCCGGTCTTGCGTGTGGCATTGCCATGTCTTTTTCAAGGCAGAAATAAGCCCCGAATTCCTCGATTTTCCCCAAAATCGCTTGGTAATATGAGGGTGTTATCGCCCCTGCTTCCTCAAGTTTGTCGCAGGTATATTTGATTGCCTCCTCATAGGTTTCTACTGAGTCTAAAATTTTGACTATCATAATCATAAGCCTCCTAAATTGTTAAATTTTCAATATCCTCATAAGATTTTGCGTTTTTCAGTTTTTTCACATTGTCATTTTTCTGCAAAATGTTGATTATTTTGATTAAATTTTCGTTTTCGTTTTTGTTTGCAAGTAAAATTATGGTTTTCACCTTTGTGCTTTCGCCAAACAAAATCGGCTCTTTCATATTTATAATTCCGACTGCATTTTCAAAAACATGGGTATTTTTAGCGTGTGCAAAGGCAATTTCAGGCATTATCACCATGTAAGAACCTAGATGTTCCGTTGCAGAAATTATATCATCGGCATAGTTTTCGGTGATTTTTTCATCTCTGACCAAATTATCACAGCAAACCCTCAGCGCATCTTTATAACTGCTCAATTCACTTTCAAAAATGGCATATTCTTTGGGGATTAAATCCT
>CAYJLH010000112.1:0-1627 GCA_964370925.1 uncultured Oscillospiraceae bacterium | reverse complement strand
TTATAACTGCTCAATTCACTTTCAAAAATGGCATATTCTTTGGGGATTAAATCCTTTAAACTGTGCTTTTTTTCGTTTGAAATTTCCGCTAAATATTTATAACTTTTCTCTGTCGAAACGTTGGAAAGCATGTCTGAAATGCGTGAACTGTCTTTAAATTCCATCAATGGATTTACTACAACATGCTTCACTTTGCAGTCAGAAATTGGCACTGTTGAAATTATAAGGTCAATTTCATTTTCAGAAAGATAGTCTTCAAGCCTGCTCAATTTGCAAGTGGAAACTATCTCAAGCCTTGGAAAAGCAGTTTGCAAACGTGATTTTAATAGTATAGAAGTGGAAAGCCCTGTGTTGCAAACTATCAAAATTTTTGGCACAAACATCTGGTTAAAATTGCTCTCATATGCCGCCCCAAAGTGCATGGCAAGGAAGGCAATTTCAGAACTTGGAAAGATTACACCCAGTTCTTTTTCGTATTTTTTAAGGCTTTTTTTGATTAAATCACATATAAAACCTATGCTGTATTTAATCTCGTCTTCTAGCGGATTGACAATTACAAAATTGTTTTTTAGCCTGTAAATTGCAACATTTAAATGCATGGAAAGGCTGTTTACAAAGTCGCTATCGTGGCTAAATTTCATTTTCAAAGACTGTTCCATGTCGCTTATAAGTTTGACTGCAACGTCATTAAATTTGGAAATTTCACTATTTGAATAATCACTGAGAATTTTTGCACTTTTCATCCATTTTGAGATAAAAACTATATCTCCATGGGTGAATTTTATGTTTTTTGCGTATGTTTCAAGAGCTTTTTTTACGCTTGAAAATTCCAAATCACTTTGCTCACTGGAGTCAGTTTCATTTAAAGAAATGTGCTTTTCATCGGCACATCTTTTCAGAACATATGCAAATAATATTGTGAGTTCACTGACCGAATTTTCGGAGTATTCTATATTCAACTGCTCTTGCAAATGCAAAATTATGCTCTCGGAATTTTTGAAATATTCGGCGATGAGTTTTGTTGTGTTGCCGTCGTTTTTTGATACGCCGAGCATTTTCATAAATGCTGTTCTCACTGTAATTTCCTCGGCATCTATTAAAACTCCGTCGTAGACTTTTGTTATGAGTTCAATCTCATATTTTTCTAAAATTTCTTTTACTTTTTTGAGGTCAGAAAGGATTGTGTTTCGGCTGACATAAAGTTTTTCTGCTAAATAATCGACATTTGTTTTACCACTTATGAGTAGAATTAGGGCGATGGTATTAGCCCTCTCGTCAAGCGTGATATTTTCCAAATCGGCATCGTCTAAAATTTGACAAACTTTTTCTTTTTGCTCACTGCTGTCTAAGATTAGACGGCTTCCAAGCCGTGGAGTTGTTTCAAGTTTTATTGAAAGTTTAGAGAGGATTTCGAATAGATTTTTCAAATCGTACCTTATGCTTCTCTCGCTAACTTCAAACTTTTCTGCTAGTTGAGTTATAGTTGTGTAGCTGTCTTTTCTCGCCAAATATGATAGAATTTTTTTCTGTCTGTCAGTTGGCACTTGAACTCACCTCCCTTATGTTTGAATTGTAACACCTGTGCTAAGTTCTTGCAAATACATCTTTTTGCAATATTGTGGCAAAA
>CAYJLH010000111.1:0-4556 GCA_964370925.1 uncultured Oscillospiraceae bacterium | reverse complement strand
CCACAAAAAAGAGCCTACACCTATGTGTAAGCCCTCTTTTGTCTGCAAACTGAAATCCGCCATCGGCGGATTTTTTCTTTTTGCTAGAACTAATTGCGCATGTCATTATTTTACAAAAATGCTTGCAATAAAGCTCAAATAATTCTATACTATAATAAAAGAATAAAATTAGATTACCAAATAGTGAAAACTTATCTACAGCAGTGTGACCGACAGAAAGGTAACTCTATGAAAAAGACTTTGAATTTATCACTAAGCTACATAATAATATTTGTTTTGATTATTTTTTCTACTACAAATCTAGTCAAGGCTCTTATTGATTGGGATAACATAAATAAGGCTGTGGACATAAATGCTATAGATTCGACAGAAATTAAGGTAGGTCGATTTGTCGATGGCACGATGAAAGACTATTTGGTCAGACCCGATATGGGATTGGGGCTTCCCGCAACTGGAAATCAAGCTGGTGTAATAATATTAGATGGTGAATTCGATATTTATACCATCAAAACTTTGGACGACAAATACGTATTATTACGTATAAAAGACAAAGAAAATTTGGAAAAACTATATGATGTTGAGGAATTTTTCAATAGTGACGGCATACCCATTGAAGCCAAGTTTGTGTCAAATGAGTTCTCAATTAACTACGAGTGGCTTAAGAATGCACTTGGATTTAAAACAGATGCGGAAGTTGACGAAGTTGTAATAGGAGAACTTGTGCTTCAAGAAGTGGATTTTAGCACAACTGCTCAGAGGTTGCGTGAGTTCTCGGTTTTGACCTTAGTTTCAATTGCGATTTTCTTCGCGAATGGTGGAGTTAAAAATCTAATTATAGATACAAATCCCCGTGTTAGTCAAAGTATAGAAGAGCAAAATTTGAGGGTTATGACGTCAGAGCATAATAACTATTCTAACCATGAACTTGTATATTCTTTGAAGAAATACAAGCTAGATTTAGAGGCATTATCGGCTAGAAGAGAAAGCCAAAAAAGAAAAGCGAAACTTGGAGTGCTGTGGATAATTCTAGGTTCGTTGAGTATATACATTACCATGAAAATAATGTATTTTCCAATAGCGATTGGACTTGTGTTCTTTTATTATGCCATAAAATATATTTGGACTTTTTTCATCAATTCCAATTCTGGCTTGGCTAGAAAAGTTGCAATTATATTCCAAATTTATACATTACAAGATGAATTGAATAAGACTTTGAAGTATTTAGCAATGGTGGAAAAAAAGATTGCTGATAGTGATTAAATCTAGGGGAGTAATACAAAAAATGCCCTAAAATTTAGTGAAAAACCAAAGCGCAACCACAGGTTGCGGAAATTCAATCCCTGCTTGGTGGCTTTTTTGGATATTAACTGCTAAAATATAGCTAAAAAAGGAGGTACAGTATTATGACATTCAGCGAAAAAATTAAAATGTTAAGAAAACAAAAAGGTTTAAGTCAAGAGCAGTTGGCGGAGCAAGTGGGTGTTTCTCGACAGGCTGTTTCAAAGTGGGAGACAGCTGAGGCATTACCGGACACGGAAAAAATTATACAATTGGCGAAGTTCTTTGAAGTATCAATTGACTATCTACTCGATAAGGAAATGGAGTCTGAAGAAGAACCAAGATACGAAGAAAGCAGAAACGGCAGAAACTACTATAAAAAGAATAAACTTGAAACAGTTTCATCCCTTATAAAAAGAAAAGGTCACATTGCCGGATATATTATTTCTGCCTATGGTGTGATGATACTAGTGGTTATGAGATTTGCTCATTATGTTTTTGGAAGAATGCTTCTTGGCTTTGAAAGCGCACTTCCGCCTCCTGAGTTTGGGGGAAGTGTGTCGCCGTTTGCTTTAATAGTGAACTTGCCACAGCAATTTGCAAATATTCTAAGTATTTTGGCTATCATAATTATTATATTTGGAATGGGCTTAGCGATTTATCTTAAAAAGAAAAGTTCAAACAAATGATTTTGAGCTTGTAAGTGATTGAGAAAATGTAGTATGAAATTATTATTTATAGTAATAGGAAGCATAACTTTTGCTCTGGGGTGTGTCGGTGCGGTTATTCCACTTTTGCCATCGACACCCTTTTTGTTGGTGTCGGCATTTTGTTTTGCAAAAAGTTCCGAGAAGCTTAATGCTTGGTTTAGAGGCACTAAAATTTATAAAGAAAACTTTCGAGGCTTTGCCAAAGGACAGGGGATGACCTTGAAAACTAAAGTGAGAGTTTTATCTTCTGTAACGATTTTACTGGCAATTGCAGCGATAATGATGCGTGAAGTGCCGTATGGATTTTTCATAATTGGTGCGGTATGGCTTGGGCATATAATTGGTTTTGTATTTTTTGTAAAAACAGCAAAGTGAAAAGACTATTGACGATGAATGTCGATGGTCTTTTTTGATGTGAGGCAAGGATATTGCTTGCTAATATTGAGAACAAACAAAAAAACTTGCCGAAAAGCTTTTAAGGCTCTTCGGCAAGTTGTATTTATACGAGATTTAAACTAATTAGCAACTGGCTTTCCGTTAGCGGCTTCGGTTTTCTTAGCCAAAGCGCTTTCGGCATATCCCATCAAGAATACAGAAACGATGATGATAAGCCCGCCAATAACTTCGTTCATTTTTGGCGCTGTGCCATAAACAAAGAATACTGCTGTTAAAGTTGCGATTGGCATAAAGTTTAGGAAAATGTTTGCCATGTTAACACCTATGATTTTGATTGAATAGATGTTTAGGAAGTAAGCGAAAGTTGCATTAAATACACCTAAGATAACAAGTGCAATAACGATACTTGAAAGGTTTGCACTTACGATTGCTGTGTCGATAGGATAAGCAATCAAGAAAGGTGCAGATGCGATTGTACCGACAACTGCGTTCCAGAAAAGGATAGTTGTTTTCTCATATTGAGTGGGTACGTTATCAGCAAGGAAGCAATAAGTAACCCATGCAAGAACTGAACCGATTGAAAGTCCATAACCTAAAATGTTTGTATCGCCAAAGTTTTCTGGTGTGATACCCATTATGACATATAGACCAACAAGACCGATTAGAACAGCAACCCAACCAAGACCACTGCTTTTCTTTTTGAAAATCAAAGTGTTGAAGATTAGAGAAAACGCCGCTGCAAGTCCGAATAGTAGTGATGGTACACCGGCACCAACGTGAGAAACGCTGAGGTTTGTAAGTGTATGGAACAAGAATGTTCCGACAAAACCGGAGATGATGATAATCGGCATGTGTTTGCCTTGGACCTTCATGCTCTTTTTAGTTGCTAAGTTATAAACTAGAAACAGGACAGCCATGATAGCAAGTTGCAAGAAAGTGATGACGGCTGGATCCATTGCTTTTGTATCTGTAATGATATTTCTTGCCATATATGACACGCCGTAGATGATAGCAACTATAGTTATAGCAATATAACCAGGTGTTTTGTTCTGTTTCATATCCTCACCGCCTAACCTTGGTTAACGCGTGAAGTTTTCTCTAGTGATCCTTCAACAATTGCATCAATTGCTGCGCATTGTTCATCAGAAAGAAGAGCTTTTCCGCCTGCTTTTTCGATGATTTCTAGTGAACGCTCAAGTGATTTTTGACGAATGTCTTTTCCGCCTTGTGCAAGCCAGTTGTTGTAGTTATCACGTTGGATAAGGTCAGGAGCAATAACTTCAGAACGGAAATATTGAACAGTGTGAGCTTGTGAAAGGAATGAACCACCGTGGCCAACTTCTTCCATGTTTTCGAAGTCAACTCTGTCTTCTGAGAAGTCAAGTGGACGAAGAACACGAAGGATTTGCTCGAAGCACTCGTTGCTGAATGGGAAGTCAGCATAGTCAACAATAAGGTCAGAGTCAAGTTGAGTTGTGACCAAGTAGTCAGCTGTAAATGCACCAACTGTTCCGCCAAGACCAGTTTCAAAACCTGCTTGTGCATCTAGGACTTTACCATCACGTAGCATAGTTGGAACTTGAACAGGAATGTCAAGTGAGTTACCAAGTTGAGCCATGCAACCACGAAGTAGAGTTGATTCAGCACTACCCATACCAACGCACATACTTGCCATGTCGACAGAGCGAACGAAGCTTGAGTAGATAACAGGAGCGCCTGGGCGAACAAGTTGAGTTAGAGCGATAGTAGCCATAACTTCAGCATGTGTATGTATAATTGCGCTTTCAACTGTCATTGGTGATGACATACCAAGGATACCACCGGAAGAAATGACGTTGCACATACCCATTTCAGCAGCAGCCATAAGTGTGTTACACATATTTTCGTCAGCTGCTAGTGGAGGGCTTGTTAGTGCCCAAACTGATAGGAATGGACGTTTTGCGAATTCTTCTTCACTACCGATAGCGATAGCACCCATTTTTGCTGCGTCGTAAACGCCTTGTTTACCTACGCAACCACCAGTGATGTGTTTTGTTGTGTTTTTAATAGTTGTTGCCCATGTGTACCAGTCAGCAGCAGCAAGAGGAACGTCTTGTGGTGTGACAGGACCAGAAGCGGCACTGACGCAGTCCATTTGCTCTAGGATTTGTGTCATTTTTGCAAGGTCATCGT
>CAYJLH010000110.1:0-4683 GCA_964370925.1 uncultured Oscillospiraceae bacterium | reverse complement strand
CACAAAAAAGAGCCTACACCTATGTGTAAGCCCTCTTTTGTCTGCAAACTGAAACTACCTGAGCACTCCGCTCAGGTAGTTTTTTTGCCTAAAATTATTCGAGTTCAAATGCACCTGTATAAAGGCTATAATATTTTCCTTTTTGTGCAATCAATTCCTCATGGTCACCACGTTCAATGATTTTTCCATGCTCAAGGACTATGATTGCATTAGAATTTCTTACTGTCGACAGCCTGTGCGCAATTACAAAAACCGTCCGTCCTTGCATAAGCGCATCCATACCCTGTTGCACAATCGCCTCGGTCCTTGTGTCTATGCTGCTTGTCGCTTCGTCCAAAATCATGACTGGTGGGTCTGCAACCGCAACCCTAGCAATTGACAAAAGTTGCCTTTGTCCCTGTGAAAGCCCACTTCCGCCGCCCTCCAGCATGGTATCAAATCCTTTGGGCAACATCATTATGAAGTCATAGGCGTTGGAAAGTTTTGCCGCTTCTATGCACTCTTCATCGCTAGCATCCAGTTTTCCATACCTAATATTTTCCATAACCGTACCTGTAAACAGGTTTACTTCCTGTAGCACCATCCCTAACGAACGTCGAAGATCCGCTTTTTTAATGCGGTTGATATTCACCCCATCATAGGTAATTTTACCATCTGCAACGTCATAAAATCGATTAATCAAGTTTGCTATGGTTGTTTTACCAGCACCGGTTGAACCAACAAAAGCAATTTTTTGACCTGGCTTTGCAAACAAGCTGACGTCGTGGAGTACAGTTTTTTTCTCATCATACCCGAAGTCAACAGAGTTAAATCGCACATCTCCACAAAGCTCTGTGAAGCTAAAACTTCCGTCAGCACATGGAATTTTCCATGCCCATCGCCCTGTTTTTTCTTGGGTTTCTACCAAGTTATTTCCATTTTTCTGAACACTGACAAGAGTTATTTCGCCCTCATCTTGCTCTGTTTCTTCGTCAAGCATTTCAAAAATTCTGCCTGCACCGGCTATCGCCATGACAATCAAGTTAATTTGCTGTGAAGCCTGTGCAATTGGATTAAAAAACGAGCGACTTAGATTTAAAAACGCAGAAACCACGCCCAAAGTTATACCGGGAACACCAGCTGTCGCCATCAAGCCACCGACTATGGCTACTAGAACATACTGTAAATTTCCTGCATTTCCCATTATTGGCATAATCATCATAGAAATCACGTTTGCTTGTGATGCATTTTCTCGCAAATCTTCATTCAACTCATCGAATCGATTTTTCGCGCGCTCCTCATAATTAAATACTTTGACAACCTTCTGTCCGTTTATCATTTCTTCTATGTACCCATTTAGAGCGCCGAGAGAATTTTGTTGTTTTACAAAGTATTTCCCACTTTTTTGTGCCATCTTTTTTACCACATTTAGCATAATAAATACAAAAACCGCAACAAATGCCGCTAAAAACACATTCAGCACAATCATAGTCGTAAATGCGGAAATCGTCGAAATAATGCTCGACAAAACACTGGGAATACTCTGAGAAATCATCTGGCGAAGAGTATCCGTATCGTTGGTATATCGGCTCATAGAGTCACCATGAGTGTGTGTATCGAAGTATTTAATTGGTAGTTTCTGCATATGCTCGAACATTTCATCGCGAATATCTTTCAAAATCCGCTGAGAAATGTAAACCATTATCAGATTATACGTCAATCCACTAATAACGCCTATGAAAAATATTACAGCCATTCCAGCAATCATACCATACATTGCTTCAAATTGTGGATTTGCTTCCATAAGCAAGGGCGTCACATAGTCGTCAATCAAAGTTTTGATAAAAACTGACCCTGCAACATTGACAAGAGCACTGATTATGATGCAAATAAATACCAAAACTAGCCTAAATTTATAGCGTTTGAAGTACCCTAGTAAGCGTTTTACGGTTTTGGGATCTGGCTTTTTTCTAGTTGTTTTTTGGTCTACTGCACTCGACTTTTCACTCATCACCCTCTCCCCCTTTCACCTGTGATTCAAATACTTCCTTGTAAATTTCGCTCCGCTCAAGCAATTCGTCATGTGTGCCCATGTCAGAAACCGCACCTTTATCCATTACGATAATTTTGTTCGCATCTTGTACAGATGAAATTCTCTGAGCAATTATAATTTTAGTGGTATTAGGGAGATTTTCTTTGAATGTCTCGCGAATTTTACTGTCAGTAAATGTATCAACTGCACTGGTCGAATCATCCAGAATTAAAATTTGAGGTTTTTTCAAAAGCGCTCTTGCTATACAAAGCCTCTGTTTTTGCCCACCCGAAACATTCGAACCACCTTGCTCAATATGGGTGTCATATTTATCGGGAAAACCCTCGATAAAATCGTCAGCACAGGAATTTTTGCATGCCTCAATGAGCTCATCATCTGTCGCATTTTCATTACCCCAACGCAAATTTTCCTTTATAGTTCCAGAAAAAAGCTCATTTTTCTGTAAAACAACGGCAACGCTGTCACGCAAAGCCTCAAGCTCATAGTCGCGCACATCCACACCGCCGACAGTGACTTTGCCCTCAAAAACGTCATAAAGCCTCGGAATTAGTGAAATTAAAGTGGATTTTGAGCTACCCGTTCCACCAATAATTCCAACAGTTTCACCACTTTTAATTTTGAGATTTATATTTTTTAAGACTAAGCGATTTTCATCACCTGAATAGCTGAAATTCACATTTTCAAACTCAATATCACCATTTTTGACATTTTTCACAGTGTTAGACTTTTCTTTTATGGTGCTTTCTTCGCTTAAAACTTCATAAGCTCTCTGTGCTGATGCTTTAGAAATCGTTAGCATTACAAAAACCATAGATAACATCATCAAGCTCATTAAAATTTGCATAGAATATGTGATAAGGCTCATTAGTTCACCTGTTGAAAGCTCTGCGCCACCCGAAGTTACAATAAGCTCACCGCCGACAGCAGAAATAAATATCATAATCGCATATGCAGTGATTAGCATTACAGGCATGGTAAAGGCTACCATGCGTTCAGCTTTTGAATAGAGATTATAAATCAATTTTGAGTTATTTCCAAACTTATCAATCTCAAATTTCTCACGTACAAAGACTTTGACAACTCGAATTCCACGTAGGTTTTCCTGTACGACCAAGTTTAAATCGTCATATGCTTCGAAAACTCTGTTAAAAACTGGCATTGCGAATTTTATAATAACACCCAAACAAATTGCAACAAATGGCAAAGCGAAGAAAAACGCCATTGATATGCTACTATTAATTCTCGCAGAGAGAATTATCGCAGAAACCAACATAACCGGACATCGAATTGCAAGCCTAATCAGCAGTTGATATGACATTTGTATATTTGTTATGTCTGTCGTCAGGCGAGTGATTATACTTGCTGTTTGAAATTTATCAATGTTGAAAAAGGAAAATTCCTGAACTTTATGGTAAATATCACCTCTCAAATTTGCACCAAATCCCGTCGAGGCTTTTGCAGCCAAAGATGCAGAATATGCACCCAAAAACATAGCAACAAGACATATTGCCGTGATAAATCCACCCATTCTGAGGGTGTAATCCATGTCGCCTTTGTCTATTCCATTATCAATTAGGCTCGCCATGTAAAAAGGTATCAACACTTCAAAAACAACTTCAAGTGCCACCAGAAAAATAGCAGCTAAGGATTTATTTCTATATTGTTTTACACTTTTTAGCAAAGTTTTTATCATTTTCTGCACTCACCTCCAACTTTTTCGTATATCTATTATAAGTTTTGGAGGATGAAATGTCAACTAAAGTAGGTCGAAAGTTGCATTTTTAGAACTAAATGGTCGGTAAACACTCATTTTTCCTTCGGCTTGGCAATTACTGATACAAGAAATCCAAAAAATATCGCAGCAGTAACTCCGCCAGCCGCAGCAGTTAACCCACCTACAAAAGCCCCTAGAACACCTTTTTCCTCAACAGCTTTTTTCACGCCTGTTGCTAATACATTTCCAAATCCTGCTAGGGGCACAGTCGCCCCACCTCCGGCAAATTCTACCAACACGGGATAAACACCCACCGCCGACAGTACAAGCCCACCTACGACATATATAGATAGGATACGAGCTGGTGTCAATTTCGTTTTGTCTACCAAAATTTGTCCAAGGGCACAAAAAATTCCACCTACAATAAAAGCTTTCAAAAACCCTATAAGCATTTCCATTTTATTGCACCTCCGCCGAAATCGTCACTGCATGGCAAATCCCCAATATCGACTCCCCCTGTTGCGACGAAGTTGTCGACATCAACGCACCTGTGGCGGCAAAAAGCAATTTTTTAATCTTTTTTTCCCTCACAGAATCGACAAGCATTCCACATAAAACCGATGCGCAACAACCACAACCCGAGCCACCTGCATGAACGTCCTGTGTTTGACGGTCAAAAATAAGTAAACCGCAGTCAGTGACATTGTCCCCCAGTTTTACTCCATCTCTGTCAAAAAGTTCTATCATTGCAGTATTTCCGATATATCCCAAATCGCCAGTGATGATTAGGTCGTAATCTGTAGTTTTAAAGTTTGTATCCGCAAAATGAGTTTTTATAGTGTCATAAGCCGCTGGTGCCATAGCAGCGCCCATATTATTAGCGTCAACTATCCCAGCGTCCACAATTTTTCCAGTCGTTATATGTGTGATATATGGC
>CAYJLH010000109.1:2794-4795 GCA_964370925.1 uncultured Oscillospiraceae bacterium | reverse complement strand
GCTAAAAATTCTACACAATCACAAGAACTGTACGAGAAACTAAAACAAGCGTTTGATTTATTGACTAAAATTAGACGAGATAGCAATGAATATTTAAGTGAAACAATGACAGCAGAAGCACTAAATGACTATTCGGACATTACGCAATTCCCATGTATTGTGAGTAAAACTCTCGATAAGTTTTTAACGTACATAAATTCTACGGAAAATAATAGAACATATGATGATATTGCAGTGATAGTAGACGACCTTGATCTTGTTCACAATCGTCAAGTTTATGCTTTTATAGAAGAAATAAAAAAATATTTAAGCACTTCTGCTTTAGTAGTCGTAGCTTATCGCGAAACTCAGCTACAAGATGCCATTACAAACGCAATCATCGATGAGAATAAAAATTTGATTGAAAAAGAAGTGATTTCTATGAACGAACTCGTCAATCAAGCAAGAACATATATAGAGAAATTCGCACCGCATAGCACGAAAGTATTTTTGCCGCTGGAAGAAGCACTTTATAAGAAGCCCATATCAGAAATATTAAAGCCTCTATCGGATGACAATGAAGACAAACACCGAAACGATAATATAGATGACATGAATAACCAAGAAACGGCAAGAGAATGGATTTTTAGAAAACTAAAACTGCATGTTCGCTTAAATTTAGACCCCTTAGATCAGAGGGAGAGAACATCCCGCCTGTTACCAAATAACTTACGAGGTATGCTAGAGCTCATTTGTTTGATATATGAGTCAAAGCCAATAGAAACAGAGCTTAGTATATCTAATAGGTGTGATGTTGTTCTTGACAATATCACGAAATATCGACAGTATATGAGGTCTTACGCACGCCAAACTGTGCCACATGAATGTTTTCAGATTCTGCGTGAATGGGAGTCTTCACCCGCAGAAACAAAAAACTATAATATTTACTTCAACTTGTTTACACGCCTATTAGAACCTTCAAATGTGAATTTAGATGACTATTTGGATGCATATATAATACAACCTTTCAACGTAGCGCTTGCGGATGTCTATATAATGCTCGAAAACATCAAAGCATTAGCAAGTAAGGATAATTCCTTGCGCCATTTTGTTTATATGGTTAAAGTTTTTTATTCGCTTGAAATGACTACATTATATCTTAGTGCAATTAAAGACAAAGCACCATTTGATGAATATTTGCAGTTGCTTAACTGTTATGTTATCCCTGACTTTGTTGCAGAGTCTCTGTTAGTGCAGTATTTTGATGAAAAATATAAATTCGAATTCCTGCTGGATAAGAAACAACCTCAAAATGATGAAGCATACAAAAGTCTGTTATCAAAGATTGTTTACACTGCGATGTCAAGTAAAGGAGATGTTGGGAAGGGAGCAAGACCTATAGTGCGATTGCGTAATAATCCCCGCAAGGAAATCCAACCCCTTTTTCGATTCAGAAAATATTTTGACTGGGGTGATATGGTGGATAGTAGTGATTACGTTGATGGTCGCTCATATCCGTATGACTTCTTTGGTTTTTTCGGAAAGCGAAGCTATGTTGACAAATCAAGATTCAACTTAGATAGTGAGAATTTGATGGGTGAACTAAGTGTTTTTGTGTTGCTATCTGTATTTGATATAGACCTGTTTGTATATGCCAACTATACAAGGCGTTCCGAGAAAACCCCCATACGATATATGATGACTCAGATTAACGGATTTATTAAAGGGGAGCACGCTACTTTAGGTGGCAAACTGCAATTAACTTCGCCTGTACTTCTACTTGATGGAGAATTGAATGCTACAAAAGAATCGCTTTATCAAGAAATATACAATGAGAAAGAAATTAAAACATTAGAAGAGATTGATGCTAACTCCACTGTGGATAATAAAACAATGATTGAGAATTGGAATACGCTTGACATTTCACAAGACGTGTTGAAAAAGCTAACGGATGATATTAATACAATACAGGAAGGGGATAGGACTCGGCTGCTAAGTATTATTGAATATTGTGCACAAACG
>CAYJLH010000109.1:0-2751 GCA_964370925.1 uncultured Oscillospiraceae bacterium | reverse complement strand
CACAGGCTACGCCAACACGCAAAAAGGAGCTTGAAAATATTCTGAGAAAGCATAGTGAGAACCTTAGCAAGAAATAAAAATTTAGAAAGAGGCTATAAGAATATGCAACAAGCTGATAGATTTTTCAGGATAGTTTTTAGGGAATTACAACTTTACGATTATTTATCTATAGAGAATTATCTTGATGCGCCAATGTTTTCGCTTAACAATGATAAGTTTTGCAGACAAATTTGTAATAAATATATTGAAGTATACCCTTCAAACTATTCTTACGATGAAGTTAATGTGCTACTTGATAAATTGAAGCAAGAAATAATTCAGTGTTTTGGATACAAAGAAGACATTAACGTGACGCCGTTGCACCTGTTTAAAGTTTATGCTGATAAACTGTTTGCACTGCAAGATTATCGAATGACCGTTGAATTTAACAATCTCATGGAATGGGAAGGTTTTGCAACAAGAGTAGAACCCGCTATATTTCAAGCTGCATTTCTTGGAGATAACGAAGCTATTGTTCAAGTGCCTCTACAAATTCGACATAATGAAAAACGGTTGTATAAGTTGTTGTCTCAAGGTGCGTACGAAACACATATGCATCTTAATGGATCCGGAGCGTCGTGGGAGATTAACTGGGGAAATTTAGCTTGCTGCACCCCTATATACTGTCCTTCGAAGTTTGTTAAATCCAAACGTATGAAGTTGGATGCCATAAAAATATTTAAGTTGCAAAGTATCAGAACATTTTTGATTGCCGTTGAAGACGATAATGCTGAAGGTTTTCCTACTCATCTTTTTGAAAGTAATATGGAATGTGATTTTTTTTCGCACAAATCGAAACTACAAACCATACACAGGAAATTCTCGGAAAAGACAAAGCAATTTGAATCACAGACGCAGTGCGAATTGTTGCGTGAAAGATTTCTGTTCTCCAAACTGTTTGCCAAGTTGCATCGAGGTGAGCTAGATCAATTAACAATAAACTTAATGATTATTTATTTTAACATGATGTGCTCTATAAGAACTTTGTTTGTGCAAGATAATATCGGTATGGGCTTTGATAGGTTTCAAAGTATAGAAAAAGTAAAGGATTGTTTTTTCCGTCATGGAGATGATGAAAAGCTGTTGGAGTCTGTAATTGAAAAATACTATGAAGAAGGATTTGTAGAAGGGGTAGAGCTAAGAATTGCCCCAAAAAACAAAAAAACTCTCGTCAAAAAATTAAAAAAGATAGAAGATGTTAACGACAAGGTTTTTAGCAGAATAAGCAAAAAAACCCTAAGCAAAAAGCTAAAACTTGGTGTAATTGTGCATTATATAAAGGAAAATGAGACCTCGATTTCTTTACCTTGCGAATGTCGCCATGCTACTCTTAGAAAAAAGTTAGATAAGCAGGCAATTCACGTAACTAATTGTTTTAAAACAATTAGCACAGCAATGCCACAGGTGTCTATTATTGGAATTGATGCGGCAAATGCCGAAATAACATGTCCGCCTGAGGTTTTCGCTCCTGTATTTAGAAGACACAGACAAGAACTTTCCAGCAACAATACGCTTGGTTTCACTTTCCACGTAGGAGAAGAATTTTTAAATTTGTCGGGAGGGCTCCGAGCAATTGATGATGTAATTGAATTTTTCAATTATACACGTGGCGACAGATTGGGACATGCAATAGCACTTGGAACCGATGTTGAAAAATATCTCCAAATAAAAAGAAGCTTTGTAATAGGCACATTGCAGAATATAGTAGATGACTATGCATGGCTACATAATGCGGTTAAGTGTTCTATATCCAATGAGAGTGCAGATTTGCTAAGTAGGCTTGATGCCAAATATCAAATGTATGCCCAAAAACTTTTCAAAGAGGCAACGTTAAAACTACCGTCAATTTGGGATTATCAACTGAGTTATTCTCTTCGAGGAGATGCACCAGACTCCGATGAGCTCACAAATGATTGGCATATTAACTGGCAAAACGATGTTCACCTGAAAGCAATGGATTCAGATTGCGCCCGCGAACTGTACAGACTATACCATTATGACCAGAGTATTAAAGAAAGAGGTCAGGAATCTATAAGCTTTCTCGCAGATGAGACATACGTTGAAGCTGTAAAAATTGCACAGCAATATGTTCGAAAAAAAGTTTATAATCGTGGAATATCCATAGAAACAAATCCCACCTCAAACAAACGAATCTCGCATATTTCAAGATATGAAGAACTGCCACTGCTGCGGTTTAATTCACATTACATAAAAAACCAAAATGAGAATCAACCTGATATTCAAGTGACTATTAACACAGATGATAGTGCTATTTTTCAAACGAGTCTCGGCAATGAATATTCCTGTATTGCAAATGCCTTAATTCAGAATGGGTATGAGAAAGAAGCTGTTTTTGACTATATAGATTATCTGAGAAAACTGTCTAAGGCTACAACATTCCTTACGAACAAAGACAAAATATTTTAACCAATTTTGCAATCATGTATGTAATATATAATCCAATAACGATGTAGAAGGATAAATTTCGATTTAATTAAAATTGACATTTATCTTTTTCTTATACAAAAAAACAAGGAGGTAACTATTGAAAACAAAAGTAATTGCACTATCAAATCAAAAGGGCGGAACGGGTAAGACGACAACGTGTTTAAACCTCGGAATTGGACTTGCCCGACAGGGAAAACGGGTTATGCTCATAGACGCCGATGCCCAAGCCAATTTGACGGATGCGCTCGGTTGGCATGACCCCGA
>CAYJLH010000108.1:0-4820 GCA_964370925.1 uncultured Oscillospiraceae bacterium | reverse complement strand
TAGCGATTACCTTGGTCCTGTCTTTAGGAACTTTTGCTTTTGCTGATGCGATTGAAAACACTAACAAAAATGCTATTGCTTCATTCTCTTACGAAGAAACAAGCGAAGCGATACAAGTCAGCACGCAAAACATTTCTGAACTAGGCGAAAGCTCCTCAAACGCTGCACTTGTTAACATTATTTCGGATTATAACATTGACTAAAATAATGAGTGAAACGGATGAGAAAAGGGCGATAAAAAATGTTAGAAACCCAAAATATCTTGGTTTATGCATTTTAATCTCCTCCGTTTTCTTTCAAAGAATATCCATAACCCCACTTGTTAGCAACTGATACATTGCTATCAGCTGACGAAAGTTTTTTTCTAATTCGTCTGATTGTTTCATCAACCGCTCTGGTTTCTATAGCTATGTCATATCCCCAAACGTCTTTTAACAAGTCCTCCCGTGATGCTGTTCCATCGCCTTTTGATAGTAAATACGAAAGGCAGGAAAGCTCAAGTTGAGTCAGTGACAACTCAATCTCCTTACAAAAAATTGCATAATGAGAGGCACTAAAGCGTAAATCTCCAAAAGTTACATCGCTTTGTTTGGGTTTAACCATTTCTGCACGCCGAAGCAGAGCTTTAACTCTTGCATTTAACAGCGTGGGCTTAAATGGCTTCGTGATATAATCATCACTTCCAAGTGTAAGCCCTGTAATTTGGTCAATATCGCTGTCTTTTGCTGTTAGTAAAATTATAGGAACTGATGAAACATTTCTAATCATATTACAGATAGTGAAACCGTCATTCCCTGGCATCATGATATCTAAAATGACCAAATCCGCCTCAAATTTTAAGAACTCATTATATAGGTCATCTCCAGTAGAAAAAGTGATAACAGAATAGCCCTCACTTTTCAAAAACATATCAATCAAATTGCGGATACTATCATCATCGTCTGCAATATATATCAATTTACTCATTATAATCACCTCTTAAGTTTATGTATCTAATTATACATTATTTTACATATTTTGACTAGATGAGTTTTTTATTTTGCAAAATGACTTATCAATTGCATTTGTCGGACATGTGGCTTTACAATTACCGCATTTTATACATTCTGACTTATTAATTTCCACAGGCACTTCAAGGCTCATAGGGCAAGCCTTATCACATTTCGAGCAATTAACACATTTACCCTTGTCAAAATGCATTTGATACATGCTAAATTTATTAAAAAATCCGTAAAATGCACCCAAAGGACAAAGGTATTTACAGAAAAAGCGACTGATAAACACGCTTGCAATCATAATTATAATTAAAATCGCCATTTTCCAGTTAAAAAGGAAGCCTATGGCATCTTGGAGAGGTGGATTTGTGAGAATTAGCGGTATTCCCGCACCCAATGTTCCGGCTGGACATAGCCACTTACAAAAGTATGGTGAAGCAACGCCAAAATGATTGACTACTAATATTGGCAAGAAAATCGTTAGTAGTAAGACAAGATATTTTAGGTATCTCATAGGTTTATCAATTCTCTTTGGAACTCTCAGTTTTCGTGTTGGTATCTTATGTAACAAATCTTGCAAAAAGCCAAACGGACACAAAAAACCACAGATAAATCTACCGAATAGTACACCGAAAAGCATTATGCTTCCTATAACATAAAACGAAAAGCTAAATTTACGACTACCCATAACAGCCTGCAGTGACCCTATAGGACACGAAGCCAATGCACCGGGGCATGAATAGCAATTTAAAATCGGTAGGCACACAGCTTTGCTATCACCGCCAAAAATCTTACCGTTTAAATAACCTATCAAATAACCGTTTGCAAGCGCCGCCGATGCCGCTTGAATAAACATCCTAACTCTTGAGTGCTTTTTTTCTCGTTTGTTCATAGTTTTCACCCTATTCCGATACATTCAAGGCAAATTGAAACTGCTTTTGAAAGGACCATCAAGTGTTCATCTCTTAATAATCCGATTAGGATAAAAGTAATTGCCACAGATATAGCGATAATTCGCAGTATATTCTTGCGCTTCACTTATGTCACCTCACCTAATTTTTCGTCAACATATTTCATGTAGTGCTCGACAACCTTTTCGTCAGTTTCAACAGCCGGCGCTCCAAGAATTACTTCACCAACAATATTGCCCTCACTGTCAACAAAAATCGTTGTGGGCAGTGCTTGTGCTTTTGTCAAAACACTGTCAAACAAGCTATCACTTACTTTCAAAGTTGCGAAATTTACATTGCTCTGTGCCAAGACATCTTCTGCAAACTCTGGGTCTGCGTCGTAATCAATACACACGCTAAACATGTTTATGTTTTCTGGTAATTGGTCATGAAACTTTGCCAGTCCGGGCATTTCTTCTATACACGGCACACAGCCTGTACCCCAAACATTTATCATAGTCAAATCATAGTCTTTAAAAATATCGCTTGTGACCACATTCCCATTTGTATCTGTAGTTTCAAACGTAATTTTTTCACTGTCTTGTACAGACGAACTCTCTGCACCCTCTTGTGTATTATCGGTTTCGGGAACTTGTGAGGGAGCTGTCTCGACTTGCTCTGTCGGAGATGGTGGCTTTGTCGTCTCTGCCTCATTTGCTTGACCGCAAGCTGATAAAAGCCCAATGCTTATAACTGAAAGTGTAAATAATGTTGTAATCTTTTTCATGATAAGAAATCTCCTTCAAATTTTATTAGTAGTTTGTTTTACAGCCTTATTATATTGCAATCTGCAAAAACAAGTAACCATGAAGCGAACACAAAATTGTCACAAAATAGCGTTAATTAGATATTAAACACAAAAAAGCCGATGCGAACTTAATTCACATCGGCTTTCATATAGCTAGCCTATACTTTATAATCAATCAGGCTGTTGTCCTGAATGAGCAAGCCATTGACATTCTGTCATTTCTAAATTTGAAAACACAGCTTTATATGAGGAGTTTTCAGGACTACAAGCGTAGACCCCGAATAAAATCTCATCTTTTGCATTAAACATATGACAAATCCTCATTTGTTGGAACTTTTGTCCGTCAATTGAACATTCTACGCAAAAATCATCATCTCTTCTGCTTAAGCGATACCACATAGACTTAATACTCGCTGGGATTTCAGTTGTAGACCAATCTGAATAACCATTGTTTGTCACGACACTACCCAAGTGTTGAAACTCTTCATTTTCAAATTCTATAGAGCCTTTTATCCAGTTATCACTGTTTAAATAAACCACGACACCGCATTGGTCAAACCTATGCTTTGAATCAAACTCTGTTTTCACTAAAAACGAAAAGAACTTTTCTTCTGTTTTCATCTGCAAAACAGGGGCATTATCATTCCTAAAATGATAGTAAGTTCTTTGCCACAAATCTGTGTGCGGTTTAGTTAAAATCTCTATTTTGTCCTCGCTAATTAAATATTCCAAAGGCTCTCTCGTCCACTGGAATTGTTTTAAATCTAGTTTCATGAATAATAACCTCTCATAATTTTGTTACTGTTTAGCACCTATTATAACACAAAAGTTGACAATTACAATGCTGTGTGTCATAATAGGCATTGGTTAGTAAAAACTAATAAAAATCATTGGAGAAAAGCATGAATTTAATTGGTAAACTACAGCCCGTAATTATTATCTTAGCCGCATTGTCAGGCTTGTTATTAGGCAAATTCACACCTTTAGGCAATGTGTCATCCGTTTGGATAGAGTTCTTTTTAATGTTACTACTATACATTTTGTTTTGCACCGTGGACTTAAAACAATTGAAACGGTCTTTCGAAAATTTTCGCTATACCGTGACGTCAATCACAATAAATTTTGTTATAACTCCTGTATTAGCATACATCCTCGGTGTAGTCTTTTTTTCTTACTCCGTCGATATCCGCATAGGACTTTTAATGCTACTGGTCACGCCTTGCACAGACTGGTATCTTGTTTTCACTGGATTAAGTAAAGGTAATGTCGCCCTCAACATGTCAATTTTGCCTATAAATTTGGTTTTGCAAATCATTTTGATGCCCGTATATCTTTATCTATTCATGGCAAATGATATTAATATAGATGCATTTGGTCTTATCCAAAGTATAGTTTTTGTTTTGTTAATTCCGTTTATCTTAGCTTTGATTACCAAGAAGCTTACGAAAAATAAACCATCGGTTAAAGATTTTATAGAAAGCCAAAGCGACAATTTTCAGCTGGTATTTTTATGCATGGCAGTGGTTATAATGTTTGCTTCCGAGGGTATCAGCTTATTCGAAAATCCCGAACTCCTATTGAAAATGTTTATTCCCCTACTAATATTTTTTACAGTAATTTTCTTTATCTCACAGTCAATCGCTAAACTACTTAAGTTTGACAAAAAAGATACAATAGCGCTTAATTTTACAACTCTCGCACGCAATTCGCCTCTTTCATTGGCAATTGCTGTCGCAACTTTTCCAGAGCAACCACTTATATCTCTTTCGCTTGTAATCGGACCACTTATAGAACTGCCCATTCTATCAATTATTTCGGCTATACTCCTACGGTGGAATGAAAAAGAATAAGTCCTGCTAAAATACTAAGCGCCCCAATTGTTAGACCACAAGCTAACTGCTGGGGCGGTTAATTTTATTTCGCCACTCCCCTATTGACAATAAATTTTTCTTGACATTTAAATTTTTTGTGTTATACTGAGCATGAATTAATTTTGAAAAGGAGTGTCTTTTTGTTAAGTGTAGCGTAATTTTGGTTTTTGCTTTTTGCTAAAATCAATACTTCAAAATATGTTTCTATTATTTAGGCGGATTTTTATCCGTTTATTTCTTGTACACATTTTGGGCT
>CAYJLH010000107.1:0-4943 GCA_964370925.1 uncultured Oscillospiraceae bacterium | reverse complement strand
TACCTTATGGTTCTATTATACCATAAAGTAGGTGCTTTTGTCTTCAGGCTGAAATCCGCCGATGGCGGATTTTTTAATATTAGCATTCCGGCAATGATGCTGCCGCAACGGATTGACCCACTCGTCTTGCCTTTTCATCAGGTAATTCAAGTGCAATTTTCAGGTTTGGATAATCTTTTGCAAGTACTTCTTTAGCTGTTGAAATGAGGATATCTCCACCTTTTCCAGACATGACACGCCCTAGCAACAAAACGTGTGAAAAACCGTAAAAACCGTAGTAGAACGACAGGCTATGCCCAAGATACACACCGATTGTGCGGAAAATATTTGCCGCTCCCTCGTGATTTTCAGCCATTTTCGCCTGTACTATTTTTAGCTTTTCAGCCGGAGAAAGCGTTTCCTCGAGTTCAATTCCAGCAGCTGGCGCGAGCTTAATCACAGCATCCTGTGAGAAATATTTAACACCACATCCGATATCAAGCGCCCATTCGTCTTGCATAGCAGTCGGAGATGCATCCATTGGCACAAAAGCAAGTTCATTTAACCAACCTGTGATACAGCCGTTTGCATCAACAAATCCAGCCGCCTCACTTGTTCCCATTGCAATACCGAGGACATTGTTAGTTCCAAGATTCATCGCTCCAGCAAGAGCTGAAACGTCTCCGTCATTTGCAACAGCATATGGTATATCGCCGAATGTGTCTTTAACAGCACGAATGTAAATATCCTTTACTTTCTCTTCGAACAAGTCCTCAGGGACTTTTAAAAATAGAGAAGCCGCCATGGTTCTATTGTTTATATAGACACCCGCCGAGGATATTCCAACAGCGTCCACACGTGGCATTTTTGATGCTGCGGCTTTTAATGCACTGACTATACCCTCATAGTGATATTCGGGGTCAGATTGCAATTTAGGATGCCATACAACTTCCTCAGAAAATACACTCTCGCCATCAACAACAGCAGAAACTTTGCGGTCAGAACCACCTGCATCAAAGCCAATACGGCAACCGTCAAGGTGACGACCTATAGCTTTTGGCTCACCTTTTTCTTCGGGCAATTTATCACATGAAACCACTTCAAATGGGTGTTCAAACACTCGTGTCATATAGTGAAAATCGAAGTCCTGAATACCTTTATCTCCGAAATCCTCACGCATCGCCTCAGTCATAGCCTCGCTACCGCAGATATAGATTTTATAGCCACCGTATAGCCAAAGCATGGTCTTAATTAGGCGACGAACATAGTAACGGTCCGCCTCGGCTCTTTGCTCTGTGCCGTGTATTTTTGTTTCTATCACAGCCATCTGACCGCCGCTACGCTCGAGCGCTATGCCTAGCGGAGCTGTTGCGGTTTGTAAGAAAGCCTCATTAAATCGTCCCAGTGGAATAAATGAGGGGTCTAATGGGGCGCTTGTACCCAAATTTATTTCAATTCCATATAGACTCATGATGAAATCCTCCTAAAAATTATTTTAAATCGTATTATTACTTCATTTTAGATAGTGCAGCTTCGTCTGCTACAAGGGTTACATCGGGGTGTAGTTGCAGAACAGAAGCAGGTATTTCTAATGTTATAGGCCCTTGGAATGCACGTGCAACCATTTCCGCCTTATCTTCACCGCTGACTACTAGCAAAATTTTACGTGCATGCATAATATTGCGCATACCCATTGTAAAAGCTTGACGTGGAACTTCATCAACACTAGCAAAGAAGCGTGAGTTTGCCTCTATTGTGCTCTCTGCTAAATCCACAACATGAGTTCCAATTTCAAGCGCATGTCCAGGTTCATTGAAACCAATGTGCCCATTAAGTCCCATGCCCAGTAGCTGTAAATCAACTCCGCCTAATGCGCTGATAGTTTTATCATAGTTTTCACATTCTGCCTTTGGGTCTTCGCTCAATCCATTTGGCACATATGTGTTTTGTGGCAAGATGTCTACATGGTCAAAGAAATTGCTTTGCATGAAATAGCGATAGCTTTGCTCATGTGTTGGCGCAAGACCGCAGTATTCATCAAGGTTAACTGAGATAGTCTCTTCAAAGCTCAAATCACCTTTTTTATACCACTCAACAAGTTGTTTATATATCCCAACGGGAGTTGAGCCTGTTGCCAATCCCAAGACAGACGCTGGATTTAGGATAACGTGTGCCGAGATTATATTTGCCGCTCTACGGCTCAGTGTGTTGTAGTCGCTTGCTCTGTAAATACGCATATTAATTTTCTCCTTAAAATGTATTTATAATATTAACTTTATGACGTGTTGCATCTGCGCACACATCTTTAAACAACATGGTTCTAGCACGTGAGATAACGCCATAAATACCGCTGTTACCGTCTTTGGGTGCTAAACATATTTCTGGTGGGCTGTGGCAGTATTGAGCATATTTTTCTTCAAAACACTGCTTAAATCTATCCCCAAAACTCGCATATGCTCCGTAGAAAACTAGCTTTTCCACAGGGATAAAATTCACATAGTTGCACAGCATCATGCAAATTTCTTCGCATATATCCTGTACAAAACCACATACCATTGCATCGTCTTTTAAATAAGCTTTCTCAATGCTATCAAAATCCACTTCGCCATCTTCATTTAGGGTAAGCGTCGTTTGTTCGCCATCCTCTATTGCTTTATTACACCTTGAAATCAATCCGGCTTTGCAGATTTCTTCCTCTAAGGTGTGTCCACGATTTAAATGTCGCCTATCAGCATAAGAAAAAATTTCCCCAGCCATACTGTTATAGCCCTCATAAAGTTTGCCCTGCTGAACCAATCCAATACCTATACCAAATCCGCAGTTTAAAAGCAGAAAGTTTTTAGTATCACCAAGTAAATCTCTCGCCCAAAGTCCGAGCGTTGCAGCTTTGGTATCATTCATTACAAAGGTCTGTATACCAATCGATGCGGTCAAGCGTTCTTTTAAGTTTAGCACAGGCCAGTTTATGCCACCAAAACGCTGATTTTCAGCAATTGTATTACCCTCTGCATCAAAAGCACCGGGACTGCAAACTGCAATAAATGCCACTTGTTCTTTTTCAATGTCAGAGGCATTTATCAAAAGTGATATACCTTGCTCTAACACAGATATTTGTGTGTTTACATCTGAATTTTTGTGTACAGCTATTTTAAATTCTTGCAACACTTCACCTAATAAATTACTCAAAACAAATACAGGTGTTTCTGCATCAAGATTTATGGCAATTATATAGCGATAGCACACATTCAGACGAAGGAGTTGAGGCTTTCGACCACCGCTCGGAGCAGACTCGCCCTCCCCTAATTCTTCCACAATTCCACAGGCAATCAAAGGCGTTAAATTATCTGAAATCGCCGGCTTGCTAAGTCCTAATCGCCTCGCCAGCTCGCTTCGTGAGAGAGTTTTTTCAGCTACAAGCTCATGTAAAATTGCCTCTTGGTGCGTCTTTCTAATAGTAGATATGTTCATTTTTTTGTTCATGTCAACCATTCCTCACGCGGATATTTTTGTTTGAACACTAGGTATGTAAATATCCTTTACTTATTATGAGGTAAATATACATGTTTTGTCAATAGCTTTTTTCAAAATAATTGAATTTTTGTGGTTTATACACTGAAAATTTTCTTACAATTATATATTTCACACATTGACTTTTCGCTCTGACTCTGGCATAATGTGAAAATAGATAGTAAATATTAATTACAAACCCATTTGGAGGAAAAAATATGAACGGTAGAGACCGCACACTAGCCTTTTTAAAAGGTGAACCCTATGACCACATCCCATTCCACCCATTGGTCATGCAGTTTGCTGCACAAAAAATAGGTGTTAATTTCCGTGATTATTGCAGAGATTATAGAGAACAAAGTCGTGCAATGATTGAATTTGCATTTAAATATGGGTCAGACTGGTTGCATCCATCAGGCTATGCTTACTGCGAAGCCGAGGCATATGGCACTGAGATGATTTACCCCGATAACGCATTGCCATTTCCCGCTCGCCATTTTTTAGAGGGCGACGAAGTAGGCTCTGCACCCGATGTCTCCAAACTACGAATTCTTGATATCGAATCCGACCGAGGCATGATGAACCGTGTTCAGTGCATAGCTTACGATAAAAAACTTGTCGGAAACGAGTTATTCATTGCTGGGCACTGCGAAGGCCCTCTTGCGGAATACACCGACTTACGCGGTGCAAACGACACATTTACGGACTTGTTAATCCATGAGGACGCCGTTAAAGATGCTATGGCTATCATAACCGAAAATGCAAAAAACTGGATTACCTTACAGGTACAAGCCGGCGCTGAATGCATAAGCATAGGCGAAGCGATGTGCTCTCAGGTCAGCGAAGAAATGTATTTAGAGATGGTTTACCCTCTACATAAGCAATTGGTCGACCACGTAAAATCCCTCGGCGTGTACTCAAAATTCCATATTTGCGGAAACTCATCTCATCTTGTGCCACATATTTTCAATCTTGGCACTAACATTCTTGACATAGATTACATGGTGAAAACCGAGGATAAATTTACAAAAAACATGGCTTTTGACCAATGTTTCTGTGGAAATATTAACCCAGTACAGGAAATTCGTTTCGGCACTCCCGAGAGCATCACCGAGGCAGTTAAGAAGCTAATAAGCGAGGCAAACGGCAAAATCATCATGTCAGGTGGCTGTGAAATTCCTTTGGGTACTCCCGATGAAAATTATTCAGCTTTCAAGTTGGCGACCGAGACATACGGAAGAATGCAGTAATTTATATTAGATTTGGAACAAATCTAATATAAATTTGCCATTTTTTCGGTTGTCACGTGAGTGACGAGAAAAAGGCTTTAAATAAATTGGCACGACCTCCTCGCCACATAGTGGCAACCGGCGGCGATGCCATATAAATAATCTGAAAATTCAGATTATTTATATTTGGTTTAGAGCTAATTATACCATATCAACACATCTCATAAC
>CAYJLH010000106.1:0-4949 GCA_964370925.1 uncultured Oscillospiraceae bacterium | reverse complement strand
TCGGGTCGGGTGTGTGCCTATTTTGAAGCACAAAAGCGATGGCTTCTCCGCCTGCTGTTTCGACCAGTGCGGATAGTTCTTCCATGCTTTCGTCTGTTGATTGTTCTGCTTTGTCCATGGACGAAGCACAAAGTCCGGCTAAAATTGCACGTTCTTTTCTTATAGTATTGCTATCTATGTTAAATCATTCCTTTTACTTTTTAATTAAAACCTCAACGATTTCAGCAATATACATGCGGTGATAATCGTTTTTTTGGTAATATGGTTGAATATAATCTACGAGGAAATTTTTTGAGTCGATATCGCTAAAATATGCTTTTTTACAAATCAAAACAAGCTCCGCTTCCTCATAATAAACTGTGCCTCTCTCGTCAAAAACAGGTGTTAATCCACACTCTTTTGCTTTGTCTATATCTCTGCCACTTTTTGACCCACAGAGAGAAAGAGTTTTTCTCATGCTTTCGGGGTAAGCACTGAGTGTGAAATAATCATGCTTTTCTGTAAACTCATAGGTGTATCTTTGGGGTCTGACATAGGCATTTACAACAGGTTTATTCCATAAAACACCAAGTCCGCCCCAACTGATTGTCATTGTATTATGTGCTTTTTCGTCACCTGCGGTTAAAAGCAACCAATCTTTGTCGAGTAGAGTAAATACGTTTTTATCTATTTCAGTGGCTTTAATTTTTTCAAAAATCATTTAAAACACCTCTTCCAAAATTATATATAGTATTATACGCTAAAAGCTTGAGTTTTACAACATAAAAAGAGCAAGTCACACTTCTGCAACTTGCTCTGATCCGTTTTCGGCTAATTATTTCATGCCAAATTTCTTGTTGAACTTTTCAACACGGCCACTAGTATCGATAAGTTTTTG
The DNA here is from genome assembly GCA_964370925.1 of uncultured Oscillospiraceae bacterium. Lineage (GTDB taxonomy): Bacteria > Bacillota > Clostridia > Oscillospirales > Oscillospiraceae > Heteroscillospira. The sequence goes on along the minus strand of CAYJLH010000106.1, from coordinate 4,072 downwards.
CTTACCTGTGTAGAAAGGGTGGCAGCTTGAGCAGATTTCAACGAAGATATCTTTTCTTGTTGAGCCTGTGTCAAAAGTAGCGCCGCAGGCACATCTGATGTTTGTACTGTGGTATTCTGGATGGATATCGGGTTTCATAATAATTCACCTCTATATAATACTGCCTTGAGTACGAACATACGTGGTTACAAGGCGCAATTGATATTTTAGCATATAAACTCGTATTTTGCAAGTATTTTTTAAACAAAAATCAAAATATAGTTTTTCTTCACAGTATATTAATTCGACATCTTTCTCAAACTAATTACTGTATAATTTGTCCATGGAAATTATTTATGTAGACAGCATGTTTCTGCTCAACTTCATCGTCAATTATTTACTACTACTTATAACCGCAAAATTTTGTTCGCTTCGTTTTCGAAGGCTTAGATATGCATTTTCCGCAGCATTGGGTGGAGTTTATGCAGTGATGTGTTTTGTTCCAAATTTCGAATTTTTGAATAATCCGCTTATAAAACTCTGTCTTTGGGCTGTTATTTCCTTAATCTCCTACGGAACAGAGGATAAGCTTTTACGATGCTCCATCAGCTTCCTTGTTGTTTCAGCGGCATTCGGTGGGGGAGTGTGGGCAATTTCCATGTTTTGGGGCGGGTCGTCGGCTAACGGCATTTTCAGTCTGGATATGCGAGTTTTTGCGCTTTCATTTGCACTTTGCTATCTTGGTTTGAGTTTAATTTTAGCAAGAAAAGCAAGCTCTTCGGAAAGGCAATTTTTAGAAACTGAGATAAAGCACCGAGGAATTAGCGCTAAACTATCTGCACTTCGTGACACAGGAAATTCACTAAGGGACGCGACAACAGGAAAAAATGTAATTGTTACGGATTTAACTGCAATATCCGAACTTTTCACCGAAAAAGAGAGGCAAGCCCTCACGAATTCCGACGGTACTATTGCAATTTTAGCCTTGTCAAAACTTAAAAATGCGCCAAAATTTCGTCCAATCATATACAGGGCAGTTGGAGTTGAGCTTAGTATAATTCCCGCATTCTCGCCTGAGGAGATTTATATAAACGGAGCATTAAGCTGTGAGTATGTAGTCGCGGTTTCCCCGTCACCACTGGGCAGTGAGGAGTATTCAGCCATAATTTGAGCAGAAAGGTCAGGTCTATATGAGTAAAAAATTTGAAGGTTTAAAAAGGTTTGAAGTATTAAAAATGCAATTAACAATTCACGTACAACGATTTTTGACAAAATTAGGTTTTCCACCGCCTGAAATAATGTACATAGGCGGCAGCGACAATCTGCCCCCACCGCTCTCACGCGAGGACGAGGAAAAAGCCATAAACGCCCTTGCCGAGGGAGATGAAAACGCAAAAAAACTTCTGATAGAGCGCAACTTGCGCTTAGTCGTTTATATAGCCAGACGATTTGAAAATACAGGGGTAAATTTGGAGGATTTAATTTCCATAGGTGCAATTGGACTTATCAAGGCGATAAGCACATTTAATCCCACAAAAAATATTAAACTTGCAACTTATGCATCAAGATGCATAGAAAATGAGATATTAATGCATCTTAGAAAAGTCAGTTCACAGCGCACAGAAGTATCTTTCGACGAGCCTTTAAACACCGACTGGGACGGAAATGAGCTTCTGTTATCAGATATTTTAGGCACAGACGAGGACGAAGTTTACAGGCCACTTGAAGACGATGTTGACAAGAAACTTTTGATGGATGCGGTTTATAGGTTATCCGACAGGGAGCAGTCGATAATTTTCATGCGTTTTGGCTTAAACGGCTATAATGAGTATACGCAAAAAGAAGTTGCGGATATGCTCGGAATATCTCAATCGTACATAAGTAGGCTAGAAAAGAGGATAATTTCTCGTTTAAGAAGAGATTTATCAAGACACTTCTAAAACTTGACATTTAATATTGCATGGGTTATAATGTTATGTAAACGGAGGTGTCTATATGGTTTATTCTACAATTTCATCCTTTGATTTTACATCCGCTGAGGCACTCCTTTTGGGTGGGCTTATGCTTGTATTTAGTTTAGTGCGCCCATTTTAGCAATAACACAAACAGTTCTACAATTTTTATGTGTAGGACTGTTTATTTATAGTATGCTCTTCTTCAAAATACATGATAATATATAAAGTGGGGTTTTTAATATGAGTTTTATACCAAAAATAACTTGCAGAAAATGCAAGCGTCAATATTCAGGATTGAGTAAAAAGTGCCCTCATTGCAGTGCAGTTAGGCAAACAACATCCACAAAAGCTGCAACAACATCAGATAGGGCAAAAGACAGCGCAGCAACAAACGAAAACGCAAAATGGCAGTTTGCATTTGGCATAACTGTAGTTTCTGCTGTTATGCTTTCAGTTGTGGTTTTGATAACTTCAAATTTAGACGAAGTTGGCGGAAACAGTGATAGCGAAATAGCCGACCCGATAGGCTCAGCGCCACCAATCGCGGCAACGCCAACGCCACTTCCAACTCCGACACCAACTCCCGTCACACCACCTGATTCAATTGACATCTATTTCCTTACAGAGCCATCTGAGGGATTTACATTGGCAGTAGGGGACAGCCCACTAAAGCTTGATGTCCAAATTTTCCCTCTAACAGTCACAGCACCTGTTGAGTGGATAAGTTCTGATACTGCTATTTTCACCGTAGACAGCACAGGCTCAGTCACAGCAGTTGGCCCCGGTTCGGGAACTTTAACAGTCAGCTGTGCCGGTGTTACAGACTCAATTCCTGTATATGTCAAAGCAGTAACTTCATAATCGGTAGGTAAAAATTTTGGAAAAAAAACCATTTAGTTTAGGGCTACTTTTTCGTTCGACTTTAATGCTAAGTGCTTTCACTTTTGGGGGTGGATATGTAATTGTTCCACTGATGAAAAAGCGCTTTTGTGAGGAGCTCGGATGGCTTCCCGAAGAGGAAATTTTAGATTTAGTCGCAATAGGGCAGTCATCACCGGGAGCGATTGCTATTAACACAGCAGTTTTGGTCGGGCACAGATTCAAAGGCATTTTGGGTGCATTGGTTGGTGCACTCGGGACAGTTATTCCACCGCTTGTGATACTTTCAATGGTATTTTATATATACGACGCAGTTAATGAGAACACATACGTCGCCTCATTTATGAGAGGAATGCAGTCAGGAATTGCCGCCGTAATAATCGACGCAGTTTGGAACATGGCAAAGGGATTTTTCTCACCAATTAAAATACCGTCAGTCCTTATAATGGCAGTTGCATTTTGTCTCACATGGTTTTTTGGGGTCAATGTCGCATATATTGCGATTACCGCCGGAGTTTTGGGTGCAATTCACTCTGTTGTTTCTAAGAAAAACGGAGGGCTTGAAAAATGATTTATTTACAACTTTTTTTAAGTTTTGCATATGTCGGAATTTTAACTTTAGGTGGGGGATATGCCTCCTTACCTTTTATAGAGTCGCAAGTTGTTGATGTCCATGGCTGGCTTACAATGGCAGAATTTACGGATTTAATCACGATTTCGCAAATCACACCGGGGCCAATAGTTATAAATGCTGCAACATTTGTCGGAACAAAAGTTGCTGGTTTTGGTGGCGCAGTATGTGCGACATTAGGATTTACGACGCCACCTTTTATAGTCGTCAGCATATTTTTTATGATTTACAGAAAGTACAAAAAAATGTCAGTCATGAAAGGCGCAATGAGCGCATTAAGGCCAACGGTTATAGCGTTAATTGCATCAGCTGGCCTTGGAATTTTAATCACAGCAATCTGGGGTGAGGCTTCGCCTACATTTGAAAGTTTTAATTTAATCTCATTTTTTATGGTAATTCTGGCATTTTTGGCGATTAAATTGATAAAAATCAATCAAATTGCAGTGATTTTTTTATCTGGTTTAATTTTTCTATTAGTCGACTTAGCAAGAAATTTTTAAAAAATTAAATTTCCTGTTGACAAAACCCAAAATATGTAGTATACTAATCTTCGTTGTTAAGCAACAGCGAAATGGACGATTGGCGCAGCTGGTAGCGCATCCGCTTGACGTGCGGGAGGTCACAAGTT
>CAYJLH010000105.1:0-5154 GCA_964370925.1 uncultured Oscillospiraceae bacterium | reverse complement strand
TCTATTTTTTGCTATTCTACCCACTACTCCCTTGTATGATGAGTATTTTCTGCTTGTTTTGTGCTAACATATTCAGTTTTAAACCAGCATAACTTAAATACCGCCTATTTTCTGCTAATTAATTTTTTATTTCACATTGATTTTCATGCATTGATAAGTTATAATTACTGATGTACAAACTCATTAAAAATCATCTTGCCTAAACATCAAATACATAGTGGCGGAATGGAGTGCAATAATGGTAAATCAACCAACAATTGAACAGTGGGAAAAATTATACGAAGTCGCATGTAATATTAAGAAAATACAACCGTGGAACGCATTGTGGGATACAGACATAATCACAATCAAGCTACCTAATCGTAATGAGGAGATATTCGTATCAACGATGGGAAGAAACGGCGAATGTTATGGCATTGGCGTTTACCCCGGATATGAGGAAATGAACGCCTTAAGCGATATGATGTCGTCCATGCAAAATAATGATGCGTCAGACCCCTTATTTTATCAAAATTGCATCATGTGTTATTTTGGAAACAGAGATGAGCTTACCACTAAAGAGAGAGCAATTATCAAGGAATTAGGGCTAAAATTTCGCGGTGCGGACAATTGGATATACTTTAGGCGTATGAAGCCCGGATATTATCCGTGGTTTTTGACTTCCGATGAAGTGAACTTAATGACAGAAGCTTTGCAAAATTACATAATGGCGGCACTATGTGTTTTGGAAAATAAATTCTCTGTTGATTTTGAGCAAAATGAAACTCTGATTCGTGTTTATTCGGAAGAAAGAAAAGAGTGGATTAACTTTGCGACACCAATGCCGGAAATTCCGAGAAAAATGCTTGTCGTAAATGAAGTAGAACTTATAGAGCGAGTAAAATCCATGCCTAAAACAAAATCGGTCATAGAGATAGATAGAGTATTCATTCCTGCTCCGGTGCAGGAAAAGAAAACGGATATACCGTATTTTCCGTCGCTGATTGCAATACTCGAACGAAACAGCAGAGAATGTATAATGTATGATACAATAAACAATGATGAAGACAATGCAATACTGCTTTCTATGATGATTGATTACATTGAGCGATATGGCAAACCTGCAAAAATATTTGTTCGCAACGACAGAACAGCGTGTTATTTTTATGATTTTTGTAAGAAGACGGGGATTAATCTTGTAAGTAATCAAGGTATGCATTATTTTGACGAATTTGCTGAGGGTATGCTCGCTTTTGTTGGTAATTGAAAATAAAATTGTCAAGTGGCTTTGGTTTGGAAGTGGCTACTAAATTACATTATAGCCTTGATCTATTTATCAGTGCCAATTTGGGGATTGTTAAGCGCGGCGACAATGAGCTTGCAAAGTTGCTCAGCACTGAATGCATCGCTCGCGATTAAGGCATCCTAAATAAGCACACATGACATCGGTGTTTACGGGCTTTTTTCTAAGGAAAAAGGCTCGTTTTTTATGTCCTTTTTCAGTGCTGTCATATAGTAATTTTAGCTATTTTACTAAAAGCGCCCACCACTTTTGTTTTAAGTGGTGGGCTCAAATTATTCTTCATTATTAATTGCAGCTTGGATTACTCTTTCGATATGCAAGGCTAAATATCCAACTTCGACATCTTTTATTTCAAGCTTTAGTAGTTTTCCAATTTCGCGAGTCAAATACTCAGCTTTATCATAGGAAAATTTAAAATTTTGCTTACAATAATCATTCATATTGAGGTCAAGACGTTCTTTTCTCGTAACACGGGCTATCATATAACGCATGTGCGTCATAAATCTGCTGTATGAAAGAGTTCCGTCGCTGATTTTTATGCCACATTCTTGCCCTAAATCAGCAATGAAATCTTGAATAAACTTTGCCATTTGAAGTGACAAGCTGATATGCGAAGTGGAAATTGCGCTGTGAATATGTAAGGTAATATACGACACTTCGTCAGCGTTTATATCTATACCAGTTTTATCCAAAATGATTTGCTTGCCTTTTAAAGCAACCTCGAATTCGTCAGGGAATAGCAATTGAAGTTCTTTGGTAAACGGGTTAGAAATGTCCATCTTTTTCTCAATTCGCTCAATTGCAAAAGCAATATGGTCAGCAAGAGGGAGCAGGATGTTTTCGTCCACTTCGCCGAATTTTTCCTCAGCAAGCGTGATTATCTCGGCACTGATTTCTATAAAATGTGGTTCAACAGAATTTACTATTTCAACAGAACTTTTGTCCCTGTCGATGTTTGATGAGAGTATAAATTTTTTGGTATCTTCTTTAGAAATAAACTCTGCACCATTTTTGTTATTAAAGCCAATTCCACTTCCGAGAAAGACATATTCGACCTGATTATCGTCTACGGCTAATAGCGCATTATTGTTCAAAATTTTTAATACTCTCATCTAAAACCTCGTTTTTTCTATGAAATAGTCAATATTTTTGTTTCGAATCCAACTTCGCCCAAGGCGGTTACGTTAATTTGTTTATCATCATCCAAATTTGTGAAAACCATGGGAGTTGCGACGCTTGCCGCTTTTTCGGCAACAGCTTTGAGGTCAAACTCCATGATAAGGTCACCTTTTTTAAGTTCTTGACCCTCTTTTATTTTAACATTAAATGGGACTCCGTCAAGCTTTACTGTATCAATTCCGACGTGAATTAGAATTTCTAAACCGTCAGTAGTTTCCAATCCAACAGCGTGTTTTGTTGGGAAAATCATGCTTACTTTGCAGTCACAAGGTGCACGAAGTTCGCCTTTTGTGGGGAAGAATACGACACCACGACCGACCATTTCTTGCGCAAATGAGTCGTCAGGAGTTTCGGATAATGGGGCTAGTTTTCCCTCCATAGGTGATGTGAAGGCGAAACCATTGCTTCCGGAAGTTTCGCTTGGGAGAGTTACATTATCGCTCTGAGGTGAGCTTAAAAAGTCCTCAAATTCTGATTTAATAACACTCACTCGTGGGCCATAAATAACTTGAACACCTTGCCCTTTTACGATTACACCGGCAGCTCCTGACTGTTTGAGTAAATTTTCTTTTACTAGGCTAGAATCTTTTACAGTGATACGCAGTCTTGTTGCACAGCAATCGACATCAGAGAGGTTAGCTTTTCCGCCAAGGCCAAGCAAAATTAGGGTACTGACTTCGTCGTTTTCAGAAACTGTTGTTTCAGTTTTGCCTTGTTTTCTTGCGTCTACATCTTTTCTTGTGTATAGCTTAGTTTCCTCTCCTTCGTCCTCACGACCGGGAGTTTTTAGGTTGAATTTTGTTATAACAAATCTAAATATTAAATAGTATACTGCGAAATAAATCAGACCAACTATAACAACCATTATCCAATTTGTCTTGTCATTTCCCTGTAAAATTCCGTACAGAGAAAGGTCGATTATACCGCCTGAGAATGTCATGCCGACACCGACATTTAAAATATGCATAATCATATATGCAAGTCCAGCGCCTATGCAGTGAATAGCATAAAGAGCAGGAGCGATGAACAAAAATGTGAACTCTAGTGGCTCTGTGATACCTGTTAGCATAGATGTTAACGCTGCTGATACTAATAAGCCTTTTACAACTGCTTTTTTCTCTTTTTTCGCACAATGATACATAGCAAGCGCCGCCCCAGGTAGACCAAAAATCATAAGTGGGAACTTACCGGACATAAATCTTGTTGCAGAAACTGCGAAAACTTCTGTATTTGGTGACGCTAGTTGAGCAAAGAAAATGTTTTGAGCACCTTCAATTAAAACACCGTCAACCATAAGCGTTCCGCCAACGGCAGTTTGCCAGAATGGTAGGTAGAAAACGTGGTGAAGTCCGAAAGGAATTAAAAGTCTTTCCATAAGACCGTATACAAATGTTCCTGCATAGCCACTGTTGTTGACTAGTTCTCCGACTGAGTAAATTCCGGATTGAATTGTTGGCCAGATGTAAAACAGGATAATACCGACAATTAAATATGTAACAGCTGAAACGATGGGAACAAATCTTGTTCCGCCAAAAAATGATAGAACTTGTGGTAGTTCGATTTTATAATATCTATTGTGCAATCCAGCAACGCCAAGACCGACAATGATACCACCGAAAACACCCATTTGTAGTGATTGAATACCGACAACAGATGTTACAGAACCAGCGATTAAATACGAAGTTGCGTCGTTAATCGTGATGAGTGCGCCTATGGCTGTGTGCATAATTAAAAACCCGATAACAGCAGATAGAGCGGCAACTTCTTTTTCCTTTTTTGCCATACCGATGGCAACACCGACAGAGAATATTAGAGGTAAGTTTGCAAAAATGATATCACCGCATTGCGACATAACACTTAAAATTGCATAAATTATAGTCCCCGGACCCATTATGTCCATGAGACCATATGCCTCAAGCATGGTGCTGTTGGTGAAAGACCCACCAATTCCTAAAAATAAACCTGCTACTGGTAGGATTGCGATAGGTAGCATAAATGAGCGACCCACCCTTTGAAGAACGCCAAAAATTTTGTCTTTCATGAGTTATTCCTCCAAAATTAATTTTTTGTTGGAACGCAAAAAAGCACGCACCAACAGAATAAAAAGAAAAAATCTTCCTATCAGTTAATGCCTGCCTAACCAGTAACACGCTAATATTATGTACATGTTATCATTTAATTATTTGTTTGTCAATAATTTGTTAACATTAATTGTATATAAAATTATACAGCAATTTTTGTTTGCTATTGACAACTAATTTTAGTATGGTATATTAATGAAGTTATATCAGAGGGTGTGTTATATCAAAATAACTGCTGGATAAGATATTGTGCATTGCGCAAATCTTGTCTGGCTTTTTTGTGTTTAGGAGGAAATATGGATTTATTAAACGGAAATATCAAGCAAATTTATTTGAAGTACTTTATAGCCTCTTTTGGTGGTGCTATACTCCAATCGGTGTATGGACTTGTGGATATGATAGCAGTCGGCCAATATCACGGCCCTAATGGCTCTGCGGCTATGGCGATTATTGCGCCAATATGGAACGTGATTTATAGTTTTGGGCTACTTACAGGAATTGGTGCGTCGATACTTTTTAATATAAAAAAAAAAGCTGAACCCAATTTGGGTTCAGCACAGCCTGAAGACAAAAGCACCTACTTTATGGTATAATAGAACCATAAGGTAGGTG
>CAYJLH010000104.1:0-5214 GCA_964370925.1 uncultured Oscillospiraceae bacterium | reverse complement strand
TGGCGAGGGTAAAGTTGCTGAAATGAAAGCGCTTATTGAGGCGGAAGAATGTGACCTTGCGGTCTTTGACAATGAGCTTTCACCCTCGCAAATGAGGGTTTTGTCCGAGGATTTGGGTGTAAAAGTTTTGGATCGCTCAGGTTTGATTTTGGACATTTTCGCCCAAAGAGCGCAAACCCGTGAGGGTAAACTACAGGTAGAGCTTGCGCAGTATCAATACCTAATGCCAAGGCTTATCGGTATGTGGACTCACCTTGTAAGGCAAACTGCCGGCGGTGGCTCAAGCCCCATAGGCACTCGTGGTCCGGGTGAAACTCAACTCGAGACCGACAGACGACACATTAGAAGAAAAATCCAAAAACTTCGGGAAGAACTCGAGGCGGTTAGACGTGTTCGCTCCACTCAGCGTAGGCAGAGAGAAAAAAATTCTGTGCCGGTTGTGGCTCTTGTTGGCTATACGAATGCTGGAAAATCTACGCTTTTAAATAGTCTTTCAAATTCAGATATCCCTGCAAATGACAGACTTTTTGATACGCTTGATACGACAACAAGAAAAATTATAACTGAGGATAATGAGGCACTTTTAATTTCTGACACAGTTGGATTTATCAGAAAATTGCCTCACCATTTGATTGAGGCGTTTAAATCTACACTTGAAGAGCTTAAATATGCAGACCTGATTTTGCATGTTATTGACATTTCAAATCCCGAATGGGAGCATCAAGCGGAGATTGTTCAGGACTTAATTGTCAAATTGGAAGCGGAAAAAACACCTTGTATCCGTGTTTTTAATAAGTGCGATAAATTCGACGGTGACTTGCAGTCTGACCGTGACAGCGTGTTCATTTCCGCAAAAACTGCCGAGGGCACAGACAGACTTTTAAGCAGGATTTGTGATGCACTAAACCTTGGAAAATATAGAGCAAAACTACTTTTGCCTTATGACAAAGGCGCTGTTTTAGAAATGCTTCGCCGTGATGCGGTTGTTGGCGAAATTGAGTATAAAGACAACGGAATTGAAGTTGAAACCGCTTTTAAGCTGTCACTTTGGGGCAAAATTTCTGAATTTGCAATCGAACATAATGTACCTGATTTACGTGAGGAATGGGAAAAATGAAAAGTTATCTCGTGCCATCAGGATATGGCGAAGCCGAATTTATAGAGAAAAAATCCCGATTTATCGGGCATGTTTGGAAAGTGAATGATGAAGCTGAGGCATTGCAGAGAATTAAAGAAACTCGCGAAAAACACAGGGATGCAAATCATAATGTGTATGCTTATGTCATGCTTGAGGGGCAAATTATGCGCTATAGCGATGACGGAGAGCCCTCGGGAACTTCGGGTATGCCGACTTTGAATGTTTTTCGCTCTGAGGAAGTGAAAAATGTCTGTTGTGTTGTAACTCGGTATTTTGGCGGAACTTTGCTCGGCGCCGGTGGGCTTGTAAGAGCCTATACAAATACTGCAAAACTCGCCCTTGATGCTGCCGGAATTAGTCGCATGGACGAGTGGGATGAAGTCATGGTTGCGTGTGCTTATAATCAATATGAGCGTGTGAACAGGCTGTTGGGTGAGTTTTCGGCTATATTAAAAAACACAGATTTTGGAACAGATGTTGTACTCGAAGCGTTAATTTCAACTGAAAAAACCGCTGAATTTTCAGCGGCACTTACGGAACTTACTGCGGCAACTGCCAGTTGTGATGTGGTGGGTAGTGAGATGATGGCAGTGAGAATTAGATAGTTTTCCATATTTAAATAGTATAAAAATAATATCGACGGCGTACTTTTTGCTTGCAAAAAGTACGCCGTAAACTATATGCTATAAAAAATTAATCTCTGGTTCTTCCGATTTGTCCCAAAGAGTGCGCATCGGAATTATAAAGTATTTCACATCTTTCTAAATATGGATTTTCTTCAATTATCTCGTCTGTTCTGTTGAAATCTTTTATTTCTGCCATGATAAATTTGCTGTCAGGAGGAATCATACCCAAGTTTGAAAGCACGCTATTTGCATCTTTTTCTATGTGTGCGGGAAACCAAAGTCCCTCGTACTCGTCCATTAGTGCATCTACATCATCAATTGAAATATCGGTAGCACTGATTAGAAGTTTTTCGACCTCACCTGCAATTTCGTCATCCTCGCCGACAATAAACTGATACCCGAAAATGTCAGGCTTGCATTTAATATCCATCAGTTGCTCGTAAACAAAATCACTAAATCGTAAGGCATTTTCAAGCCTTGGGAAAAGGCATACAACATGAATTTCTTCCGAAGTTGTAAGCTCCATTCCTGGGATGACGATAACGCCGTATTCTTCGCCGTATTTCATGGCAGGGGCACAATTTAAACAGCTGTTATGGTCGGTTATGGCAATCACTCGCAAACCGCTGATAAAAGCCATACCGACTATATTTGCAGGCGTCATGTCATTGTCACCACAGGGGGATAAGCAGCTGTGAATATGCAAATCATATTTTGCTTCAATCATAACTTCATTCTTTCGTAAATTGCTAAACTTGCCTCAAAAATAGGCATTTCAGTCCTTAAAACTGACATATTTTCAGAAAGGGCTTTAGACGCAGCTTGCTCGTCTAAAACAGAACCCTCCGCCAAAAGTATACAGGAAGCATCGGCAAGAGTTGCAACGGCGATTGAATTCATATTACCCATGACAGTTATCCAAACACTGTCAGCTGGACATCTGCCCATGACAACACTGAGTAAGTCACAGCAAAAAATCTGAGAAATTTCTCTCTCGTCGTCGCCCTTGTTTAAAATTGTGAAACCATCTATTTGTGTTAAATCTTTAACTGTCATCACTTTCGCTCCACTCTCTTAATTCGTTATCTAAAAATCTGTAATCATTTCGGATTTTTGTGACATAGTCCTTTAAAACATAGACGCAGTTTGTTTTTGTTGCCTCTCCCCTAGCGATGTCCTCGGCTAAGGCTCTGCATGTGGGTGCGCCACAAGTTCCGCAGTCCAAACCGGGAAGCTCCGCTGTGAGTTGCTCGACTTGGTTCATCCTCGCCATGCTCTCTCTCAGGTTTTGTCCGAGCTGAAAAACAGGTTCATATTCAACAGGGTCAGTCCAATTGAAATCAATTTCAATTAAATCTTCATCATTTGCTTGAGTTATAGGCAGATGCTTATTTAATTTCTTGATTTTAGTAATCGAAATGTAGGGGTTTTCGATATTCAAAACTCCCCCAACACAGCCGCCACTACATGAGTTTAGTTCGATAAATCTAAGCCCGTGGAACTTTTCGTCCTCCAAATCTTCAAGAACCGGCAAAATATTGTCAATTCCATCTGCGGCTAAATAATTATCTGTATAAAGTCCGGCGATTTCACCGCCACTAGAACCCCAGCCAACACCTATGCGCCCGGAATGTGAAAGAGGAACAAGGTCTTCTGTTACGGCTTTCATGAGCGGAAGCAACAGCGGATAGACTTCTTTTATTGCAATGACATTATCAATTTCGCTCTTTTCAATTCCAAGTGGAGAGCGGGAATAAGTCACTTTCGATGGACATGGAGAGATGAAAATAATTCCGATTTCTTCAGGTTTTAAGCCTGTTTTTTCGACTGCTAATTTTCGTGCAAGCTCTGCTGCAACTTCAACAGGTGGTTTTAGCGGTAGCAATCTTGGAATAAGCGAAGGGAACTTTACACGAATTAATCGCACCACAGTCGGACAGGCTGTGCTTATAAATGGCACTTCGTCCTCATGTTCTGCGATATATTTGCGTGAAACAGCCGAGACCATTTCCGCAGCTGCACTAACTTCGAAAACATCATCAAAACCAAGTTTTATAAGTGCATTTAAAACTATGTCGACATTTGTTAAATTATTGAATTGTGCATATAATGACGGCGCAGGAAGTGCGACCGAATATTTATAATTTTTTATGACGTCTATGGGGTCATAGACTGGAATTTTTGCGCGATGGGGGCAGTATCTGATGCATTTTGCACAGTCGATGCAAAAGGCTTCTATGATTTTTGCCTTTCCATTATGAACTCGAATTGCTTGTGTCGGGCAGTGCTTAATACAGTTTATACATCCCTTGCAAGCGTCTTTGTCAAGGCGCACTGAGTGTCTGAATTTATTCAGAAAGCTCACCTCCTTATTTAGAACAGTATATCCATGGTAACAGTTGTACCTACGTTTATAGTTGATTTTATATTAAGTGTATCACTATTTTTTTTCATATTTGGAAGCCCCATTCCGGCTCCAAAGCCAAGGGCGCGAATATTTTCTGGCGCTGTTGAAAATCCGGCTTGCATTGCTTTTTCAATATCTGCAATTCCGGGGCCGACATCTTGTAGCAATATATGTACACCATCGTCGTCGATGTCGACATCAATAGTTCCGCCGTCGGCATGTATAACCATATTAATTTCGCCCTCATACATTGCGATTGCAACTTTTCTGATAACGGTATTGTCAACACCGAGTTTTTTAAGTCGACTCTTAACATCAGAACTGGCTTCGCCAACTCTTGTAAAGTCGTCTTTTGAAACAGTGTAGCTAAATGTGATAGAGTTGCTCATTTAGGAGTTCCCTCTCAATCCGCTTTCATATAGAAGACCACATGTTGTGAATATCGGTAAATTTGTCGTTAGCACAACAATTTCTTTTTCTTCCGCAAGCTTAATTATCTGTAAATTTGGCTGTTTTTCACTTGCAAAGATTACGCAGTATATGTCCATCATTTCGGCTGTTCTGACGACTTGGGGATTACATAGTCCAGTTACCAAAATAGAATGTCCCTCGCCAAAAGCTAAAACATCACTCATCATATCAGATGAAAAAACGCCCCCTGCTTCTCGCTCTAAGCAATCATTTCCACATAAAACTTCGGCATTTAACAATTGTTTGATTTCGTGTAATGTCATCGAATCCTCCTAAAATTATATCAGATTTTGCCATTTTAATAATGAGGTAATTATAGCATATATTATTAAAAAAAACAAGTTCAAGCTGTGGTTACCGTGTTAACAACTTAGGTCATTTCTGACAAAAAATCTTCAGTATTTTAGCACTTTAAACTGTTTTTAGCATATTTTACAGTCAAAATAATTGTTAACTAGTTAAAATGACTGAAATTGATATTATTTTAACAATATTTTTAGATGATATTTCATTTTAGTAAAAAAATTATAGCAAAAATTCTTTGTTTATGTTACAATATAGGAGGAAAAAAT
>CAYJLH010000103.1:0-5419 GCA_964370925.1 uncultured Oscillospiraceae bacterium | reverse complement strand
GTCAGAAATGTTATAGATTTCGGTGCATTTGTCGATATCGGAGTTCATCAAGATGGGCTTGTGCATATTTCTCAAATTTGTGATAAATTTATCAAACATCCGTCAGAAGCGGTCTCCGTTGGAGATGTGCTTGAGGTTATTGTTTTGGAGATTGATGAGAAGAAAAAGAGGATTTCGCTTTCTATAAAGCAAGTTCCGAAGCAGAAATAGGACACTCCGTGGGTATACTTTTTGAAACCAAAAAGTATACAAAAAGTTTCGGGGGATTCGTCCCCCGAGCGCCGAAGAGGCGGAAAGGGTGCTGAGAAAGCCACAAAAAAAGTTTGCAAACCCAGAAGCAGTTGCAAACGCACGAAAATATTCATAATCCACGGCTATCGCCGCCTCAGCCCGCATCTACTCACTTGCAAAACTTAAAAAGAAAAGCGTATCTTTTTGCGAACTAAATCCCAAGTACAGGCTGACCTTGCGACTTGTCGCAAATGCGGGGGTATTCCAAAAGGGGGTCAGGCGACCCCCTTTGGTCGCTGGGGTGAGGATTTTTAAGGAGAGGGGAATCACGAAATTCCCTCTCCTTAAACGTGTCTTTGCTTACTTTCTGCTCGTACAGAAAGTAAGTCATCGAAGATTATCCCCGACGAATCTTTGGTTACTTTCTTTTCGCAAGAAAGTGACCCCACGGAGTGAACACAAATTACGCATTAAAAAGTGAAAGCAAAAAGAGCTACCCACTTGGGCAGCTCTTTTTTCGATGGAGTGTTAAACACTACTATTATAATGTATACTAATTAAAATACAAATTTAACACTTGAAAGTCTAGCGTAAATTTCGTCCATAACTTTTTGCTCTTCTTCTGGAAGTGCAGCAAAAGTAACTGAGAAGCGGACAAATGCGCCAGCATCATCCCATGGAACTGTTGAAATTAGTTTTTCACGGATTAGGTATTGGCTGAAATCCTCACCTGATTTAAATTCAACTCCACCCTTGATTCCCTTAGGAGCTTTGACATAAAGGTAGAAAGAAGCTTTAGGCTTTTTCGCCTTGAAACCAAGTTTGTTCAAAGTTGCAACAAGCATGTCATGACGGCGAGAATATTTCTCAGCTGTTGCCTCTGTGATTTCTGGGTGCTCAAGAGCGTATTTACCAGCAAGTTGGATAGCGCCGAATTGCCCTGAATCGTTGTTGTCTTTGATTTGAGCAAAAGCCTTAACAACAAGTGGATTACCGACTACGAAAGCAAGTCTCCAACCTGTCATATTATACGCTTTACTTAATGAGTGTAGCTCAACACAAACATCTTTCGCACCGGGGAGTGAAAGTATGCTTAGTGGCTCTTGTCCGTCAAAAGTTAGAGCTGCATAAGCGGCATCTTGAACAATGACGATTTTGTGTTTTTTTGCAAAAGCAATAGCTTTTTTGAAAAATGCTGTTGTTGCAAACGCACCTGTTGGGTTGTTTGGATAGTTTAGGTAAAGAAGCTTTGTTCTTGCAATAATATCTTCTGGGATAGATGCAAGGTCAGGTAGGAATTTATTTTCTGCTGTTAAGGGCAGTTTATAAACTTCACCACCAAGATACTCTGTCATAGTACCCATGATTGGGTAACCGGGAACTGTCATAAGTGTGACATCACCTGGATTTATAAATGCTTGTGCCATCATAGCAAGAGCAGGTTTTGAGCCTATTGAGTGAACAACTTCTGTTTCGGGGTTAATTCCCTCAACACCAAAGACACGTGCCATATATTCTGCGGCAGCAGTTTGGAACTCAATAATACCATTATCCGTATAACCTCTGTTGTCCCATTCAGCAGCTTCTGCAGAAAGAACTTCGAGTACGCCGGGGTCAGCCATAGCATCGGGTTCGCCAACGCCCATGTCGATGATTTCCATTTCGGGATGATCAATAACGGCTTGACGTCTTGCTCTCTTGATTTTCTCGAACTTATAAATCGCGGTGCTTTTACCGAACATTTTACCGCCAATACGCTCAGCGATAAGATTTTGTATGTAGCTTTCTCTCATAGCATTCACCTCAAAGTAAAAAAAAGTTACTCAGATTATAGCATGTTGCACATAAAAAGTCAATGTGTGACAGGAAAAATAAGGTGCAAACAGCGTAATAATAACAATTTTTGTATATTATTTATTGCTGTAAATTGCTAAATAGGCTATATTTAAGACAATATATACATTGATTTGGATAATTTTTAAGCAAAAAAACACCACGCTTGCATTAAATCTGAGACGATTTTTGCAATGTGGTGTTTGGTATATCATAAATTTATTCGAAAGATATCATGTAATAGTAAACGGGTTGTCCGCCATAAATCACGGCAACTTCATCGCCATCGAATTTTTCTGCAAACTGTTTTCCAACTTCGTTTGCCTCCGCCTCTGTAACGTCAGAGCCATAGTAAATTGAAATGAATTCAGGTGAAAATTCTGATACACTTTCACATAATTTCTCGAAAACTTCTTCCCTCTCGGTGAAGTTTCCTATAAGCTGTCCGTTTAATAGAGCAAGATATTCACCTGCTTTAATGCTATATTCGCCAAGCTCACTATCTCTTGCGGCATATGTTACTAAAGCGGTTTGTACTGTCTTGATTGCTTCGTTGAATGTGCTTGTCAAGTCTTCTTCTGAAAGCTCGGAATCTAAACTAAGCAAAGCAGTTATCCCCTGTGGAACAGTTTTTGTCGGGATAACGATAACTTTTTTTTCTGTTAGGTAGTCACATTGCTCCGCCGCCATGATGATGTTTTTGTTGTTCGGGAAAACATAAACAATCTCGGCTGGAGTTTTGTTTATTTCACGTAGGATGTCCTCTGTAGATGGGTTCATAGTTTGCCCACCGGATACAACGGCATCAGCACCCAAGTCGAAAAATAATGCCTCGAGCCCCTCGCCTGCACAAATTGCAACAAAACCAAATTTTTTCTCTGCTTGAACAGGTGCATTTTCCTCTACAGCATCAACGGTCTCGACAGTCTTAGAAACTTGCTCGGTGTGCTGAGTTTTCATGTTTTCGATTTTAATTGTGGCAAGTGAACCATAAGTTAATGCTCGAGTTAAAACATTTCCGGGTTCATTTGTATGAACATGCGCTTTGATTATTTCGTCATCATCGACCAAAACAACGCTATCTCCCAAAGTTTCAAGGTATTCGCGCAATTTCATGGGGTCTTTATCGTTTTCTTTTTCGACAATAAATTCTGTGCAGTATGCAAATTCGATTTCAGAGGCATCAAACATCTCAAAAACCGAAGTCGGCGCTGTTGTGGCGGGAGCATTTTCTCTAACTACAACTCTGCCCTCTAAAAATGCAAGCATAGCGTCAAAAATGACTATATAACCCTCGCCACCGGCATCAACAACACCGGCTTTTTTAAGCACAGGATTGAGGTTAACTGTATCTTCAACTGCGGCTTTGCCCTCGTCGATTGCACGAGTTAGCATGAGCTCAATATCTCCGCCGGCTTCTGCAAATTCCTCAGCAGCTGCCGAAGCAAGTCGTGAAACTGTTAAAATTGTTCCTTCGGTTGGCTTCATAACAGCTTTATAAGCCGCCTGAACGCCTTTCGACATTGACGCAGCAAACTCCGCTGAATTTGCAACATCAAGCCCTTTCAAGCCCTTGGATAATCCGCGAAACAGTAGCGACAAAATAACGCCCGAGTTACCTCTTGCGCCACGAAGCATAGCGCTTGCAACAGCATCTGCCGCTTCGCTAAGCGAGCTATATTCTTTTTTTCTCAACTCTGTCGCAGCAGCGGAAAGTGTTAGGCTCATATTTGTCCCTGTATCGCCATCGGGCACAGGGAATACGTTTAGGTCATTTAATCTCTGTTTATCGCTTTCCAATGCATCGGAAGCACATAAAACCATGCCTTTAAATGCCGCGCCGTCTAAAAATTCTCTCAAAAAAGCACCTCCGTGAAGCAAACCGCTTCATCTGTAAAATAATTATTCTGCCATCACCATGGAATCTACATATACATCAACGCTTGCAACAGGCAAGCCTGTTAGCGATGTAACTTTATATGAAACTTCGTTTATAATACTACTGCAAAGTGCCATAATATTAAAACCGTGGTTTACAACTATATGGAGAGAAACCGAAAGGCTATCGTCCTCGTTATAGCTGATTTCAACACCTTTTGACATAGACTCACGGCGCAAAAGTTGGTATAACCCACTTTCTCTCGCCTTGCCCGCCATGCCACGGACGCCGAAACAATTTGTGGCGGCATCGCCGGCGACAAAGGTTATAACTTCGTCTGTAATTCTGATGTTTCCGTATTTATTTTGTATTGTCACCATGAAAAAAACTCCTTTCACGACTTGACCTTGTAAATTTCATAACTAATCACACAAAGTTCCATCAAGGCCTTTGCATTTCTGATTCTTAAAATACGAGATATTTGTCTAAATATTATATTACAATACAGCCAAAATAACAAGAAAAAAATTTAGATTACGTCTATTTTAAGAGATTTAATAGCGCAATTTAATATTTTGGTAAATTTGCCCGAAATAATATGTTAATTTTTGTTTACATACGGATAAAAAGGTGGTAAAATAAATCCAAAGTATGTCGAAATTTTCTTTTCGTCTTGCATACACAAATTTATACAGGAGATGATTTACTTTATGGCAAGAAAGCTCAAATCAATGGACGGTAATAATGCCGCCGCTTACGTTTCTTACGCTTTCACGGAAGTTGCTGGTATTTATCCAATAACTCCGTCAAGCCCAATGGCTGACTATGTTGACATTTGGTCGGCTAATGGACTCAAAAATATTTTTGGTAGCGAAGCTAAAGTTATTGAAATGCAATCCGAAGCTGGTGCAGCAGGTACTGTTCACGGTTCACTAGCAGCAGGTGCTTTAACAACAACTTACACAGCTTCACAAGGTCTGCTTCTAATGATTCCAAACATGTACAAAATTGCTGGTGAACTTCTACCATGTGTTTTCCATGTTTCAGCTCGTACAGTTGCTTCACATGCGCTAAGTATCTTCGGTGACCACAGTGACGTCTATGCATGTCGCCAAACTGGTTTTGCTATGCTTGCAGAAAGCAATGTTCAAGAAGTTATGGACCTCGGTGCTGTTGCTCACCTTGCAACAATCAAAAGCCGTATTCCTTTCATCAACTTCTTCGACGGTTTCAGAACATCACACGAAGTTCAAAAAATCGAAGCTTGGGATTATGAAGACCTTAAAGAAATGTGCGACATGGATGCTGTTAATGCTTTCAGAGCACATGCTCTTAACCCCGAAAACCCAGCTACACGTGGTAGCCATGAAAACGGCGATATCTTCTTCCAACACCGTGAAGCTTGTAACCAATACTATGATGCAGTTCCTGGAATTGTTGAAGAATATATGGACAAAGTTAATGCTAAACTTGGCA
>CAYJLH010000102.1:2272-5420 GCA_964370925.1 uncultured Oscillospiraceae bacterium | reverse complement strand
CGCTCACTGGAGCAGGATTTACATTCAAAGTGTCCGGCGGATTTTTGGGAATGGGATTTGATACGCTCAAATTCACCCGCCTTGAAGATGGAACATACAAATTTGATAATGCGGGAGAGATAACCGAAATCATGGTTGACGAGCAGGGTAAAATCTCAGTTGTCGGCTTGCCACTGGGCGATGTGCATATCGAGGAAACTACCGTGCCGGAGGGGTATTTCCCCATAGCACCGCAAAAAGTCACTGTAACAGCGGAAAACACGATTGATGTTCCGCTCGAAATTACCGTGAAAAATGATGTGTTTGTAAAACTCGGGCTCGATACCGATAAATATAACGTACTCATTGCAATCGGATTCTGTGTTCTGTGCGCAGGTGTTGTTGTTTGGAGGTTCGTCAGGGCGAAAAAGAAGAATAAGTAACTAAACTCTCGGGAGCGGCAAACGTCGCTCCCGATTACACACGTTGATAACGAATAGCTGTTGTGATACAATTAGGTGGAGATTATTTATAGCCGAGATTGATGATGCTATGGAGATCGTTGAGTAAGGTTTAAGACAGCAGGATGTGGAATGGTGGAGGTTATAGTATGAAAATTAATATTACAGATTTTATGGCATTGAAAAATGTAGATTTCGAAATACAAGAAGGTATAAATGTTGTTGCAGGTAAAAACGGAAGTGGTAAATCACAACTGCTTCTGGCTATAGCACATAATGGAAGTAAACATGAAAATGGTTATTACTATCTCTTAGAACAAATGAAATATGTAATAGATAAATCATATAAAAACACAAATGGTAAGCTAAAAAATATATCTATGAATCCTGAACCAATGATAACAAACTATAGACAATCAATTAGAAACTTAGCATCCGATAATAAAAATCAAGAATATGGTATGCAAAAACCAATGTCTTCTTTTGATTTTATGTCCAGTATCAATTATTCAAATACTTTAAAACGTTACGAAGATTTATTTTCTCTTATAACTACGTTAAAATTAGCCGGAACTGTTAAAGAGGCTGATGAAGATAACCAAAGAAATTGGGAGATTATCACAGATGGATTCAATACGGTTTTTAATAAAAAACTTGACTACAAAAGCGATATTAATGGAACTAAAATAGGAGTAACTACATCTAAGGGTATTTCTAATTTCTACCAATTAAGTACTGGTGAGTTAGAATTTTTGAGCCTACTTGCTGATTTAGTTTTATTTAAAAATGATAAAGAAACACCCCATTTAATTTTAATTGATGAATTAGATTCTCACTTTCACCCAGATTTACAGAAAAAAATAATTGAAGTAGTAAGTGATTTGTGCAAACAAAAATACGTAGTTATAACTACTCACTCGCCAGCAGTTATGATGTCAGTATCCTCTGACAGGCTTTTTTATCTTGAAAAAGATATAGATTGCAAAAACGAAGATGGAACATATAGGAATCAAATTAATAAAATATCTGATGATATCCAAGTTTTTAATAAAATTGCTGAGTTGTATTCGGGGTTTTCAGCGGATTTAAGGTATAATAAATTTATTGAAGATAGCTTTCGGTTCGAATTAGTAAAGTATGCAGGTGAATGCTTAAAAGATCCAGATGTCTTTGATGCTTTAAAAGGCAAAGAAACTGACCCGCAAATTGCTGCAATCCAAAACGTTATTCTTGGTTTGGAAGTGGAAGAACCTAAAATTGTTGAGATTGGTTGTGGTCTCGGAAGAACTTTAGCATTATTTAATTCAATTGATATTGACACATTAGCTAAAACATCTTACTACGGCGTTGATATTTGTGAAGAAAATCTTAGTGAAATAGATATATATGCAACCGAAATAGGTCTCAAAGATAAGCTAAAATCATTCGAAGCTAAATTAAGTTTTGATAATTCAGACGCAGATATATGCATTTTTGCTAATGTGATTCATGAGTTACCTCGTCAAGATATTTGCCAAATACTAAATGACTATATTAAATATTTGAAGCCAAACGGAAAGATTTTTGTGTTAGAATGCTTAGAATTGCCTGTGGGAGAAAAAAATTATGTGGTATTTAACTTAGATGCTTTAAAAGCATTATTTTCTAGTGAGATTGAGAATGGAAATGTAACAATAAAAAGTGCTTCTCCATCTACACGTAGTGGAATACCCCTTATGAATGCAGTTATAACAGTAAAAAATCCTCAAATTAGTAATATCACAAATGATAATCTTGTCTTAGCATTAAACAAAGTTGTTGAGCATGAAAAGAGTCGAATTGAGAAACATTATTCTGCGGAAGCACCTCTTCGAAGCATTGCCTTTGCAAGTGTTATACACAATTTAGCTAATGCACAAATAGACTTAATAAATTTATCAACATAATAAGTCAGCAAAACCGGCATTACACAGTATTCAAAGCAAATCGAAGAGTTTTCTCAAAAATTCACTGTTACACCACAAACACAAGAAGAATTTTATCAAATGAATATTCGATTTTCTAAGAAATCATTTATGTATTTCGCAGGATTAAATAGTATGATAAATAAATAAACTACAAAAATGCATATACCGCAGATAAAAGACACCTCTCCCGCTGAGATTGAACACCACGCCCGCCAAAATTGAACAGTGTCACCGCAAAAACTATACACCCCCACCGCACACGCTGTACATAGACAATAAAACCCCATTGTTTTAAGCTAAAATTAGTTTTTTGCCAATCAAGAGGATAGTGCAATGCTGAGGAGCAACACGAGCACTTGTTTGGGGTTTAGCCGGGAGAGTGGTGCAATTGTTACACCACTCTTTTAATTTTTTTGTCCTTATCCAGGCGACTTCGGTCGCCTTTTTTAATACTTAGACACTAATCCCCCTTTTGACTTGGAAGTGTTTGTTTCCGGGAAGTTATAAATGAAAAAGAATTATGCGCATTAAATTTTTGATATAGTGAAACTATTGAGTAGAACTAGTTGATTTTACGATGTATTATGTAGTACAATATGAAAAAGTCAAATTATGTATTCGGGAGGAATGTTTGTGATATTAACTGTCGGGCAATCTGTCAAAGATGATGAAAACAGACTATATATATTAGATGATATAATAGGTAAAGGGGGATTTGGCTTTGTTTTTAAAGCACATAGGGAGGACGATAACTCTATTTTT
>CAYJLH010000102.1:0-2262 GCA_964370925.1 uncultured Oscillospiraceae bacterium | reverse complement strand
AAGAAGCATGTAAAAATGAAGTGCAGTCTGCAATGACCATAGAGGGCGAAAATATCATTCGCTATGAATTTGTTCATACTGGAGATTCCTTCCCTCAGTTGCCGCCATACATCATAATGGAGTATGCCGATGGAGGTACACTGGGTTCAGTTTTGAAACAAAGAGAACAAACTGGTGAATTCTTTGAAAATGTTGAGTTGATGAAAATCTATAAGCAACTTGCTAGTGGAATGAACGAAATAAACCGTACCCTTATTCATCGTGATATAAAGCCTGATAATATATTGTTGTGCTATGATAAGCTAAAAATTTCTGATTTTGGACTGTCTAAAATTGCGTCTGAAAATACACGTACAATGACTTTTAAAGGAGGGGGAACACCCTTATACATGTCACCAGAAGCCTGGGATTTTAGCAAAAATACCATTCAAATGGATATTTATTCTATGGGAATAGTATTCTATCAATTGGCGACCTTGCACTATCCCTACAATCCAATTCCGCGAACCCAGGAAGAATGTAAAAACGCACATTTACTTTCGCCAATTATAAGTATAGAAAAAAACAGCACGTCACTTTCTCCTTGTGTGATTTCAGTTATTAATCGAATGCTTGAAAAATCAACAAAAAGACGTTTTTCAAATTGGAATGAAATTCTACAACACCTTGATAAACAATCTGAATCAGATTCACCAATAGATAAAATTGTATCTATGGCTGTCGCTACAAAAAATGCTGAGGATATCGCACGTCAAAAACAAGAAAGTGCAAAAAAAAAGTTAGAGAAGGAAAAATCTGACTTTTGTGAATTAGTATTTGCACAGTTTAAAAACACTATTATTGCACCTATTGTAGATTTTATAGAAAAAATAAATAATCAATACGCTGGGAATGCAAGGATTACTTTCTCACAAAACAATTATCATCAGTACAGAAAAGAATATTTGTCATGGAAAATGAATCTTTCACCTAATCAATCACTAACAATAAATATGGAGGCTATTCTCAAAGAAAATCATAGTCGTGAAGTGACTGTTGACAGATTTTGGGGAGAGAGAAATACTCGAACTGAATTTTACATTCCGCAATACAAAGGGAACAATATCCTTGCATGGTGTGAGATATCAAATAATGTTGGGTATGGTTTCAATCTTCTTTTACTCGATAGCGGTGAAATTTATGGTGATTGGATTATCATGAACAATAAAAATAATTTAAGTAATTGGAATAATAAGCAAAAGAAGGAACCATTTTTCTTTACTTTAAAAGAACTACCAAAAGAAATTAATAGTGTCCAAATAACGCATCTGTACAGTTCTCACTTTGAACCGTTTAATGAAGTAACCTTTTTAGAATTAATAAATTTATTATCATTCAATTTGCAGTAGAATTATTATTGATAATAAATATATTCCTACATTGGAACTGGCTATGAAAATAGATAGAGAATAAAATATTACAATCGAAGAGCTATTTATTCTAGAATAACATTTCTTATAAGTAGTAATCTCCATAAACCACAACAGCCACTAAGGCGACTTCGGTCGTCTTTTTTAATACCCAAAAACTGAAAGGAAACAAAGAAAATGAAAAACAACACTAATGTACTGGGAAAAATCCAATCTCACCCTCTATCCCTGCTTATGGAGGATTTAGATTCTGTGTGCAAGAAAAACGCTACCAATGAAACGGATGGCAATGCTTATATTTCTGAAAATGCAAACTACTTTGCGACGGGAGAACTAAACAATTACAACTCACTTGTCGTGAGGGTTTACAGAACGGACGGCACTCTTCACAAGACCGTTACTGTGGACAATGCGGGCGAAGAGTATTTTTACCGAGGTTCAGCAGTAGTTATCTCGGAGCAAAGTGGGGCTGTGGTACCGCCTTTTCAGAGACACCTTCTCGCTTTGCAATATCTGTGTTTGTACGGTTCAAAAAAAACGATGCGTATATTCGCCTTTGCTGTATTTGAGTTAAAGAAGAAAACGCAGAGTATAATAGCTTTTTCGTCCACTCCCCTTCATAGATGTCATCCGGTCTCGAAACCGCATGTACCGCACTATTTTCTATTCCGTCATGTCTATCTAGCGAATAGTGTGCCTTGTGATAATATTTTTTGTTGTTTTGAGCATGTTCCGCTCTCTCGAATGTACAAATCGCCTCAGCAATTGCGCCAAGTTTTGACACACTAACGGTTTGAGCTGCTATTTTTTTGTTCTTTAAAACTCTATATCTTTTCATATCAAACTCCGTTTC
>CAYJLH010000101.1:0-5442 GCA_964370925.1 uncultured Oscillospiraceae bacterium | reverse complement strand
ACATTTTATCACAAAAAGGTCTGTGCCTCAATTTTCATTTAACTTAACAATACGACATTTTTTGCATGGAGGAATAAATGAAGAGATTAATTACACTAGGCATTGCGATTTTAATATTCGCAAACACAAGATTTGCTGTAAGCGCGAGTTATAGAGAGAATGTTGACTACCTCGAAATCATGGCAGTTTCCGCAACAAACGGCGATTGGTTATCGGGGCAACATGCCGAGTATGGAAGGCAGGCGAAAATCGAGGATATGAACTCCACGGAAGTTCAATTCACCTTTGAAGAGCTTTATTTACTGGCTAAAATCATCTATGCTGAGGCTGGCAGTAGTTGGCTTAGTGATGATTGGAAAATGGGCGTGGGCGAGGTTTTATTAAATCGTGTGGCAAGCCCCGAATTTCCAAATACAATTTCCGAAGTTGTGTTTCAAAAAGGTCAGTATTATAATTCTGACAGCGAATATTTTAGGAACTTAAATCCGGACAGGCTTTCGGTTAATTTGGCGATTAGGCTCCTAAAGGGCGAGCGTATAATAAATGATAATTCAGTTGTTTTTCAGGCAAATTTTCCGCAAGGTTCAGGAATTCATACTCAACTAGAGGACGAGCTTCTTGGGGCTACCTATTTCTGCCACAGTAGTAATATGGATTTATATGAAAAAACAGACGCAGAAGCGTCTGTTTTTTATATCCATTATCTTAAGCTCTAGTTCCACATTTTGTGCAGAAAATATCGCCCTCTGCCAATATGTAGTCGCAGTTCGCACAGGATTTTATAACAACTTGCGGTGCGACCTCTACTGGCTTTTCAGGCTCAGAAAGCTTATGCCCACATCCAAAGCAGAACAAATCGCCCTTTAACACCTCGTTTTTGCATTTAGGGCACACGTTCGCCTGTATAAGTTCTTCAATCGGAACTTCCACCGGTGGGGTGGGTTCTTCAATTTTTTGACCACAATTGGTGCAGAACATGTCAGTCGCACCCAACACATACGAGCAAGTGGGGCAAGTGATGCTCTCGGCTTTTTGTGGCTCTTCAACCGCAATCACAGGTGCGACGTACACAGGTTCAGGCTCTGCGACCGGCGCTGTTTCTGTCAACTGAATTTCAGACGGCTCGACAGCAACAGGGTCGATAATCGGGATTGGTTCGAATGTAACCGTCGTTTCAAAAGGATTTACTAGCGCTTCGACTATTGGCGTTTCACTGATTGGACTTTCGACAATCGGAGTGACAATAATTTCTTCAATGGCTTCTTCAACTATCTCTTCTGATGTGCTTTTTCCGCATGTGTTGCAGAAATTTGAGTTGATTTGAAGTTCGGAAAGACAATGAGTGCATGGCTCAAAAACAGGCTGATTTTTTAAGGCATTTTCAAAATCATTTAAGTCAGAAAATAAAGAATTCAACTTTGAAATTATCTCAAAATCTTCAGTGGACGGTGAGTCTTTGATTTGTAAATAATGCTTTTCTCCCAACATTTTAAAAAGTTGGTCTATTTCTGCGCCGATTTTAATAATAGTTTCATAAGTGGTATCGCCGTTTGCGATAGCTAAATTGTCATTTAAATTCATAAGCCTATACCTCCTTTTTAATAAAGTAAATTATATAACTTTTTCCACATGCTGTAAAGAGTTTTGTTAAAACAGCGCCTTAAAACTTTGCAAATACTGCACTTAAATCCAAATTTTGCCTAAACGCTTGTAATCAAATTTACTATATGTTACAATTAGTTCAAATCACGATTAATAAAATATATAGGACAAATTTTTTGAAAAGGGGTATGAGTATGCTGTGTTTTAATTGTCAAAACGAAATTGCAGAAAATGCAAAGTTTTGTAAATTCTGCGGACAAAACCAAAGCTTAAAACAAGATGCGCCTACTGAAATTAGCGCTACAGATTTTTCTGAACCTGAAGTTGTGCAAAATGAAGCACAAACCTATCAGCCTCCACAGGAGGAAGCACCCCAAGAGGGAACTTACCAAACTTATCAGCCTCCGCAAGAGGAAGCACCCCAAGAGGGAACTTACCAAACTTATCAGCCTCCACAGGAGGAAGCAAGCCAAACTTTCGAGCAAGACCAAGAAGGTGCTTATCAGGGAGGAACACCGCCAATCGAACCTCCTGTACCGCCCGAGCCGAAGACTTCTTTCTTCACGCCTCGTAATATTGCAATCACAGGGGGAGCGGCAGCGGTTGTCGCTTTGGGCATAATTTTTGCACCAAAACTATTCTCAAATCCCACTGCTGATGTCGAAAAAGCATTTAACGAAACAGGCGTTGCAATCGAAACAGAGTACAATGAATTAATGGCAAAAATCCCCGCTTACACATTTTTTGATGGAATCTACACAGACAGCTACAAGTTTTCAACTGAATACGAAGGAGCTTCTCTCGATGTCTTTACAAACTTCAAAGATAAGCAAATTAGAGCAGATGCGAGTATGCTTGGAACAAATGTATCCATGCTTCTTTCTGACAAGCATCTAACAATCGAGACTAGTTTGCTAGACGATGTTTATGGAATTAACTTTGATACAGCCGTCGACGATTTATCAAGCTCTGAATT
Organism: uncultured Oscillospiraceae bacterium; assembly: GCA_964370925.1. Classification (GTDB taxonomy): domain Bacteria; phylum Bacillota; class Clostridia; order Oscillospirales; family Oscillospiraceae; genus Heteroscillospira. Next base: position 2,864 of record CAYJLH010000101.1, on the reverse strand, counting down.
TTTTGGCTTCATAGAACTGCCCGAGGGCACATTTGACCTGATGTCCACAAGTATGAATTTGGATGAAATTTATGACGAATTTGGAAAAATGTCTGAACTTTTTATTGGAAAAATCGTAAATGCGTCTGAAATTGAAAAGGTCTCCGACCTAGAGGTTGAGGTAGACGGCGACGACATGGATCTTGATACATATGAGCTTTATATAACTGCAAACGACCTAGAAGATGCCTTGTTAGAGGGTATTGACGTGTATTTCGAGGATGGCGCAACTGTTGAGGCACTCGAGAGAAATATCGAACTCTATAACAGTTATGCAAATGTATATGGTCAATATGGCATGGAATACGGCGCTGAAATGGACATAGACGATATTAAAGACAGCCTAGAAGATACTGTCAAAGAAATTGCAGATGGTTATAAAGAAATCGAGGATGAGCCTATTATAATCAGCCTCCATGACGGCAAAATCGCTCGCATAGAAATCATGTCGCCCACAGGTTCAGAAATTGTTTTATCTTTGGTCGGCGGAAGCTCAATTTTAGACGAAATAAAATTGTCATCCAAAGGTGAATCTATGACATTTAGCATGTTCTATGAGGATGATTATTTTGTCTTTGAGTACGATTTCCCCGACGGAACCGGCGGTTTCCTTGAGTATGATACGATTTCGTCCGACGATAATTTTATAGTGTCTATGGATGGAATGGAAGTTATTTTCACACTAGATTCTACCGAGGAAGGTGTAATCAGGTTTGAATTCGACAATGGCTATGAATCTATAGAAATTGAAGCGGAAAAAGATGATTTTATTTTTGAGCAAGATGATTATATAAACATTTTGCAAATGACCGAAGGGGAAATCATGGATGTAATTTCCGAAATAGAGCGCAATCTCGGTGATTACTCATTATAATCCACAGTTTAAATAAGTAGAATAACCCCTGTAAATCAGCTGATTTACAGGGGTTATTCTATTGTTTTATATTCTTACTCTTTAGAATACCTTGCAAGATTAGTTTTTTTGCATTTAAAACCTGTTCTGCTGTGGCTTCAGGCACTCCCTCAAGTGGAGGAGTTATCCCAAGTTCTTTATATTTTGCGTTCCCCATGGTGTGATAAGCTAAAAGGTCGAGAGCTTTTACGTTTTTTAATTTTCCTAAAAATTTGCCCAATTCTGTTAACGATTTTTCATCATCGGTGATTGTCGGAACGACAACATGTCTTATCCAAACAGGCTTTTCTATATCACACAAATATTCGGCAAATTCTATTATTTTTTTATTTGAAACACCTGTCAATTCCTCGTGAGATTTGTCGTCAATATGCTTTATATCAAGTAAAACCAAGTCAACAACTTCCATTAAAACATTAAATTTTTCAACATTTTTTTTGGAAAAAGTTATGCCCGATGTATCAAGGCAAGTGTGTATATTTTTAGCTTTAAAAGCTGAAAAAAGCTCTATCAAAAAATCCATTTGCAGTAAGGCTTCTCCACCTGTAACTGTAATTCCGCCATCTCTCAGGAATTCTTTACAACTATCATATTTATCAAGAATATCCTCGACCGAAAGCAAATTTCCGACATTGGGTCTCCATGTGTCGGGATTATGACAATATTTGCACCGCAAAGGACAGCCCTGCAAAAAGACCACAAGTCTTATCCCAGGACCGTCCACGGTGCCAAAAGTTTCTATTGAATGAACATATCCTTTAATAATAAAACCCTCTTTTACATTTGCTCGTGAAATGTTCTTGAAATTACATCTTCTTGTTGTTCTTTTGTCAATTTATTAAAATTAACAGCATAGCCTGAAATGCGAATTGTAAGTTGAGGATATTTTTCGGGGTGAGCCTGAGCATCTAGCAATGTTTCCCTTGAAAAAACATTGACGTTTAAATGGTGACCACCTTTTTCAACATACCCATCAAGCAAGCTGACTAAGTTTTTAATTTGTTGTTGATTTTCCATATTAATTCCTTTCGCTTTGACTATTCATTATCCGCCTCTTCGGTAGGTTGGCAACACGCGCCCATCGTTCCGTATTCAATTGCTTCTTCCAATCCCATCAAATCTATATTCAAATCACCCATAAATATTCTGTCATCTTTTCCGAGTGCGCCGGGAATGATTGAAAATGTGTTTGAAATTCCATCTTGTGCATGTCTGAACGGAAGCTTTGAAACAGAAGCAAGTGCAGCAACAGCGCCGTTTTTATCTCTGCCGTGCATTGGGTTTGCACCAGGGGCAAGTGGAATGCCTTTTTTTCTGCCGTCGGGGGTGCTACCTGTCTTTTTGCCGTATACAACATTCGAAGTAATTGTCAAAATAGACATGGTTGGAACACTATCTCTATATGTGAAGTGCTTTCTTATTTTATCCATAAACATGCTAACAAGCTCGTTTGCAATTTCGTCAACTCTATCGTCATTATTTCCGTATTGTGGATATTCGCCTTCAACTTCATAGTCAATGACGATATTATCTTCATCTCTGATTGCTTTGACTTTAGTGTGCTTTATAGCACTCAAAGAGTCGGCAACAACTGAAAGCCCTGCAATTCCTGTTGCAAAATATCTTTTAACTTCTCTGTCGTGTAAAGCCATTTGAATTTTTTCATAGCAATATTTATCGTGCATATAATGAATTACGTTTAAGGTATTTACATACAATTCTGCCAGCCATTCCATCATGTCGTCAAATTTTGACATAACATCATCAAATTCAAGATAATCGCTTTCAACTGCTCTATATTTTGGGCCAACTTGAATTTTTAAAATCTCGTCAACACCGCCGTTTATTGCATATAATAGGCATTTTGCAAGGTTAGCTCTTGCGCCGAAAAATTGCATTTCCATACCGATTT
>CAYJLH010000100.1:0-5875 GCA_964370925.1 uncultured Oscillospiraceae bacterium | reverse complement strand
TACATTTGAGGAAATAGGTACTTACTCACCACTACCCGACAAACAACAGCTTGCGATTGTTAAGCAGTATGGTGGGGGAGAGCCAAGATTGATTTATACAGATATTGGAAATGGATTATCGCCCGAATGGGTAATAATAACATAAAGGTGAAATATGGATACGGCAAAAATTAAAAATTTCATAATAATAATTTTAGTTTTTACAAATGCCTTCCTTCTTTTTACAATTCTCGCAGATGAAGTGAGAGAAAATGAGATGGATAGATTTGAAAGAAACGAGTTAACGACTTTGTTTGAATCAAAAGACATAAAACTAGCCCAGTCGATTGATGTTAAAGAGGAGAGCCAAAGCGGAGCGGAGCTAGTTCGTGATATGGAAGCCGAGCTTGCTATGGTTGAGGCAGTTTTGGGTGAGAGCAAAGTCGAGGACCAAGGCGGTAACATCTATTTTTATAATGGAGAAAATGGTCAAGCAAAATTTAGAGGCACGGGGGAGTTTGAACTAATTTTTTATAATCGCTCGGTTGAGTATGGAAAAAGTCGCTCTGAAACCGCATTCGAGGTTTTAGAAGAGATGGGTATAAATACGGGCTTAGTCGTCAGCGAAATTCAGGAAGATGACAGTTATAAAATTAAAATTAACTTCAGTTATAATGAAAAAGATGTCTATAATTCAAGTGTAACTTTTAGCTTCACAGGGGATAGAATAATCTTAGTTTCAGGTGTCAGAGTGTTTGATACAAAAATCACAGACTCAAATAGTGACACCATCGATGCGCTAACTGCTTTGGTGAGTTTTTTAGGCGGTCTTTCTAAAAATGGCTATGTAGTTACAGAGGTTTATGGCATTGAACTTGAATACGGTATGAGTGTCTCGGTTTCGGAAACTTGCGTTTTAAGCCCCACTTGGAGGATAGAAACTGACACAGGTAACTATAGAATAAATGCAGTCACGTCAAATTTTGAGACAATTTCATAAAAATGCATAATAAATTTGCATTTTTTGCTGATAGGTGTTATAATAATTGAGTTGAATTTTTGGTTAATATAATATTAATAGATTATTTAGATATATAAACACAAATTTTAAAGATTTTTACCAATTGAAAGGTGCGACCTTAATGGACAAGTATATTATAAACGGCGGAAATCGCCTGTATGGAGAAGTCAATATCAGCGGAGCAAAAAATGCCGCTGTAGCAATTATTCCTGCGGCTCTCCTAGTCGAGGGTGTTTGCCGTATTGAGAATATTCCTCAAATTTCTGATGCCGACATGCTTATGTCAATCATCAGCTCTATGGGAGCTAAACTAAAGATAATTAACAAAACAACAGTTGAAATAGACTGCACAAACATTCACAAGTCAGAGGCAGCTTTTGGCATGATGCGCCGTATCAGAGCATCATACTATCTAATAGGCGCTATGCTTGGAAGATTTGGCAGTGCAAAAACAACTATGCCTGGTGGCTGTAACTTTGGTGTTCGTCCCATCGACCAACATATTAAAGGGTTTGAGGCTATGGGAGCTAAGGTCGATATTAAAAATGGTTTCGTACATGCCGACACAAAAGACGGCAAATTAAAAGGCACAAAAGTTTATCTTGATAAGGTATCTGTTGGAGCGACTATCAATGTCATGATAGCTGCGGCGATGGCAGAGGGAAAAACAACTATAGAAAATGCCGCAAAAGAGCCTCATATTGTTGACGTTGCAAACTTCCTAAATTCAATGGGTGCAGACGTCAGAGGTGCTGGAACTGATACTATTAAAGTCTTTGGAGTTGAAAAGCTTCACGGCGGAACTTACAGCATAATCCCCGACCAAATCGAAGCTGGAACTTATATGGTTGCGGCGGCGGCGACAGGTGGAGAAGTTAAAATCAACAATATAATACCAAAACATCTTGAGTGCATCAGCGCAAAACTGATTGAAATGGGTGTTGAAGTTATAGAAAACGAGGATTCTATCGTTATCAAACGTGAAGGAAAACTCACGAAAACAAATGTAAAAACACTACCGTACCCAGGATTTCCAACCGACATGCAACCACAAATGACTGCGGCACTTTGCATGGCAGAGGGAATAAGCTTTGTAACTGAAAGCGTTTGGGATAATAGATATAAATATGTAAATGAACTCAAAAAAATGGGTGCTAACATCGAAGTTAATGACAAAACAGCCACAGTTGAAGGTGTTAAAGAATTAACAGGCGCACCTGTTGCCGCTTGCGATTTACGTGCAGGTGCGGCTATGGTCATCGCTGGATTATGTGCAAAAGGCGCAACAGATGTTGAAGAAGTTCATTATATTGAGAGAGGCTACGAGGACTTTGTCAGCAAGCTAACGGCGATTGGCGCTGATATTGTGGTCTACCGTGACCCTGAGGATACAGAAAAAGATATTAACATGGTGGTTTAATTAATGCATGTAACAACTTTCGCAAGTGGCTCTAAGGGCAATTGCACACTAATTAGCGATGGAGAGACCCATATTTTAGTAGATGCGGGAATTTCCATGAAAAGAGTTAAAGATAATTTAGCAAAGTATGGTCTGGCTGTATCGGATTTGGGCGGAGTTTTGATTACACATGAACATTCCGACCACGTAAATGGACTAAAAATGCTTGCTAAACATTTTAAATTTGACATTTATACAACGAGAGCTGTCGCAAATCATCTTAGATGGAGTAGCGATGATATAGCGCCACTTGTCAAAGTTATTAACACCACCGAAGATTTTACTATAAATACTATGAAAATTTCCGCATTTCAAACCAGTCATGACTCATCCGATAGCGTTGGCTATGTTGTACAAGTTGATGATTTTAAAATTGGTTATTGTACTGACACCGGCATGATTACAAACAGCATAAAAAATGCTCTAACAGGCGTAAATATTGCTGTAATAGAGTGTAATCACGATATTGAAATGCTTAGAAACGGAAAATATCCGATGTTTTTAAAGCGCAGAGTTCTATCGGAAGAAGGGCATTTATCAAATATAGACTGCGCCGAATTTTGTGAACATTTATTTGAAAATGGTACAAAAATTGCTATCCTAGCACATCTAAGTGGAGAAAATAATACCCCCAAGGTGGCATTTGACACAGTTGTCAATAAACTGCAAGAAAAAAATCTTGAATTTGATGTAAGAGTTGCTCCAGAAAACGGCAATTGCACTGCCGAATTGCGGAGGAAAAAAGTTTGCTGACGGTAAAAATCATTTGTTGTGGAAAACTTAAAGAAAAATTTTACATATCAGCAATGAGCGAGTATGAAAAAAGACTAAAAACACTGTGCAAATTCGAAGTAATTGAACTACCCGAGCTTAAACTTTCAGATAATCCATCGCAAAAAGAAATTGATGCGATTTTATTAAAAGAGACCGAGACACTTGAAAAACAAATCCCACAGGGCGCATATATTTATGCGATGTGTATTGAGGGAAAACAAAAGAGCAGTGAAGAAATGGCTGTATCAATTTCTAATGTTGCGACGAGTGGAAAGAGCAAAATTTGTTTTTTAATCGGTTCTTCATTTGGACTGTCGGAAAAAATTAAAAATTCGGCGGACGAAAAACTTTCAATGTCGAAAATGACATTTCCTCATCATCTGGCACGAGTAATGTTAACCGAGCAAATTTATAGAGCTTTTATGATAAATGAAGGAACAAAATATCACAAATGAGGGAGGTTGAGATTTATGAAGTGTAGCTCCTGTGGAAACGAAGTGAGCGAAAATGGAATTTGCAATGATTGCAACAAATCAATAGACCACTGGGCAAAGAGTGTTTCTGGTGAACTTTTAAAAACTTGGCCAAAGACAGAAAATGGTAGCTACGAAACTCCAGTTTTTCTTGTGAACCGTCCGAATTTAAGTATGGAGGACGAAATGGTGGTCGGCATGTTAAAAGCCTATGGTATTCCGGCATTTAGAAAATACCCTAACGACGGATCCTTTGGTCGCCTTATAACCGGTTTTTCCGGAGGTGGCACGGACATATACGTTCCCGAAAGCATGAGAGAGGATGCACTCACACTTATTGAAGGAGAGAATGACAATGAGCTACAAGGATGAATACAGAAGTTGGATGGATAGCCCCGCGATAAGCAATTCCGAATGGGAAGAGCTAAAAGCTATAGCGGATGATGAGAAGGAAATCGAAAGCAGATTTTTTGCACCACTAGAATTTGGTACAGCTGGCCTTCGTGGTATTATGGGCATGGGTTTAAACCGTATGAACGTCCACGTAATTCGCCATGCGACACAAGGTTTTGCGACTGTTATCAAAAACGAAGGCGAAGAAGCTTGCAAAAAAGGTATAGCAATTTGCTACGATTGCCGTAATAACAGCCCTGAATTCGCAAGAGAAGCAGCGTCAGTTATGGCAGGTAATGGCATTTTTGTGCGACTTTTTGAGAGTATGCGCCCAACACCCGAACTTAGCTTTGCAATCATGCATTATGACATGACAGCAGGTATAAACGTAACCGCTAGCCACAACCCCAAGGAATATAATGGATATAAAGTTTATTGGTCTGACGGTGCGCAATTGCCACCACAGCACGCTGAAACAATTGCTAATGAAATGATTAATACTGATATTTTCGGCGGAATAACATACATGGATTTCGAAGAAGCTAAGTCAAAAGGCTTAATCGTCGAAATTGGCGAAGAGTGCGATGAAGCTTTCTTAAAATGCGTTTTAGGACAGTCGATTTCATCCGAAATTGTCGAAAAAGTTGCTGATGATTTTAAAATAGTTTATACACCTTTCCACGGAACAGGATTTAAGCTTGTACCAGAGGCGCTAAAAAGACTAGGAGTTAAACATATAGTTCCGGTTCCAGAGCAAATGATTTCGGACGGAAATTTCCCAACTGTTTCTAGCCCCAACCCAGAAAACCCAGAGGGATTTGAGCTTGCGATTAAACTTGCTAAAGAAGTTTCATCTGACCTCATCATTGGAACAGACCCAGACGCCGATCGTGTTGGTGTTATGGTTCGCTCTACAACTGGGGATTATGTTGGAATTAGCGGTAACCAAATGGGAGTTTTGCTACTTGACTATATTATTGAGTCAAGAAAAGCAAAGGGAATACTGCCGAAAAATGCTGCTTTTATCAAAACAATAGTTACAACATCAATGGCACAAGAAGTTGCGGCATACCATGGTGTACATGTTGACAATACATTTACTGGGTTTAAATTCATGGCTGAAAAGCTTGCCGAGTATAAAAGAGATGATTCTTATGAATATGTCCTAGCATACGAGGAAAGTTATGGCTATATGATGGGCGACTATGTTCGTGATAAAGATGCAGTAACTGCCTCTATGCTTATCGCTGAAATGGCGGCTTACTACTTCGATATGGGTATGACTTTGTATGACGCAATGGAAAATCTATATGTAAAATATGGATACTTTGCAGAGCAAACTCTAAACCTAGTAATGCCCGGACTTGACGGTCTTGATAAAATGAAGAACCTAATGGCGACATTACGTACAACTCCTCCAACACATATTGGAGATGTCCCTGTAATTCGCGTGAGAGATTATAGCTCAGGCACAATTACAGTACCGACAATTGGAATTGTTGATAAAACTGAGATTAAAGGATCTAATGTACTGTATTTTGATATGTCTGACGGAACTTCGTTCATCGTTAGACCATCGGGGACAGAGCCTAAAGTCAAGGTTTATATCCTTGCAAAAGGCACTGACAAAGAATCATGCAGTGCAACAGTTGCAAAGTACATTGATTACGCTGAGTCACTAAAGAACTAAACAATAAAAAGAGGCTGTCTTTGGCAGCCTCTTACAGTTTGCAGACAAAAGAGGGCTTACACATAGGTGTAGGCTCTTTTTTGTGG
>CAYJLH010000099.1:0-5904 GCA_964370925.1 uncultured Oscillospiraceae bacterium | reverse complement strand
TGTGACCCTCTGCTTGTAAGGCAGATGCTCTCCCAGCTGAGCTATGCTCCCATTTGTGCTGCCTCATTCGTGACAGCTTAGTCAGTATACTAAATATTTTCGCATTTGTCAATAGGTTTTTTAAAACTTTTTTATTTTTTTGTTAAATTCATAATTTCCTCGTTCGAAAACAGGTACTCAACATCGCAAAATTGGCAGTGAATCCTAGTGTTTTCGGGGCTTTCTGCCATTTCCAATAAAGTTTCGAGTCCAACGCCCATAAGCGCACGACTTACCCTTTCACGAGTGCAATTACAAGAATATTCAACTTTTCTTCGCTCTAAAATTTGCGGATTAAAACCCGACATGACTTTTTCAATCAACGCATCTACATCGGTTTCATCTAAAATTTTTGTAACCTGAGGCATAGAAAGTATATTGCTTTCGAGTTTTTCTATATGCCCATCGGGCGCTCCTGGCAAAAGTTGTACTATAAATCCACCCGCAGCCTTTACAGTTTTATCCACATCAACAAGTACACCCAAGCCACACGCAGCCGGAACTTGCTCACTCTCGGTGTAATATGCGGTATAATCTTCCGCAATTTCTCCGCTGACCAATGCCGTTGAGCCTACATATGGCTCACCATATCCAAAGTCACGACTGACTGTTATCATTCCATTTTTGCCGACAAGTCCCCCGACATCAAGTTTTCCATCTGCTCTAGTGGGCAAATCCGCCTCTGCATTTTGTGCATATCCTCGAACATTACCCGAACTATCAGAAACTGTCATCAATGTTCCAACTGTTCCACCGCCATTAATTCTGACTGTAAGGCTGGCTTTTTCCTCTTTTAACATATCACCCAAAAGCGAAGTCGCACTGAGACTTCTGCCCAGTGCCGCCGTTGCCGTTGGAGACAGTCCATGTATCGCTCTTGCCTTTTCGACTATCTCTCTCGACTCCACCACAGATATTTTTACAAATCCATCTTCCGAAACCGCTCTTATTGTTTCACTCATTTTTTCATTCCTTTACCGCTGTTTTCGGCAACTATAAAAACTCTGCCCTCATTTGCATGTACGGCATTATCGATTATTTCTATATTATAGTAGCCAGCTTCGCTCAGCTCATTCTTCAAAAACTCGATTTCATGGGCATATTCAATATGCTCCTCTTGTTTTCTACTCCATAGTTTGCCCTCTTGCGTGAAAATATCCATGCCATAGTGCAAAGTTTTTTCGTTTTCGTTCCACTCCGCTCTCCAAAGACAGAGAGACTCCTCGTTTTCGTCTGCGAAAATTTGACCTCCCAAGGATTTTAAACGCTCGGGAGTATTTATATCGAAAATAAAAAGCCCCTCAGGCTCTGTAAAAAGTGCAAGTCTTCTCAGAATTTCCGAAATATCTTTTGACGGTATATAATTTATGCTATCTAGGCTACTATATACCGCATCAACAGTTCCATACAAATCAAGTTCTTGCATTTTTTGACAAAGCATCACAGGGCGCACAATGTTTTCAGCATCATAGACTTTTTCACCAAGCGCTGTGAGCATATCGTAGGAAGCATCAACAGCAATCAGTTCATAACCACGCTTTGCCATTTCCAATGTTAGCGTTCCCGTACCACAGGCTAAGTCTAAAAGCACTTTCGGTTTTTTATTCCTATTTCTAAAAATCTCTTCATAAAAATCTGCAAATTTAATATAAGGTATATCGGATGTAAACCCATCATACCCTGAGGCAAGTCCTGTGTATGCACTCAAGACTCTCCACCGACCTTTTCTTTCATGCGATTGATTATAGTAGCATAACCGGATGTCCCGTGTTGCAAACTTCTGTTAACACGGCTGATTGTTGCACTTGAAGCGCCAGTTTTTTCGAGAATATCGTTATAAATATGACCCTCATCTAATAATTGTGCCACTTGATATCTTTGTTCCATGGACTGAATTTCTGAAACCGTACAGAGGTCGTCAAAGAAGTTTACACATTCCTCAACTGATTCTATAGATAGTATTGCCTCGTATAATGCAAGGTTTCGTGGTTTTTTTTCGTATTTCATACCAAAACGCCTTTCTTTTCTATTATAATATTAATATACAACACTACTGTATCAAAGTAAAGAGAATTTTTGTGAACATCTGCCCAATACAGTACTAATTATGTTTCTACTTTGTAATTTGACTTTTTTTACCTGTCGTGATAGAATTTTCGTGTATTTTTATTTTAGGAGGAGTCTTATGCTAAAGAAATTAATCACAACATCGGTAATTGCACTAATTTTCACATTTTCTTCTCTTTCTGCTCTTGCAGTAGATGGAGAAATCTACACAGGCGAAAGCCCCGATGGAATAACTGCCTATGATTTAAACTGGGATGAAATCCAGGGTGGCGATGTATCTTTCACAGCGGGCAGCTCTGAATTCTACCGAGTGGAGCTTTACAAAGACGGCGAAAAAGTCGGTAGAGGTACAACCGTTGGAGATAACGGTGCTGCTTATGTCGGCGATTTAATGACAGAAAGTGGAACATATGAGTTCATCGTTTTTGCCACGAACCCACCAAGCACTGATATATCAAGCGGTTCTGTAGCAAAAAGCGAAGCTTTTGAGTTTGTCGCTCCATCCGAAACACTTGGAACAGCGTCAAACTTGGATTTCAGAATAGAGGACAACAAAACTTTCTGCACTTGGGACGCTCCCGAAAATTGGGTTGAGGGTCGTGACTTTTTCGAAGTGTACATAGTCAACGACACAACAGGTCGCGGCATACTGTCTATTTCAATCGAAACAACAGAGGAGGAAATTCCTCTTGAATATTTCGGTGCTATATCTGAATACGGATACGCCGCCGGCGGTGTTGGAACTGATGGCGTCTATTATTTTAGCGTTAAAGCCGTAAGCGGCGATATCACCAAAATAGCCTCATCTGATATTGAAGTTAACAGTACTGTAAGCTATAGCCACCCCGACGGAACAATCTCACCGTTAGATGGCGAAACACCTCCCCCTGTTGAGCCTGAAGAGCCAGACGAAAAACCGCAGGAAATTGTAAGCGCACTTTCAACAGCTTCAAAAGTTTTGGTAAACGGCGACCAAATCGCTTTCGATGCTTACAATATAAATGGCAATAACTATTTTAAACTACGTGACCTCGCATTCGTGCTTGTTGATGTTGAACAATCATTCGATATCGAATGGGATGCTGAAAACAATGCAATCAATATCATACGTGGTACAGCATACACTCCTGTCGGCGGTGAACTTTCAGCCGCTTCTGGCATGACAAAAACAGGTACACTGACAAACTCAAAAGTTTTTATCGATAACGAGCCTGTTTCTTTCACAGCCTATAATATCGATGGAAACAACTATTTTAAGCTCCGTGATGTTTGCGAAGCACTTTATATAGGTGTTACATGGGATGCCGAAACATCGACTATAGGAATTGACACAAGCATACCTTATACCGACTAATACAGAAAAACACTATGGCCCAAATTTTGGACTATAGTGTTTTTTAGCGCTCTAAAGTAATTATTCCTTGCAAATCTGTTATATATAATGTATAATATATTGGTGAATGACAACATACAAATTTTGTCAAATTCAAGCGAAGAAAACTCGCAGAAAGGTTTGAGTCATGGTTAAAGCAATCGTAGGCGCTAACTGGGGCGACGAGGGTAAAGGTAAAATCACAGATATGCTCGCCGAAAATTCGGACATAGTCGTACGTTTCCAAGGTGGCGCTAATGCAGGGCACACAATTATAAATTCTTACGGAAAGTTTGCGCTTCATACGCTCCCGTCAGGAGTGTTTTTTAGTCATATTACAAATGTCATCGGAAACGGTGTTGCACTTGACATCAGAAAACTCCACAAGGAAGTAACAGAGATTATCGAGATGGGCGTCCCATCTCCGAAAATCATCATATCTGAAAGAGCTCAGATAATTTTGCCTCATCATCCCCTCATGGATGAATACGAGGAAGAGCGTCTGGCAGGTAAGAGCTTCGGAAGCACAAAATCCGGCATAGCTCCTTTCTATTCGGACAAGTATGCAAAAATCGGAATTCAAGTTGCAGAGCTTTATGACGACGAAACTCTACGTGATAGAGTTCAAAAAATTTGCGACCTCAAAAACCCAGTTATAGTACACCTATATAATAAAGAGCCACTAGACCCCGAAGCAATCTTCAACGAACTTTGCGAGCAAAGAGAGCTTATCAAACAATATGTCGGCGATGCAGCTGCTATTGTTCAAGATGCACTTGAAGCTGGCAAGAATGTTCTTCTCGAGGGTCAACTCGGAACACTTAAAGACCCTGATTTTGGAATCTATCCCATGGTCACATCTTCACACACAATTGCATCTTTCGGATGCGTTGGTGTCGGAATTTCACCACGTACAATTTCAGATATCATTTGCGTAACAAAAGCATATTCAAGCGCAGTCGGCGCAGGTGAATTTGTCTCTGAATTGTTTGACCAAGAAGCGGAAACACTTCGCACACTAGGTGGCGACAAAGGTGAATTTGGCGCTACAACCGGTAGACCAAGGCGAGTTGGTTGGTTTGATGCCGTTGCAACAGAATACGGTTGCCGTATGCAAGGCGCAACAGAAACTGTTTTGACCGCAATTGACGTTTTGGGTTATCTTGACGAAATCAAAGTATGTGTAGGCTACGAAATTGACGGAAAAGTTACAGACAAATTCCCCGTAACTGGTCTGCTTGCAAAGGCAAAACCAGTTTATGAAACTCTCCCAGGTTGGAAAGCTGATATCCGTGGAGCAACTGACTATAACTCACTTCCTGAAAATGCCAAAGCATATGTCGACTTCATTGAGAGTAAAATAAAAACACCTATAAAAATGGTTTCAACAGGCCCTCGCCGCGAGGACATTGCCCTACGTAAGTAAGGCATAAAGGAGGTATTCCCATGGAAATGGAAATCATTTGGACCATAGCAATAGTACTTTTTCTGGTAGCCGAGGCTATGATAGCAGGTCTTGCAACAATCTGGTTTGCACTGGGTGCTGTCGCCGGACTTATTGCGGCAATTTTTAACGTAGAAATGTGGCTTCAAATCCTCATTTTTGCCGCTGTTTCCTTAGCATCTCTCGTTTATACCAGACCATTAGTAGCAAAATATGTAAATACAAAGTTTGAACCTACAAACTCAGACAGACTTATCGGCACTACATGCATAGTCACCGAAAACATCGACAACATAAACGCAAAAGGTGCTGCTTCCGCAGGCGGAAAAGTTTGGACTGCACGCAGTGTTAGCGACGAAACCATAAACGTAGGCGAACTTTGCACAATTGAAAGAATCGAGGGAGTTAAGCTCATCGTTTCGAAAAAGTCAGAAAAGGAAAATGTGCAGGAGGATTAAACTATGCTAGATTTTTTACTTGATAATTTCGGTATCATTGTTTTGTTTCTTGTAATCATCGTTTTGCTTGCAAGAAACATCAGAATTGTTCCACAAGCAAGTGTATGTGTTATCGAGCGTTTGGGCGCATATCACACCACTTGGAATGTTGGTCTACACCTTAAGATTCCATTTATTGAGAGAATTGCAAGAACAATCTCACTAAAAGAACAAGTTGTTGACTTCCCACCACAACCCGTTATCACAAAAGATAACGTCACAATGCAAATCGACACTGTTTTGTATTTTGAAATCACAGATGCAAAACTATACACCTATGGTGTTGAATATCCCCTAACTGCTATTGAAAACCTATCCGCAACTACATTGCGTAATATCATCGGTGAACTAGAGCTTGACCAATGCTTAACTTCACGTGATATTATCAACTCAAAAATGCGTCAAATTCTTGACATTGCAACCGACCCATGGGGCATTAAAGTCAACCGTGTTGAGCTTAAGAACATCATGCCTCCAAAAGAAAT
>CAYJLH010000098.1:0-5933 GCA_964370925.1 uncultured Oscillospiraceae bacterium | reverse complement strand
ATTTCTCTTTCCAGAACTTTTATCTTTTTCATTTTTACTTAACAGTGCCTATAAATTAATTCTTGGCAATAGTTATATGCACTTTCGGTGGGAGTGATACCCTGCTCTTTAGCGCGGTTTAGATTTTCCCAAGTTTGTGAGGGTAAAATTTTATCAATCTTTTTGATTAGATTTTCATAAGTTGCGTTGTTTGCGTAATAATAGTCCTCAGCACCACACAAAACACCGGCACAGTTATGCCACCACTCGGTTTGGAACAAAATTCCACGGTCTGCGAGCATTTTTGCAAGTCTAAATTCTTCCTCTTGACTTGAAGCACGGAGCTGATTATTTCCCGGTCCAAAAATTGACTTAAATTTCAAATTTGGAATATTTCCCTCGTGGATAATTCCGCCGATTGCACAAGGGCAGAGGATATCGGCTTCAATATCCAAAATGTCGCCCTCAACTTCTGTGATATCGGCATTTGGATATGCTTCGAATAGCTTTTTCACACGGTCTTTGTTGATATCATTGACAAAAAGTTTTGCCCCCTCGTCTATAAGATGCCCAGCCATATACCAACCGACAGCACCCAGACCCATAACTGCAACGCTTGTGCCTCTTAAATCAGCTGAACCTGTACGGAAGCGCTCAGCCTCTTTCATAGCAATGTAACAACCATAAGCGGTAGGTTTTCCTGTTTCTCCCAAAGGTGAGGACGGTGCGCCGTTTATGTGCAAGGTGAAATTGTCACGCATAACATCCGCCATTTCAGTCGGGAAATTCATGTCAGGGCCTGTCATACAACGTGTTCTGTCCAGTGCGTATGAAATAAATCCCATCATATCCATATTTTCTAAGTCCAGAGGTTCCATATGTACTGTGGTTTTACAGCCACCAAAATCAAGCCCAGCGGCTATGCATTTAAAGCTCATGGCACGACCGAGGTTTAAGCCATCAACGACAACATCAAGCTCGCTGTCCTCAAAGCCATGACGACGAATACCGCCAGCAATAACCGCATGATAGGAATTATTTATTCCACGCACACGGCTGTGCTCGTTACACATGTAACGAATATTGTATTTATCGTTATAAAAACATTCCATAGCAAAATGTTTACCTTTGCGAATTAAATCTAAAACTGCCTCCAATTGGTCACGCAAGTCGTATTTATCATACATGGCATAAACTTCTTCTGTGTTTAAAAATTTCGCCTTGTCGGTAAGCACACTTTCGGCATAAAAATCCTTGTTATACCCCGAAAAATCCATATCGGCTTCCCATTCTTTTGCACAAAAAAATCGCACATGGTTAGTTTTGTAATCATAGTTGATTTTGAGCGTTGTCAAGCCCTCGGCTTTTAGGGGTGTGAAAATGCTTTTCATGTGTGTACCTCCGATATTTTTAATCAATATTACAAATAGATAAAGTTTATAGCAAAATTATCTTGTACATATATTACAAAAAAATCGTGAAAATAGCAATTTCTATTTTTCCACTACTGAGAAACAAATAGTGGAACATGGTTTCATCAGACGAAACTTTTTGTACTAGTTTGCCTGTTTTTCAAATTTATGTCAATTAGTTGGTCAGTAATTCAAGTAAAAGTTTCATTATAAGAAACTTTTACTTGAAAATAATTTAAAATATGGTACAATATTCCTATTATTACATAATAAGGTGGCTTTTATGAATGAAGAACTGATAAATCTTGGAAGAAATATTAAGCTTTACAGAAAATCACGTGGCTACACATTGGAGCAATTTGCAAAAAGAATTTATAAAAGCAAATCCCTTGTGTCAAAATACGAAAATGGACAAATTGCCATCAATATCCTCACCTTACTTGACATTTGTTCCGTGCTGAATGTAGAACTGCATCAGCTGGTTAGTCCAAAATTTCAAGAAGGTAAAAAAGAAGTTTTTTCAAGCCCTAAAAACAGTTTTTTTAAATCCAAACAGCTGTATATGTACTATTTTGACGGGAGAATTAACAAGTTGTGTAGAGGGATTTTGACCTTAAGTTCCTCGCCATTAGAGCGTGATACGGAAGCGACTTTATACTTGGGATTTGATTCTTTTGATAATTTTACAAGCTGTGAGTATCTCTATTGGGGCAAGTTTTTTGAGGCTGATTTGGTGTCATACTTTATACTTGAAAATCAAAACAGCAATATAGAAAAAATGTCACTTTCCGTCATTAATCCAATGAACACAACTTCTAAAACTGTGGGACTTTCCTGTGGTGTTGCGAGTAATTTTCTCATACCGGGTGCATTTAAATTTGCTCTGTCCAAAGCTCCACTGGAAGAGGATGACAATTTTTTGGCAAGTTTAAAATTCTCTAAAGAAGACCTCGCCATCTTAAAAAAGTCCAACATGCTGTTGGTGCGTCGAGATGGTTTATAAATAAGCTATTTCGTTCAGTTCAAAACCTCTCTAGTATTTTACTTGAGCTTTACTTAAATCAGCGTTGCAACCATAAAAGTCCTAAAATCTTACGATTTTAGGACTTTTTCTATATTATAGTATTAATTTTGTTTAAAATATGAGGCATTTTAATTGGTAAAATACTCTAAAAATTGGGTTGGACACTAATTAATATAATATGATTTAACCACGTTTTTCTTAATTTTATACTCATTTTTTGCCATAGAAATAATATCCTCATTGAGGTTTGTTTCGCCCTCAATTGTGTGGTTTGGTAACTCGAAATTAACAGTTAATTCGTCTTTTTTCGCTTGGAAACCACGTAGGATAAAGCCCTCTTTGCCCTGTGCTTTTTTAAAGGCAGTCACGACAAAGTCTTCACTTTTTTCGCTGACAAAGCTGTAAGAATATGGGGTTTCATATTTTGAAACATTGAGTTTCATGGCATTGTATGGCATTTTATTGTAAATTACGATTGGAGTTGTGTATTCTTTTGCAATTTTTGCCATATTTTCTTCTTTTCTAGTGATGGCAATGTCAAAAGTATGCACACCCAAAAGTTGAGAGTCGGGAGTTTGCATCTTAATTCCCGATGGTCTGCCGGGACGTCTGAACAAGTTCTCTTTGCCCAAAACACCCACGCCACGGAGCAAAGTTATTGCGATTGTGTCGTAATTTTCGCCGATTATTTCATATTCACGGACAGAATTTGTGAGCACAGCTAGGCTGTTTTCAGCGTCCATTGCAACGTAAGAAAGCATGGGATAAATGCTGTCAGGACGCTCGTTCCACTTTTCTTTTTCCCAGACATCCATAGCACTATCATATACATCACGGCGAATTTCTCCAAATTGATTATCTGATAAAGAAAATTTCGTGCCAATTCCATTGGGAATTAAAACTCTAACTCTGTGGTCGGTTACACAGTTGTAGACTGTAGCTTTTACATCTAAAATACGGCTTCCCTTGTGCATGGTGACGACAAATTTCATGGAAATTTGACTGTCTATTTTTTTCGCTTTTCTGCTGTCCAAATCTTGGGGAACTTCCATGTCAAAGTCGATTTCTATTACTGTTTTATTCGCTGTTGACGTGATTGCCCAAGTCGCATTCACGTCCTTTGATGTGATGATAAAATCGTCTTCAAGCGGTGAGAAATCGTAGCCATCGCCGTCGTCACTGCCGTCCTCGACAAGTAGAACATCGCGGAAAGTTTTTCCGTTTTCTTTATCGAAAATTTCCAGTGAACCATTGGTGTTTACAGTGATTTTATAGAACTCATTTTCGGCTGTTTTATCGCAAATCTCGGCAAGTTTTGCAGTTCCGTCAATTTCACGAATCATATACGCTTTATAGCCCATAGCTGGTAGAGAATCGTAAATTGCTAGGCTATATTTGACAAATGGGTCGTAGTCGCCGTAGTGGACGATTTGGCGGTCGATTAGACCAGCGTCGACAACTTCGGTTGCAAGAATTTCAAAATCATAGGACTTTCCGTTTTCGTCTATAAGTTCAAAATTCTTCATTTTTGTGATAATATCACCCTCAATTACACCTGTTCTTTCATAAGAAACAAGGTTAAACGCAACGAGCTTATCCAGTGTTATATCACAAGGCATAGCGTCAACAATTTTTCTTTTATAGAATTTTGTAAGCTCATCAACCTTGTTTTCGGCAAGGAAAAATCTATTCTCAATGTCTTTGTGAACATTGTCAGAACAACAGCAACCGATGGAGTCATGAGCGTGGTTTTTCATTAATTCTTTCCAAATTGCTTCAAAAAGTCCCTCGTGATATTCTTCGCCTAAGCTGTAAGCTAGGGAGGCGATTGGCTCTAAAATATTGGTAATTTTATTTTCAATTCTTGTGTTGCTAGCTTTCAAATCTGCACGAGATGAAAAAATACTTCTGTGAACACGCATATATTTTCCGTCTAAAAGTTCGCCTTGGATTGTGTCGATTTGTGGTGCTTTTTCGATTTCGTCAAAGACATTTTCAAACTTGCTGAGGAAGAAATCTTTCTCGGGATAAATCTTTTTAAGTGTGTCCATGACCTCATAAATATCCTGCTGAATTGGCATTTGGTCATGCCCGTTTCCGATTAAAATTGCCTCGTTAATCGCCCCACGGTCAAGCACAGGCATATATTTGCTCATTCTTTTGCGGAGCGCTTCTTCCTCGACTGGAAGGTATTTTCCGATTGCGTATCCCAGTGGCATGAGGTGAACCAAAACTTCGCCCTCTGAGTTTGATTTCCAGTTGAAATTGTGCTTATTTGTGCCGTGACGCTCCGAAGAGCCTCTCCAGAAAATTGCTCTATTTATGTCAAAACCATTCAAAATTTGAGGTAATTTCTCACTTTGACCGAAAGAATCTGGCAGATACCCTATCATCATAGGGTCGCAAAATTCACGGCTGTCTTTGAGACCGTAAAGTAGATTTCTGACGATGGATTCACCACCGACAACAAGCTCGTCAGTTTGTGTATACCATGGTCCGATGATTAATTTCCCAGCTTCTGCAAGCTTTTTCACACGTTCACGATTTTCGGGGCAAACGTCGAAATAGTCCTCCAAAATTGCTGTTTGACCGTCCAAAACATAGTGGGGATAGTTTTCATCAGTTTCCAGACGTGTCATAATTTCTTCCATATTATTAACCAAAAGAATTCTTGATTCCTCGGTGGTGAAATACCATTCTCTGTCCCAGTGCATATGTGGAACTATGTGTACATTTTTAGCCATTTTTAAAATATCCTTTCACTGATATTATACAAGGAAAGGGCATAAACTTCAAGCTTATACCCTTTTCAGTCATATTTACTATTTACCTTCTCTTAGACCTTTTTTCATCCAAGGAACTAGAATTGCTGTTGAAATTGCAGCACCGATAATTGCGGCAACAAGCCAAATTGCAGTTCCCATAGCTGGGCTTACGTTTGCGCCCTCTGTTGTGAGTAGGAACATTGAGAAAATACCTGCGCCTGGGACGTTTAGTCCGATGTTTGACCAAGCGACAATCGCACCGCAAACTGCTGAACCTGTGCAAAGTGAGACTATAACTTTAAGTGGGTTTTTCATCATGAAGGGGATAGCACCCTCAGTAATTCCGCCGAGAGCAAGTAACCATGTGGTTTTTCCTGCTTCTCTTTCCTCTTGTTTGTAGCATTCTTTTGCAAGAAGTGTTGTTGCTGTGATTGCAAAACCTGAAACCATTTTAACTGATGCGAAAATTGCATATGGAAGCAAAACACCTTCGTTCATAACACTGACGCTAAATGCGTAAGCTGCTTTGTTTACAGGACCGCCGAGGTCGAAAGATGTCATAATTCCGATAACTGCACCAAGTAACATTGCGTTTGTGCCTTGCAAACCGCTTAGGAAATCTGTCATTGCTCTGTTGATAAATGCAACAGGTTCACCGATGACAAAGAACATGATAAGTCCGATTAGAACTGTGCTTAAAATTGGATATACGAAGAAGCTTACGAAGCCGGAAAATGCGCCTTTTGCGGGGAT
>CAYJLH010000097.1:0-5976 GCA_964370925.1 uncultured Oscillospiraceae bacterium | reverse complement strand
TTTCTCTCTTCCTCCGGTATCTCTTTATATGAAGTAGTTCGTTATTATAAAATAAAAAAGGACATATCAAAAGATACGTCCTGTAAGGTCATGATATTGCTATTACACAGCATTAGATAGAGTCTATACAGCGAAAACCACTTTTACTACTCTTATTGACCGTTTTACAAGTGCGCACCTTTTAAGTACACTCGGGCGAATGAACCCAACAGGCAATTAAGTTGCCAGCTTATAAAATTTGTGCTTCTAACACAATCAATAAAGTGAAAATTTTCACTATACTTTCTCAAAACCATTAATAATATATTATATTTTTTCCTTTTTGTCAAGACATAATTTAATTTTGTAGTGAGCTTATTAATACGCATCTATTAAACTGGCTTTTGCAGAAGAGTAGGGGAGAGCACGATTTTCAAAATGAACAAATATATAATTGTTTTTTCTAAGTTCTTATATTATATTGTATAGCATAGTCCAATCTCGACTGTAGGCGATGTTTTATGTCAAGTCTTAATTGACCCATTAAAATATATAAAAATTGTACCTTTGATTTAGTGACAATTTCGTATATTATAAGCCTATCAAAAGCAAAAACACACTATTTCGATAAAGAGAGTGATTGCAGTGGAATTTACCGACACACAAAAGAACAGACTTGTTCAATTGGGAATAGGCGAAGAAATTTGTATAAAAACATTCTCCGACGATAGTGAGCGCAATAGGGAATATGCTTTTCTTGAAAAATCTGCTGTACGCGAAAATCGAAAAGCGATTAAAGATTTTTTATCAGACGGACATCAACCTGAGCTTTTGAAACTTCAAAGAAGACTCGAAGACGCTTTACAGAATGAAGGTTTTTCACAGGTAACAACACCGCAAATTATTCCAACGAAATTTTTGCACAAGATGAGTGTTACAGCAGAAAATCCACTCTACGAACAAGTTTTTCACTTGAATAATAAAACTTGTCTGCGTCCTATGCTTGCACCAAATTTATATGATTTGTCGAAAAATCTGTTAAATATTGCGGATTTGCCACTAAAAATCTTTGAAATTGGTTCTTGTTTTAGAAAAGAGTCTGAGGGAAAATCTTATTTGGAAGAATTTACGATGCTAAATCTCGTCGAATGGGGCACACCTTTAGAAAAAAGAGCAGACAGAATTTGCAAGCTTGCAAAAATTGTCATGGACGCTGCCGAAATCGGCGACTGGAAAATCGAAAACGAAAATTCCGTTGTCTACGGCGAAGGTCTTGACATCGTAAGCACAAATGGTTTGGAACTTGCCTCGTCCTCTATGGGGCCACATGTTCTGGACAGTGCTTGGGGAATTACCACTTCTTGGGTTGGAATTGGCATCGGTTTGGAAAGATTATTCATGCATAAATATCTAACTAATAGTATCCATAGATATTCAAAAAGTATTGCATATCTAAACGGTTCAAGAGTTAATATCAAATAAAATATTGCTTAATTTATATACCATAAATTTCAAGGAAGAAATGCCTAAGCTTCATTTAAACATGGAGGGTGAATCGTAGTGATTATGCGGACTCTAAATCCGTACAGACGGGTGCGACTCCCGTACTCTTCGCCAAAAGCTTAGGTCAGTATAAAATTAGCAAATTAATAGGAAATCACTTAAAAGTTTAGCGATGGTGCTAGCTTATAGGTGATTTTTTGTTTTTCAAGAGGTAATTGTTATGGAAAAAAAGCGATATGAACGAAAAAGTCAACCATTGCTAAAGTTAATTGACAAGATAAAGCTTTGGCCATCGAGAAAGGGAATTCTTCATGGGATTAAAACAGTGGAGCAACGTGGGGAACTACTGTTAATCACGACACATTGCGGTGAAAATTTCACTGTTAAAAATTCAAGACACAGCAGAAGTGACCGTTGGTTGAGGAATAGATATGCACTAAATACATGCAAAAAATGTAAAGTTCCAGAATGGAAATTGGCAAAATATTCAGCAACGGTATTCAAATAAAAGGAGGTAGATAGCTATGAAAAAAGCTTCAATTTGCATCGTCGGCGGAAAATTACAAGGTGTTGAAGCTTGCTATCTTGCAAAGAAAGCAGATTTCCATTTGACACTGATAGACAAAAATGAAGATTGCCCAGCAAGGAAACTAGCTGATGATTTTCATTGTTTAGACGTATTAAAAGATGATATAAATACAATTTTAGCTAAGTGCGAAATGGTAATTCCGGCTATTGAGGATAGAGCAGTTTTACAGCAATTAGAGAAAATTTGCAAAGTAAATGACGAGGTTTTTGCACATGATAATAGGGTTTATGATATAAGTTCGGATAAAATAAAATCTGACGAACTGTTTAAAAAACTGGGAATTAGAGCCCCAAAATCATACCCTGACGCACCATACCCATTGATAGTAAAACCTAGCTGTGATAGTGGTTCAAAAGGTGTTTTTAAGGTGAAAAATAAAGCACAACTTGAAGCCGTTTTAAATAATTGTTCCACACCGCAGATAATTCAAGAATTTGTAAAAGGCGATTCATTTTCCATAGAAGTGATAGGCGACGGAGTGAATTTTTATCCACTTCAAATCACGCAAATAATTACCGATGAAAAATATGACTGCAATCAAGTTTTAGCTGGTTTTGATATTTCTAATAAACTGAAAAGTGACATGTACAATATCGCAACTGTACTGGGTAAATCGCTTAATATTCACGGAATTTTTGATATTGAAACCGTTCTTTATAAGGGCGAAATGTATGTTCTTGAAATTGACGCACGACTGCCCAGTCAAACACCAACAACAGTTTTCTATTCGACCGGCGTAAACATGGTTAAGGAACTTTATAAAATGCTTGTGCAAAAGATTTTTGAGCTTCCTCCTATAAACGAAATTGATAGTGTTGTCTATGAACATATTCTAGTTAATGAGAACGATAAAACCATAAAATTTTTGGGCGAAAATATCATGGGCACTCACGGAAATTTGGAAATTGTTAAGGATTTTCACGGTGCTGATGATGCGATTATTAGTGAATTATCGGATGACTCCACTAGAGTTGCAACTCTGATTTTTCACGATGAAAAGTGGTCAGAAGTTTGGGGTAAACGAAACCTAACCATACAATCTATTTCAAGCTATTTACGACAAAAGGAGAGTGAACATGGATAACTTTGTTATCAAAATCTCTGTTGAAAATCTCCTTCCAAAAGCGCGCGAATATATGTCAAAAATGTGTGGCTTCAACAGGGCAAATGATAGAGCTAAAAAAGCTCTTGAACGTGCCAACAAGATACAAGAAGAGTTTTTTGGCGATGCTAGTGTATCGGTTTTGATGTCAGAAATGAGTGGTAACGCAATTGAAGAAAATAGCATAAAAATAGGCAATAAAGCTCTTAAATGTAGCGTTTTAGATAGATTAAAAGGTTCAAAGATTGAAAAAATCCGAATATTTATGCTACGCTCTCCAATGCCCGATCTATCAAAACTACCTATTAGCCAAATGTATTTAGCTGACACATGGCAAACAGCCTTCGTGGATTCAGCCAGAGATTATTTGAGAGAGAACTTCCAAAAAGAGAGCGAAAATTTATTCGTAACCGACGCAATCGGACCTGGTTTATACGGTATGGATGCATATTCACTTTCAAGTTTTTTCGAAGTTTTAGACGGCGAAAAAGTTGGTATAAAGCTCGAAAGTTATGGCATGATGCACCCAGTAAAAAGCATTGCAGGATTCTTCCTTTTTGTTGATAACGAAGTTGCCTTGCCACCATTAAATTGCAGAGAATGTATTGGAAATAAATCCGGATGTATCCACTGCAAAAATTATAGGATAAGTCAGTAAGAATTGAGGCGATTATATGTCAAGATTAACCGTAAACGATATTAAAAACATAGGTACTTCACTCCAAAAATTGGACGATGAACTAGTTAATATAACAGGCAAAAAACTTAAAGAAATTTCAGCTTTTGCAGTCAGAAAAGAGAGCCTGAATTTCGAGGGTCTAAAGGTTGCAGTTGTTCCCATCACATCGGGGCTGGGAATTATCGGGGGCTTTTCTGACACAGTATGCGAAATTTTAAAGCACATAGGCGTTGATGCTTTTGTGACTGACGGAACTGATGTCACAGGAATTCACGAGGGAATAAAAAAAGCTAACTGTATGTTTTTCGCGGATGATAATACCTTCGTGGCTGTCAATTATGCAAGTGGTAAAATCAGCGAAAACTCAGAAGCAACCGGCCTTGGATTTGCCTCTGCGCTGGAACTGGCTTCGGGCGGTATCCAAGGCAAAGAAGTGCTGATTATAGGCGGAGGAAAAGTTGGATGTGCAGCTGCGGATTTCCTGTATGATAAAGGGGCTTTAATTAGTATTTTTGATATAGATATGGAAAAAAAGTTCAATCCTGAGTTTATAAGACTGGATGAGATTGATAAAAAACAATTTTCATACATAATAGAAGCTAGTCCGCAAATCGGACTAATAAGTGAAAGCAATGCAACTAAAACAGCAATAATTTCTGCTCCTGGTGTACCGTATGAATTGGAAATTAGCTTTGCTGAAAAAATTGCAGAAAGCGGAAAAATTATTTACAATCCGCTGGAAATCGGTGTCGCTACAATGATGGCAATTATTGCCTAATTGTTGACAATATATTATGGAGGGTTTTAAAAATGAGTAAAGAATCAATTTTCGAAAAACTGAAAGAATCTATCGTTGAAATGGACGAAGATTTGGCGGTTGAAGCGGCAAACGAAGCTGTTGCCGAGGGTCTTGACCCAACTGAGTGCATCGCTGGCGGACTTTCTGCTGGTATGCAGGTTATGAGTGACCTCTTTGACGATGGTGAAGCTTTCGTTCCTGAGCTACTTATGGCGGCTGAAGCTTTTGAAGCGGCTGTCGGCGTTATGACTTCTGGTCTTTCCGACGAAGAAAAAAGCCAGTCAAAAGAAGGTGTTGTGCTAATTCACACTGTTGAAGGCGACATTCACGACATCGGAAAAAATATTGTTAAAACCATGCTTGTTGCAAATAACTTTGAAGTTCATGACATGGGACGTGATGTTCCTGTTGAAGATGTTATTGAAACAGCGAAGAAAATAAAAGCTGATATCATTTGTGGTTCCGCTCTGATGACCACAACTATGCCTGCACAAAGACAGGAAATCGACACTCTAATCGAAGAAGATATCAGAGAACAATTCATTTGTATGTACGGCGGCGCACCTGTTTCTGCTGAATGGTGTGAAAAAATCGGTGCTGACGCTTATACAGAAACAGCTACTGACTGTGTAGTTGTTGCTAAAAAATTAATGATGGCAAAGAAAGGGGCTTAAACATTATGAAAGCAGTTGCGAGAAATCTGACTGTCTATGATGTTTATGAGCGTGCGAAAAAAGGACCTAAAATGCCCGAAAATGATTGGGATTTTAAAATGGTTCCGCAGACCGCAAAGGCGCTCAAGAAAAAGTACAACATCAAAATGGACAAAACAAAAATCATTCCCGAGGATAAAGAACTTATTAATAATTTGTTCCAAGCGGGTCTTGAAATGCTTGAAACTTGTGGTATCTACTGCATAGATACAGGCAGAGTTATCAAATATACAAGAGATGAAATTTTACATGCGCTTAATTCCGCTCCCGACCATTTTACTTATGGTGCAGGCGCTGAAGCTCACTATGTAACACCACGTTCATTTGACTCTAAAAAAGCTCCTCTAATCCAAGGTGGCCCAACAGGTTCTCCTTGTTCTGAAGAACTTTTCATGCAAATCCATCAGAGTTACGCTCAAGAGCCTATTGTTGACACAATAGTTGACGGTGTTCTTCAAACTGTTATGGGTTATGACCCACAACCAGGAACACCATATGAATTAATGGCTGTCCGCTCCGAACTTTTACAAGTTCGCGAAGCACAAACTCGTGCCGGCAGAACTGGCATGGGATTGTAGGGCAGCGAGACTTCACTAAGTGCCGCAGGCGTTA
>CAYJLH010000096.1:0-6495 GCA_964370925.1 uncultured Oscillospiraceae bacterium | reverse complement strand
GCCTGACACCCGAGCCGTGGTACTCTCAGGGCAGACGACTGCCTTAAGCGGCAGCGAGAACTACGTTATCGTTGTTCTTTAATTTATAAAGTTGCCCATTTTTTAGATGGTAGGCGCATCTGCTCGCTATTCCTGCTTCCGTACCCCCGTCGAAACCGGTACGCCCCCTCATATACTTAGCCACCGAACAAAAAGTCTAAGACATTTTCGCCAGTGGATGAAGTTCGTTTGTAAATCTCTGTAAAACCACATCTGGTACATGTAACGGTGTGGAATTTTTCGGTTTGGATATCAAAAAGCTTAGAAAGTGTTCCTCCGGTAGCTTGAAACTGTCCCTCTTCAAAACTTGTGTTTCTACATTTTTGACACTCATATCGGCTCATGAATTACACCTCGTTCAGACATTATTCAATTGATTATAATACATTTTACTCAAAATGTCAAATTAACATTTTGTGACCTTGAAGTCGGCTTTTTTATATGGTATAATTATCAAAAAATGTGAGGTGACATATGAAAGATATGATATTAATTAAACCAAGTATGGAATATGCCGTGCAAATTGAAGAATTTAAGCGCGATATGCTCACTGTATCAAAAAAACTACAGGGCTGTGCGTGTTTGGAAAATTTTGATAATACAGCTGATTGGCTGGATTACTTAGAGACATGTTCAAATGCCGAAACCACTCCTGAGGGCTTGGTTGTGTCCACTCAGTTTATATATGTTAGACAGTTTGATAAGAAAATAGTCGGAACTTTAAATTTTCGTCATTATCTAAATGATTTTCTGAGAAACTATGGTGGGAATATTGGATATTCTGTATGTCCTTCTGAGTGGAAGAAAGGCTACGCAAAAGCAATGCTTAAAGAGGCTTTGCCTTATGGAAAGACCATAGGACTTGAAAAAGTTATGCTTGCATGTGATGAGGATAATATTGGTAGCAAAAAAACTATTTTGTCTAATGGGGGAGTGTATGACAGAACAATTCCGTGGTATGACGATGGAACACCTGTTGAACAATATTGGATTACGTTATAATGAAAGAGCTGTTCGTGCGAACAGCTCTTTTGATATTAAATCTATTAACCTTTGACAGGTTCTGGGTATGTTTCGCCTTTAGTATCAACAGTAACAGATTTCAAAACTTGGGGAGTTGATGGTTTATCTTGGAAACCTGTTTTTGTATTAGCAATAGCGTCGATTACGTCAACACCCTCAACAACTTTACCAAATGCAGCATATTGACCGTCAAGATGAGGAGAAACCTCGTGCATGACGAAAAATTGGCTACCAGCAGAGTTTGGGTTTTGAGCACGAGCCATAGAAAGAACGCCTTTAGTGTGCTTTAGGTCGTTTTTAAAGCCATTACCTGTGAACTCGCCTTTAATTTGGTATCCAGGGCCACCCATTCCGGTGCCATCAGGGCATCCGCCTTGAATCATAAAACCTTTAATAACTCTGTGGAAAATCTTTCCGTTGTAAAAACCTGAGTTTACAAGGCTGATAAAGTTATTAACAGTGTTTGGTGCGATTTCAGGATAAAGTTCCGCTACCATTTTGTCGCCGTTTTCCATTTCAAAAGTAACTATAGGATATGCCATATTTTTAAAACCTCCAATTATTGTAACAGAATTTAAAATCTGTTATTTTAAATTTAATAATTTTTTTCTTTCAAAACTCTGTCGATTTGACGTTTTGCTGTTTTTTCAGCATCTGAGTCACGTTTATCATAGAGTTTTTTACCTTTGCACAAACCAAGTTCAAGCTTGAGCCTACTATCCTTAAAATAAAGTGACAGAGGAACAAGCGCAACGCCGTCTTGCATAACACGGGCGTTGAGTTTTAAAATCTCTTTTTTGTGCATAAGCAGCTTTTTTGGGCGAAGAGGGTCTCGGTTGAAAATATTGCCTTTTTCATATGGGCTTACATGCATAGAGCGAACGAAGAGCTCTCCGTCCTTGATTGTGCAGTATGAGTCTTTTAAATTAACTCCGCCCTGACGAATAGACTTAACTTCCGTACCGAAAAGTTCTATCCCTGCTTCAAAGCGTTCAAGAACAAAATAATCATGAAAGGCTTTTCTGTTGGCAGCTACTTGCTTAACACCTGTTGCCTTAGCACACATATTCTATCCCTCCTAACTTTTTGTTGCATTATTTTAAGTATATCACATATGTCAAGAGGATAAAAGTGCTAATTGAAATTATTTTTAAGAGTTTTGGCTGCATTTTCGGAAATTATCACTTTGCCATGCTCTTTTATATGAGCAAGCTTGTTTTCGCTGGGGCGCTCATAGTCACAAAACTCATTCAGTCTGTGATTAAAAGAACTTTCTTTTGCGGTTGTGAGTAGATAATATATTCCGTTATAGTTTATTAATTTTGACGGTAAATCCTCGTAATTTTCGCTTACAGAGTCAATTAGCTTGTCAAAATCAACAAATCCATAAGCAGAGCGGTAATTAACGGTTTTTCTAGCAATTAATAATGTATGGTCAGCCATCTCGAAAACTTCAATTTCCATTTCATCCCAAGCTGGAAAACCCTCACTTTTTAAAAGTGTTTCAACAATTTCTTTTGCATCAGGTGAGTCCTTGATTTCCTCGCCTTCAAGCACCAAGGCGACAGCATCAGGAGAGATTAAACGTGTAGTCATTTTATGTACCTCCGAGTAAATTTTCAGTGATACAAAAATTATACTACCTTTCAAGAAATAAAGACATGCAAAATTTCTGGTAATTTTTCAGCGAATATGATATAATGTCGGTTATTAGTGGGTGTGTCAGCTTTAATGATACTAAAATTTAAATAAAAAATCACCTCGGAGGGAAAAATGGATTACACCGAAACAAAGATGAAAACCCTGAATGGATATAACGGAGTTACTGTTAATGTAACACTTGATACTATAAATTTACCTGACGGAAACAAGGCTATTCGTGAAAAAGTTCACCACTCCGGTGGTGTTGCAATTCTCGCACTTGACGATGAGGAAAATGTATTTTGCGTTAGACAATATAGATATTGTATAGATAGACATACATTAGAAATTCCGGCAGGTAAGCTTGAAAAAGGCGAAGAACCACTATCTTGTGCAGTGCGAGAACTTTCCGAGGAAACAGGCGTGACAGCGGAAAAAATCGTTTCACTTGGTAAAATCAATCCCTCACCAGGATTTTGTAATGAGACAATATATCTTTATCTGGCTACAGGTTTGACCTATGGGCAGTCACACCCCGACGAGGGCGAATTTTTGGATGTTATAAAAATGCCTTTTGACGAACTTCACGAGAAAGTTATGAAAGGCGAAATTACAGACGGCAAAACGGTTGTTGCGGTTTTAAAGGTTAAAAATTTGGAGGTACTATAAAAAATGAGCAATGGAACAGTTTTAATTGTTGACGACGAAAAATCAATAGTTGATATTTTGAAATTTAACTTAATCAAAGAGGGTTTTACAACTCTATGTGCTTATGATGGAAAAGAGGGCTTATCACTGGCAACACAAAATAATCCCGACTTAATCCTTCTTGATGTTATGCTTCCCTATATGGACGGCTTTGAAGTTTGTAAAAAACTGCGTTCTGAGGGAAACAATGTACCTATTATAATGATAACCGCTAGGGAAGAGGAAACTGATAAGGTATTTGGGCTTGAACTTGGCGCAGATGATTATATCACAAAACCTTTTTCTGTTAGAGAGCTTATCGCCAGAGTTAAAACCAACATGAGAAGAGCCCGTTCCGCAGATAAGCCACGTTCAGACGGTGAACTGATTGTCAGAAATGAAATGACAATTGACGTGGAGCGCCACTCGGTTTTCAAAAACAATGTGGAGCTTGAATTGACACAAAGGGAATATGAACTGCTGAAATTTCTTGCTACAGAGCCGGGGAAAGTTTTCTCCCGTCAAGAGCTAATGAGCAAGGTGTGGCAGTATGATTATTACGGAGATTTGAGGGCTGTTGATGTTGCAGTCCGCAGACTACGTGAAAAACTTGAAGACAACCCCGCTGAGCCTGTTTATGTTATAACTAAACGTGGCGCAGGATATTATTTCTCGGAGTAATTTTATGAAACAAAGCCTATATACAAAGCTTGTTCTTATTATGCTATTGCTGATTACAACGCTTATGCTTGTTGTCGGTGTATTCTTGGTTAACGGGATAAGCAATTACTTTGCTCAGGATTTTTATGAGCAAATGCAGTCAGTTTTTGCAGAACCATCACTGTCAAATGCGCTCTACTCAGCGACTGAAAACGACGACGCGCCCGATAAGATGGCGGAAATTTTGGGTGCGTATGCTGGTCGACTGGGTATAGACTCGGATTCTCGAAACTTCTATATTCTATCAAAAGAGAGTGGAGAAGTTTTGTCTGGGAGCTTGGGCGGAATTTCTATAGGAGTGACCCCCAATGTTTTAACGGCTATGAACGGTGAATCGGGTTACACAAATGACGTTAATGAAGATTTCATGGACGTTGCTCTGCCTATAGAGGACTACATTGTCTGGATTTTAGATAATGAGTCTGTTCCAAGGGAGCTTGAAAGTGAACTTCGAGATATTATTTTAATTGCCCTTGCGACAGGTCTTTTTATCTCGGCATTGTTGAGCCTTGTGCTTGCTAAAGCCTTGGTTGCGCCTATTTTAGACCTAACAAGTGCTGCTGAGCGCGTTGCCGAGGGGCACTTCGACGCTCGCCCTGTTACGATTGCAAAGGACGAAATAGGAACACTGACGACCACATTTAATAATATGGCAAATCAACTTGAAGCAACGCTTGTAAATCTCACAAAATCCGAAGCCATGCGCCGTGAATTTGTTGCAAATGTTTCTCATGAACTTCGCACGCCGATTACAAGCATCAGAAGTTATGCGGAAACTCTTTCGGATAATATTTCACAAATGCCTGAGGAAACTGAACAGGAATTTTTACATGTCATAGTCACTGAAAGTGACCGCATGACAAAAATTGTTCAAGACCTTTTAACTTTGTCACGCTTTGACGCTGGAAGCATAGAGTTTGAATTTGAAGACTTCTCTTTTGGGGAGTCTGTTCGTGATGTTTTTAATGCCATGGCTTTGGAAGCTCAAAGGCAAAAACTTAGCTTCAAACTGGACTTTAAAAATGAAATCGGAAACATAAGAGGGGATAGAGCGAGAATTGAACAAGTGCTTATGAACTTTGTCTCCAATGCTATTAAATACACTCCTGCGGGCGGAAAAATAAAAGTTTCTGCCGGTAAGGCAGAAGATTTTGCGTGGGTTTCTGTTGAAGATAACGGAATTGGAATACCAAAAAGCGATATCGGAAGAGTTTTTGATAGGTTTTATAGAGTGGACAAAGCCAGGTCGAGAGAATCGGGCGGTACAGGACTTGGTCTTTCGATTGCAAGCGAAATCGTCCACCGCCACGATGGGAAAATCACTTTAAACAGCAATCCGGGCAAAGGCACTACCATTACAATGACCTTGCCTATCAGTGGTGCTAAAGAGAAGAAATAATGGCATTACGGAAAGGAACGGTCACTAATATGAAAAGAAAAATTGCTATAGAAAATTTAAAAACAGTTGCAATTTCGCTTTTGACTTTAAGTGCATTAATCTTATCTTCGTTCACCGGTTTTTTTGATAATTCAGAAATAATACAGGAGACAATATTTAGGGGTTCTAGCGAAGTTGAAAGTCAAAGTGTCAGTCACAACAGCACAGTTTCACCTTTATATGTAGTCGTCACAAACACAGAAGATATGCACTATGGTGTTAAATATAATTCTGCCGAATTGGCTGAAGTTTCAACTTGGTTCGCTGGGGCTATGGGTGAAGCCTTGGGTACAGCAAGCGGTACGAGCAAAGTCAGCGAGACACAGTGGGAAAATGCACTTAGAAATCAAGGTGTTTTTGTTGATTATTTGAGCAGTTTTCAACTATCATTTATCGCAAATAACTTAGGTGTCACCATGAACACTAATGCAGAAAATCATATTGCAAGAAGATTTTGTATTGCAATTGAGGGCGATGTGGTTAGACTATATTTTATAGACGAGAGTGACGGAGAATATTATAAAAGCGAAACTGCTTTAGACAGTGTTGGTCTACTCGACAAAATCGCGAAATACTCATCTAATGAAAGCAAATTTGTTTTTGAATATGGTGAAGATTATACAGGCATAGACCCATACTATATTTCTGTGCCTACGACTTACACAACACCTAGGTTGACAGCTGTAAACTCGCTTCAAAATGCGGACATAGGAGCTAGACTTGCTCCATTTAATATGGGTGAGTATACGGTTAATTTCTATACAGAATCAGACGGCACTGCGGTTTATATTGAAAATGATAAAATTATTCGAATTTCTCCTGAGGGGTATTTGCACTATGAATTTTCAGGTGGAAAAGAAGTGGACACTTCCGGTATAAACTACAGTAAGGCGGTTGCCATCGCCTATGAAACTGCGGTGCAGTTACCGCTTTCGGCTGTTGCGAAT
>CAYJLH010000095.1:0-6836 GCA_964370925.1 uncultured Oscillospiraceae bacterium | reverse complement strand
TAAATCGTATCTTTGATGAGCTTTGCAGGTGAAATATTAAATATATTGCTAAAGATTACAATCAAAGGTGTTATGAATGCCGATATATGTAGAACAAATATTGAAGCTCCGCAAAAAATCTGAACAATATCTGTTTTAGATATTAGCTTAAACTCTATTGTGAGTACAAACAAGAAAGCAATAATAAGTAAATATAGGTCCAGTTGTATATACTGAACATATGCAAATAGGGAGGTATTTAAAAGCGCTAGTCCAGCAAAAGCCCAATTATTTTTAATACCACCTATCAATAACCTCGAAGCATAGGAAAAACTTGAAAACTGATAGAGAAACATAGCTACTAAAGAAATAGCAAAAACTATGTCAATTAATTCTGCTGTCATGTAAAACTGCACCTCCTATAATAGTTTTATAACAACAAACACAATCACGCATAAAACTTAATTAACTGTGTTTGTAAACGTACTATAATATATTTTAGCAAAAAAATGGATTTAATTCAATAGTTTGTGCCAATAAAATTGAAATTTGGACAACATTCTGTGGTTTTATCCACGCTTTATTGCAAATATCATGTGCACGCGTATTCTTAACGCACATTTTTATCTTTTTACGATAATAAAAATCCACCCCAAAAACTCTAAGATATACGTACTTAAAGTTAATGGGGTGTCTTCATAAGATATTTTCGAGATTAATCTTTTTTCATTTAATTAGAATTTTTAGCCGTAAAATGATTTTGATACGCTACTTTTTCTTTTGCATTGCAATACACAAAATGTTCAGGCGAAACTTCTTGCCATGATGGTTTATCGTTTTCATAATCATGGACCGATGGGTCATACGCTGCAACGACTTTTGTGCGTTCATAGGCAGGGTCGGGTTGGGGGATAGCGGATAGCAATGCTTTTGTATAAGGGTGCAATGGATTTTCAAAAAGCTCCTCTGTTTCTGCCATTTCAACAATATTGCCTTTATAAATAACGGCAAGTCTATCTGTGATAAAGCGAACAACAGATAGGTCATGAGCAATGAAAAGATATGTAAGTCCCTTTGTTTTTTGCAAGTCGCTAAGTAAGTTCAAAACTTGAGCACGAACAGAAACGTCAAGTGCGGAGATGGGTTCGTCGGCTACGATGAGCTCTGGTTCCATAACCAAAACACGTGCAATTCCTATACGTTGACGCTGTCCACCGGAGAACTCATGAGGAAATCGACTTGAAAATTCAGGAAGCAATCCAACTTCAAGAAGCGCACGGTTTACGGCTTCTCTTACTTGCTGTTGGTCAACTTTCTTGTTTAAATTGTGTAAACCCTCTGAGATGATATAGTCAACTTTAGCACGCTCATTAAGACTTGCCATTGGGTCTTGGAATATCATTTGAATACCGCGAATAACTTCACGGTCAAGTTCTTTACTAATTTTTCCGTTGATTTTTTTGCCTTTGAAAAGAATATCGCCTTGAGCGGTGTCGTTTATACGCATAATCGCACGGCCGATTGTTGTTTTACCGGAACCGGATTCGCCAACAAGACCGAAAGTTTCACCTTTATAAATATTGAAACTGACATCATTAACTGCGACAAATTTATTTTTCTTTTCACCAAATGTAACAGAAAGATTTTTAACTTCGAGCAATAGCTCTTTATTATCAGACATTTCCTTTTTCCTCCTCTCGATTTTGTCGAATAGCCTTGGCAAAAGAAGGACGCTCAACATGTGGCGCACGCTCGTCTAATAACCATGTTCTCGCTTTGTGTGTCGGTGAAATTTCGAAATAGGGTGGACGCTCTACAAAGTCGATAGCCAAAGGATTTGGGTTTCTTGGAGCAAAGGCATCGCCCTTAATCTCGGTGAAGAGGTTTGGAGGTGTGCCTTTTATAGCATAGAGAGGTTCGCCCTTAACTCCGAGTTGAGGCAATGAAGAAAGCAGTGCCCAAGTGTATGGATGCTGAGAATTGTAGAAAATTTCATCACATAAGCCAACTTCAACAATATCGCCGGCATACATAACAGCCACACGGTCAGCGACGTTCGCAACAACGCCAAGGTCATGTGTGATAAAAATAATTGTTAGTTTATATTTCTTTTGCAAATCTTTTAGTAAATCCAAAATCTGAGCCTGCATAGTAACGTCAAGCGCAGTTGTTGGTTCGTCACAGATTAGGACTTCGGGATTGCAAGCAATTGAGATTGCAATAACAACACGCTGACGCATACCGCCTGAAAATTCATGCGGAAATTGTTTATATCTTTTTTCCGGCATGGGAATTCCAACATCTTCAAGGATACCCAAGACGCATTTGCGAGCTTCCTCTCCTTTTAGTCCACGGTGAAGAACAACCGCCTCAAGTATTTGTTTTCCGATAGTTTTTAGTGGATTAAGCCCTGTCATAGGGTCTTGGAATACCATAGATATTTTTTTACCTCGGATAGTTAGCCATTGTTTTTCAGTTTCAAACTTCGCAAGGTCATTTCCATTGTATAAAATCTCGCCTTCGTCAACACTTCCGTTTGCGTCCAGTAGACCCATAAAAGATTTGCTGAAAACTGATTTTCCAGAGCCAGATTCACCAACAACAGCAAGAGTTTCGCCTTTGAATAAATCCAGTGAAATATTGCGGATTGCGGTTAAAACTTTGCCACGGAGCTTAAAACGGATGACAAGGTCACGAACCTCGATGATTTTTTCACTTGTTTTATAATCCATATTAAACACTCCTTACATGTGGGATCTTGGATCTGCGGCATCCGCAAATGCGTTTCCGATTACGTAAAACGAAATTGTTACCAGTGACAATACAAGAGCTGGGAAAATTAGCTGATAAGGTGATGACATCATAACCAAACGACCTTCGTTGATAAGGTTACCGAGAGATGGCTGGCTAACGGGAAGACCAAGTCCGATGTATGTTAGAAAAACTTCTTGTCCGATAGCATAAGGGATTGAAAGTGCCATTTGCATAACGATAACTGAAACAAGATGTGGTAACATATTGCGAGTTATAATTCTGCTTGTGGGTGTTCCGAGGCAACGTGAAGCAAGGTTAAATTCACGGTCACGAATAATAACGATTTGGTTACGGATGAAACGCGCCATGGAGAGCCAGCCTGTGATACACATAGCTAAAATTATCGTAAGCATACTTGGGCGCAAAATATATGCCGCAAGAACAAGTATAATAGAGCTTGGAATGTTATTTAGAACATTGTAAACTTCTGTAATTGGGGCATCAAGTTTTTTGACATAACCCCAAAGTGAACCGACAATAAGTCCGATTAAAACATCAAAAAAGCCAACTACAAGTCCAATGATTAATGATGTTCTTGTTCCGCTCCAGATACGTGACCAGAGGTCTTGTCCTATACTATTTGTACCGAAAAGATACTCTGAACTTGGGGGCTCATTGCGAAGCTGCATACCTGTTTCGGCATCTAAGTTACAAAAAGATGGGTCCATTTGGTTTGGCAAAAATGGCTGAATTGCCGTAAATGCCAAGATTGTTCCAAGAATGAGCAAAAATGTCATTGCAACACGATTGCGTCTGAAAACC
Organism: uncultured Oscillospiraceae bacterium; assembly: GCA_964370925.1. GTDB lineage: Bacteria > Bacillota > Clostridia > Oscillospirales > Oscillospiraceae > Heteroscillospira. Next base: position 3,281 of record CAYJLH010000095.1, on the reverse strand, counting down.
TGCCAAGTTGATGCCCAGTATGAATAGTTAGAATACGATACTTTTTCAGCGCTACTGCTGTCGTTAGCAACAATTTTGAACTGGTCTGTCATACTGTCGATAGATTTTTCGATTTGTTTTTTCATCGTGAACCCTCCTTTCTGACAAGCTTAATACGCGGGTCGAATGTAGCCATAAGCAAGTCACCCAAAAGCAAGCCAAGAATACCGATTGTAGAATAAATAAGAACCAAAGCTTGAACAAGTGTGTTGTCTTGGCGCTGAATTGCAGACACCAAAAGACCACCTGTTCCGGGGATTGAAAACAGTGCTTCAACATAAATTGAGCCTGAGATAGTAAGTAGAATATTTAGCGGTAGTTGTTGTGATAATGGAACGAAAGCATTACGAATAACGTGTGCTGACATGACCATTTTATTTGAAACACCTTTTGCACGTGCAAGGCGAATATAATCTTTGTTCAGCTCGTCAACCATGTAACGGCGAACCCACATTGCATAACTACCGATACTACTTAAAGACATGCAAATTACGGGCAAAATCCAACTTACGGGATTTCGCTCACTAAAAAGCATAGGAATTTTCAAAAAATCAGTTATATACATCTGCAAAAACAGAATATATACGGCGGCGGGGACAGCTTTTATGACAACAACATAGCCAGAGCCAAGTTTGTCAGCAAATTTCCCTTTATAACGTGCCATCAGCATACCAAGCGGAACACCACATAGTAGCGCAAGGCCAACAGAAGCGAGACCAAAAGCCAATGAATATGGGATTTTTGGTGCGATTATATCAATAACCGGCTTATTTTTTTGGTAAACTATAGACGTACCGAGGTCGCCATTAAGCAAATCTTCGTAAAAACGAAATAATTGTTCATGCAATGGGTCGTTAAGTCCCATGCTATCTAGTGAGGCTTGAATTTGTGCCTCTGACATTTTGTCAATGCTCTCTCCAAAATAGCCCTCAACAGGCATTTGGCGCATAAGTAGAAAAACCACAGTTATAACTATAAATAATGTGATTATAGACCGACCCAGTCGGTTTAAGACGAATTTAAGCATATTCGGTTTCCTCTCTCTGCCATATGCTAAATATGTTTTCCATCAAACCAATATGCGGTCTGACAGAAAACATATTTGAAACAAGTATTAATTTTCAGCAGCAGCTAGTAGTGCTGCTTCACGCTCTGCAATGTATTGTTCTTGTGCAATTGCAAACTCTTCACGAGTGTATGGACGGTCTAGTAGAACTTTACCGGCATATTTTTCACGAGTTTGTCCGCTCATTGAATGGAAACCACTGAATGGATCAAGGCGAGATACATAGTAGTCATATCCATATCTGTAGAATGGAACTGCATAAGCATTGTCAATCAAATAACGCTCAGCTTCTGCGAACAAATTGTAACGTGCTTCAAGGTCAAGAACTTCTGCGTTTGCTTCGTTAAGCATGTTTTGGAATGTTGCCTCGCCGTTTTCGTCAAGGCCTTCTTCAGCAAGAATAACGCGACCATAGCGTTGTCCAACTGCGATATCACAGTTGAATGGATCGAGAACAGACATTGGATCCATGTAGTCAGGACCCCAGTTTGCTTCGAAGAATGACCAAACACCAGCGTTACGAGTTTCAGCAGAGTAACCTGTTGAAGGATAAGCTACTAGAACAACTTCGATGTAGTCAGTTCCTAATGTGCTTTCAAGTTGTTGTTTTAGAAGCTGTGCACGGTTTGTAAGTGGTAGGCTTCCTGTGTTATAAGGCATAACAACTTGTACAGGGAAAGTTACTGTATCAGCAAGTTCTTCCATTGCAAGTTCTTTATACTCAACAGCTTTTGCAGTGTCGAAAGTTTCAACGCCACTGATGTCTTTAAGCGCATCAAGTTCTGTGTAGTCAACACCATTTACGTTTGCAAAACCTTCAAGAACGAATGTGTTTGTAAGGCGTAGTTCAGGTGCATAAGGGTCAACAGTCATAGCTAGTGACATTTGGTCAACAGCGTGGAAGAATGACTTTCTGAAGTTTAGGTTATTAACCGCAACTGTCCAGTTATCAGGGTTATACTCTTCACCATAGCGTGGATCAAAGTTAAATGCGTGGAAGTAAGTGTATGGACCAGCTGGCTCATTGTAAAGAATATCGTATAGTTCAGGATCTTCAACCCAGTTGTCAACGATATCTGTTGTGATGTCAGCTTCGTCGATTTCATTTCTTAGGAACATTTCAGGTGCAATAGTTGCAGCTTCTTTGTTAAAAACTTCCTCGATAGCAGCTAGTGAATAAGCGTCAGCATTGTAGTATTCGTCATAACGCTCATATGTACGGCGGCTTTCTGGCTCAAACACAGACATTGTATAAGGGCCTGAGTAAAGAATTGTGTCGTTTGAAGTACCGTAGCTATCTCCCATTTCTTCACGGAATTGACCGTTTGCAGGATAGAAGCTAGCATATGTAAGCATTGACATGAAGTAAGGAGTTGGAGCAGTTAGAGTATACTCAAGAGTATAGTCGTCCAGTGCTTTAATTCCAACTTCTGCGAAGTCTGTGACTGTGCCTTCGTTGAATTCTTTAGCGTTTTTCAAAACTGCGATTAGGTTGCCGTTTATTATGCTTGCATTTTCAGCAATAAGCATCCACTCAGCTGTGTCAACGAAGTCATGAGCAGTCATTTTAGCATAAACTTCACCGTCAAGTGTTCTCCAGTTTATATCATCACGTAGATTGAATGTGTATACTGTTCCATCATCTGAAACAGTCCAGTCTGTTGCAAGGTTTGGTTGCAAAATACCATATTTGTCATATTCTAGTAGTGTGCAGATAGTAAGGTCTGCATGATAAGTTACGGTTGCAGTTGAGGCGTTGTTGTAGTCAAGTGTTGTGAATTCTGTAACATAAACATTACGGAAAATTCCATCCTCAACAACTTTTGGACCTCCTGGAATTGTTTCAAGTGAGTCCTCAGTAACAGGGCCGTCAGTTGTTCCGTCAACTTCACCTTGGGGTTCTTCGCTTGAGCCACATCCTGTTGCAAAAATTGACATAGAAAGGGCAAGGGCAAATAATTTCTTTTTCATTTTTTCATTTCCTCCTTTTTATTTCTAAACTAATATGATAAAGTTTTCTAAATCATATTAAATTTAAGACTTATATAAATAATCTGATTTCTCGTCACTCACGTGACAACCGAAAAAATGGCAAATTTATATTAGATTTGTTCCAAATCTAATATAAATAATCTGAATTTTCAGATTATTTATATGGCATCGCCGCCGGTTGCCA
>CAYJLH010000094.1:5283-7025 GCA_964370925.1 uncultured Oscillospiraceae bacterium | reverse complement strand
GTGGCTTAGAATATTCATCAGCCATTTTTAAAAATATAAGATAGGTCAGCTGTTCAAGGTAATCGCCATTGGAGATACCATCGTCCATTAGCACACCTGCCATTGACCATATTTTTTGCGTTATATTTGATTCAGACATTAGTTTTCTCCTTAATTATAGTTTTAGGTATTCTATTAAAATATTGATTGACAATATATACTTTAAAATATAAAACTGTAATGAGTAACATAAAGGCAAACAAAACAAAAAATGCAATTAAATTTGCAGTTGTGTCTTTAAATATTTCTGACAATGAAAAAAACATAAAAATATCAATCGATAATATCGACAAAGTCAGCAAAGCATTAGCAACATTTACAACCGTTTTTATTTTTTTGCTGTGCTGCTCGTATAATGAAGCTGTTTTACATTTAATTATTTTTGCACCTTTTATTATTGGATTAGATATATTTAACTCATCTGTATGCAAAACATCTATAGAAACACCATCTTTTTTGTCTAAATAATCCCACGTAATTTTATACTTTTTCACCTCTGTTGGCAAACTACTAAATAAAGTTGGTGTTGTTTGAATTTCGATAGGTATAACACTAATACTACAAGCATTTCTACTCGTGCTGTTTATAGAGATATCTAAAATTTTGTTATCTTCGCCAGCTTCTACAACCAAATCTTCAACAATATCGTTCCCATCTATTGTCTGATTTCCACTATTCCAAAAATACAACTTGGTTTGATACATTTTATCAACTGTTTGTCCATTAAAAGTTATTTTGAGTAAATTGTTTTTCTCTCCTATGTCGCTTACATATACTTGTGATGTATCAGCATATATAGTTAGTTTTTTTCTTTTAATTGCAAATATAAATAACAATATCGCAAGTATCGTTGACAAGAAGAATGAAAGCAATGTTAACCACTCTTCTGATAAAAACTGAGTCAAATTTTCCATTAAACTAACCTCCCTTCAAAGGCTTGTTTTAATATGCTCTGTCTTAAGCTCTCGGCTTGTCCTAAACTTTCGTCCACTGTTTTTTCTATTTGGTCGCAGATGGATAGTCGAGTTTCGACTTCTTGGACGATTTCTTGCTGTTCATTTACTTCGCAATAAGGTAATTCAATATTCCTTAAAACTCCAAGTCCAACTGTTTTTTGAGCTGTGCCAGTAGACTTGTTCTTAGCTTGTTGATACACATTAGGACTTTGTAATACATAATACAAATATTTTTGTATTATATTTTCACTTGGTCTTAAAAGTGCAATATGTCTTTGAAAACAAAACTTTTTATCATAATCAATAAGTATTGGAATCCCAAAAGAACCTGTTACAGTATATAGTACATCTCCATTCTGTGGGATTCGTTTATCACTTATTTTATTGAAATAGCTTTCATTCACATAGCTTGTGTTTTTCCATTCAATACGGTTATCTTTCACATTCGATATCATAATAAATGGTATGCCTGTTTTTGATTTTGGCGGTGGCATATGGTCACCGTCCGTAACATGAATACAAACATCTGATACTTTCTTTACTGCACTACAACCCTCAAATGCATCTTTCAGCACCGCTTGCCTATACACCTTAAGCTGTGTCTTTGTTTTTTGTAGTGTTTCGATACCGTTATCCAGTTCAGAAAACAGCTCGTCTAACTTTTCTACAATACGATTTTGTTCGGGGAGTGGTGGGAGGGGGATTTCAATTTCACCAAACTTTTTAGAGCTTACACCACCAATAATG
>CAYJLH010000094.1:0-5273 GCA_964370925.1 uncultured Oscillospiraceae bacterium | reverse complement strand
CTAAACTGCTCAAAAAATTCTCTATATCTTGTATAATAATAAATGTATTTGCTGTTAAATAATCCTTTATCATTAGTTATTGCATATAGCTTGTTCCCAAAGCAAACCTCTTTGGATATGTGTGCGGTTTTTCTTCCCGCACTGCCACCCTCAGAGCATACAAAAACACAATTAGCAGGAGCGAGTTTAAAGCCTGTTTCATCGAACGGAATTATAACTCCAGTGTCATATATAACAGCACCATCAAAATTTATATCCTTAGTTGCTATGTAGTTCCAACCCTCTACCTTTACGGAATACTTTTCTTTCTTAATTTTAGCCTTAATACTATTACCGTTATAAATTTTTGCAATTGTCGATAACTTAACTTTCTTCATTTATTCTCCCATTAAATTTAATCTTATAAATCTATTTATCAAAATCACTAAACAGTTTATATTGGTTTCTTTAGCTGATTTTAATTCATACTTTTTGTATGTCACTACATCTGAATGCATCTTTGCTCCTGTAATCTAACGGAAATACGTTATTAATCTCTAAAATAGGCAATATGAAATCAATTGTAGCTATTTCATCATATAAAAAATCGCAAAAATGCGTTATGTCTGTAAAATTCAAGTTATTTGGAATATTAGGTTGCTCAAATAATACAAATCCAAATGGAAAGGAAGTTATTTCTGAACATACGATTTTTTGAATTTTTCCATCTATTTCATAAGACATAAGGGTTTTGCCGCATAGCCTTTGGTATTGTGTTGTTATAATATACATACAAACTTTGTATTTATCTTTATCAAATGCAGTTGATTCTTTGTCTAATATAAACTGTCGTGCAGAGTCATCTAACATGCCGTCACTAATTGATAAGAACATTGAGATTATTTGTTTGAAAAATTTTAATGGATATAAGTGTGCTTCCTTAACTACTAATGCGCTATTAGGAATAATATTATCATCATGTTTAAACATTGAATAAGCAATACCTTTAGAGAACTGTATATATTCATCGGCGTACCAAGAGCCGGTATTGCTATTACAATCTCTGCATAGCGAATACCTACCCATACCTTGCTGTTGATTTACATACTTTAATCCATCTTTTTCCCAGGGTAATCGGTTTTCATCAGTAAGTAGCTCAATAATTGTATCGCCTGTAATATGACGATACTCCTCGCTATTAAATGCAGCTCTTGGCGGTATATGCTCAAATGTTAAGTTGTCTTTTTTTCCACATATCTTACATACGTCATAGTACTTGCTCATAAATCCCCCTACGCCACTAACTCATAATTTAATTCTTCCAATATTTTCTCGTAATCATCGCCAAAAAGTTGATAAAACTTACCGAGCCCACCGTTGCTGTCAAATGGGGTGTACTCCAAGTCATCACTTTCAATATGTGCAGAAATTGCAATATGCTCTTTTATCATTCGAAGCCATGTCATCTGTTCTTCGCTAAACTGCACATGTCCTGAGTTTTTTCTAAATACCCAATCTCTAAATTTGATATTTACTTCAGCAGAAAACAAATTAAGCTCGCTTGTTTGTCCAAGTTCATATCTGATAAGCGACACTATATCTGCAAGCTTGTCTTCTACACGCTTTTTAACCTTGGCGCCATTTTTTACACAGTAGGCAAACCACAAGATGCTGTTCGTCAATTTATATGGAGGTTTTTTCATCTCTTCATACAATTCTTCTATCATGTCAAAGGTAAGCTGACGATTTTTATAGCTTTGATTGTAAATAATACTAAGTGCGGTAATTTTATCTTTGTTTTCTTCAATAAAGGTTCTAAAAGTGCTGATTGTAGTTTCTGCTTTTTGCTCTCTATCCTCACTCCAACCCGCAAAATTAACTTTATCAAGATTAACCGTGTCAATAATTTGGTCATGTGACTTGCGAGCATTTAATATAAACTCTCTAAGTTCTGGTGAGTAGATTGGCTCTATGGCAGTTTTTATTATATTTTCTTGCACCTCAGCTATTTGTTCATCTGTTGGATTACTATATATTTCCTCTGCTTTTTGTGTTATTACATCTTCATCAAATGCATTTAGCATATTTGAAGCGATATTTGTAAGGGTTAAATTATCGGATAGTTCCATAACTTTTTCTTTTTCCTTACTGGTCAATACTTTATCTAACTTCAATAAACGATTTGATAGAGAAGTTAAGGTATCTTCGTCATTTGCACCTAAAACAACACTCATCATCAAATCTTTCAGAGATACAGCAGGACTTCTTTCAAGTTGGCGAGATACAGTTTTCACCGTTTTAGTAACACCAACGGCATCAACTAAGACATAACCAAGCTTTCTCTCGGTTGCTGATGGTGTAACTCTCTTTAAATCTTCATAATTAAGGGTTCTTGTTGCTCTGCCTTTCATCTGTTCAAAGTAGTTTTTGCTGCGAACATCACGCATAAATACAAGGCACTCGATAGGTTTTACATCGGTACCAGTAGCTATCATATCAACGGTAACAGCAATTCTTGGGTTATAGTCATTTCTAAATGCAGACAGAATACTTTTGGGATCTTCCTCAGAACCATACGTGATTTTCTTGCAAAACTCATTACCCTCACCAAATTCTTCACGAATGATTTTAATAATATCATCTGCATGGCTATCAGTTTTTGCAAAAAACAGAGTTTTGGGAACTTCTTTTCTTCCTACGAAAATTTCAGTAAATAGGCTATCTTTAAATGCTTTTATTACATTTCTTATCTGTGATGGATTTACCACATCTTTATCAAGCTGTGTGGCAACATAATTTACATCTTCGTCAAGCTGTTCCCAACGCTTTTTACGAGAAAGACGCTCTCTTTTTTGTATGGTTTGTTTTAATATTACTCCACCTTTTTGGGTGATGTCAGTTTCAATTAAATATGTACCGTCTAAACCGACATTGACATCGTCGATAACAGCTTGCTCGTGGGTGTACTCACTTACTACATTTTCGTTAAAGAAACCAAATGTACGTTCATCAGGTGTAGCTGTCAGTCCTATTAAAAAGGCATCAAAATAATCTAAAACTTGTTGCCAAATATTATAGATTGAACGATGACATTCATCTATAATAATAAAATCAAAATACTCAGGTGGGTATTTTGTATTATAGGCAACCTCTTTGCTTTTGCCTATTAAGTTCACTTCATTAAGTGAGGTTTCTTCGTCATACTCATTAAGGTCTTCACCGCGCAAAATAGAATACATACGCTGAATAGTACTTATACAAACATGTGTATTATTAGGAACATTGGCACTTCTAAGCCTGTTAACATTGTAGTTTTCAGTAAAAATCTTTGTATCATCATTAGGTAGATATTTCATAAATTCGGCTTCGGCTTGTTCGCCTAAGTTTTTTGTATCTACAAGAAATAAAATTCTCTTTGCTTTATGAAACTTTAGCAGGCGATAAACAGAGGTGATAGCAGTAAAAGTCTTACCAGCACCTGTTGCCATTTGTATTAGAGCACGAGGTTTGTTATTAGAAAAAGACTTCTCTAAATTAACAATAGCATCGGTTTGACACTGACGAAAACCTTTATCGTCAAACACAGGAATATTTTTTAGCCTGTTTCTCAATGTATCTTGTTCGTTTAACCAAGCTTTAAGTGTTTCAGGTTTATGAAAAGTGAACACTTCTCTTGAACGATGCTTTTCATCATTGTAGTCACAAAAATGCGTGATTACGTCTGTAGATTCATAGGCAAAGCGAATACTTGGCTGACCTTTAAAATATTTAAGACCACTTTCAGCATAGCGTTTAGACTGAACTGCAACACTTGTTAGACTCTCGCCCTTATCAGTTGCTTTAGCTTCAATTACCCCAACAGGAATTTTATCTATAAATATCACATAATCAACTGGGCCGCTATTTGTTGGAAACTCTCGAACAACAACACCAAGCGAGGCGGCTGGATTTAACGATTTTATATCTTGAATCACATATCCACTTGCTATTAATTTTTTGTCTATTTCAATTCTTGCTTTCGCTTCCGGAGTCATTGTGATTCCCCTTTATGTTTATTTATAGTTGCAATAATCCTGATGTTTTTATCCGTGATTTCATGGTTCAACATCTCTAAATTTAAAACAAGCTCCACCCATACAGGCGGAGCTTTTAGTCCATAATATAAGCACGCCAATTAGATTTAGATATAACAGCGTTGTTATTAATGATAGCATAAATTAAACCGATTTACAACAAATTTTGCTCTTTTATACTAACTATTTTGGCTCAAACTCTACTTACTACGAAAAACTTTCACATTAAAATAATTCCTGCACTTAACACTGCAAAATTCACTTTTTTGGTGCTTGTTATAATAAATACCTCCGCAGTTTTTGCAAATTTTTAACGGAGCATTCGCGTCTGTCACAGCAAAAGCATAGGCAAGGCGCAAGATGTCTATTAATTCTTCGATTAGCCACTCCATCTGCGGAGGATTGTTCGCTGTAAGTGTGTATTTCAGTCCTGATAAAATTGGTGTGGCGTCATATTTTAGTCTGAGGTCATATTCCTCCTGCTCTCGTTCTGGTGGCATACTGCCTTTTGATAGGAGATAATGAGTATAAATCTCAGTTATTTCCGCTTTGAATGTGCCAATATCTTCACCGTATTCGTTTGAGAAATGTTCTTTATACACTGGCGAGGTCGCACCTTTGGCGAGTGGATTTTTACCCTCATCAAGCGGTTGATATATTCCGAGCAAAGCATATTTATTTGCAAATGTCACGCATAATTCATCAGCATCTTCCTGTTCTTCAAACAATGCTCTACCTAAATTAAGAGTATCCACAAGCATTTTTTCAAAGTCTAAGCCGACTCTGAAATGTAGTGGAGTTGCGCCTTTTTTTGGCATGATGTAGTGGACGCCTGAAATTTCTTTTATCTCATAAGCCGAAAACCTTATCACCTGTAAATCAAGGTTTGAAAATATATTTTTAAGCATAATATCCTCCGTTTTGTAATAGTTGTAATAAATGCCTGCTGAACGACTTGAGAATAAGCTTATTTTCAAGTCGTCGAAGTATAAGGTTTTGCTTAGTAGTTTAATAAAATCATTGAACTTCGATTTTCGCCTGTGGCGAAAATTCAGCAGATAGCATCAAGATGAGCCATAAAATTCGCTAATAGAGCGAATTTTATAATACACGCTTTGCGTTTATAATGAATAACAAGTTATTCATTAGGCTTTAATTATAATACAATATTTCCTCAAAGGTCGCAATACACGACCTTTGAGGATTTTTCTTTTATGCCGG
>CAYJLH010000093.1:0-7059 GCA_964370925.1 uncultured Oscillospiraceae bacterium | reverse complement strand
AAGAACCCGAAACAGTCGAAGAAATCGCAGAAGCTGTAGTGGAAGAACCCGAAGCAGTCGAAGAAGTCCCAGAAGTTGCTGACGAAGAACCCGAAACAGTCGAAGAAATCGCAAAAGTTGCTGACGAAGAACCCAAAGCAGTCGAAGAGGTCGCAGAAGCTGTAGCGGAAGAACCCGAAGCAGTTGAAGAAGTCACTGAAACTGTTGACGAAGAACCCGAAGCAGTCGAAGAGGTCGCTGAAACTGTTGACGAAGAACCCAAAGCGGTTGAAGAGGTCACCGAAACTGTAGCGGAAGAACCCGAAGCAGTCGAAGAGGTCACCGAAACTGTTGACGAAGAACCCAAAGTTGAAGAAGAGGCGAAAACAACAACAGAGGAAACAGCAGCTGTCCCTGAGCTAAAAATCGAAACTGCAACTCCTTTGGTAGAGCCAAAAAATGAACCTACATATACAAAAACTTTCCCTGAGCTTGAAAACATTAAAAACCAAGGCAAAACAACCGAAGTTCCGGAAGAAAAGAAAGTTTCTGCCGGTGGAGCAGTTGGTTTTGGGCTAATATTAATAGTGTTGGGAGTTCCACTCGGTGTTCTTTCAATCGCATTAGTTCCAATTTTGTTAGTCCCCGGAGCACTCGCAGGTGTATTCACATTTTTCTGCTTCCAAGCAGCAATGACAACACTTTCGTATGTGCCATATGCTTTATTTGCTTTCGGTGTTACATTTGCGGCATTAGGATTGAGCATTTTGTTGCTAATGGTTGGACTTTTCTTAGGCAGTGGATTGATTGGTCTTTACATCAAAGGCATAAAAGCTTTGTTTAGACGTCTAGTAATGAAAGGAGCGGCAGAAGAATGAATTTTATTTTTAAAGCCTTAAACTGGGTCGGCTTAGTTTGCCTACTTCTTGGTGTTTTGCTGGTCGGTGTTTCAATAATTACAGGCGGAAGCTTTGAAGGTGTTTTAAATCAACCCGGAGTATCCGAGCATTTGACCAATGCTTCCGAGACAGTTAACACTGTGACAGAATCGGTTAGAAATTTCCTAAATGATAGCATAAATCAGCTATTTTCAGGAAATACTCAATAAAATTAAAACAAAAAATCTTTCGGTATGCATAAGCGAACCGAAAGATTTTTTATATTGAATTAGCACTGTGGATTTGTGATTTCAAATCTACCATCATTATTTTTCAAGCCCCAGTCGCACATCAGTTCAAGAATAGGGAAGAGGGTTTTTCCTTTTTCGGTTGCGGAATATTCAACTCGTGGGGGAATTTCGTTGAACGCCTCCCTCAAAATCAATCCATCGGCTTCAAGCTCACGCAATTGATTTGTCAGTGTTTTTTGTGAAATTTCCGTAACTGCGCTCATGAGCTCTTTAAATCTCATCGTTCCATCTTCTATTAACATGTATAAAATTAGTGGTTTGCACTTGCCACCAATCATTCTGAGAGTTATCTCTATTTCTGAATTTACTTGTATCTTTTCCATTAGTTACCTTTCTTTCTCTAAGTGAAAAAAATGTGCCTTATTGACTATGCAGTCTTAGCTCTATATAATAAAAACATCTATTATAGCATTTTATACTATAACATAACAAAAGTCAATAAGGAGACAAAATATGAAAAAATTAGTTGTTATCACTGGTGCTAGCTCAGGTTTTGGCAAAGAACTTGCAAAAATGTTCAGCGCAGACGGATACCCTGTACTACTTTTAGCGAGAAGAATTGAGCTATTAGAAGAACTAAATTTACCAAATTCAATTTGCAAAAAAGTTGATGTTACAAATAAAGAAGAATTCGAAGCAGCGGTTAGATTTGCGGAAGAAAAATACGGCAAAACAGACCTTATCGTCAACAATGCAGGCCTTATGCTACTTGGAAATCTTGAAACACAGGATGTCTGCGAATGGCAAAAAATGCTTGACGTAAACGTCATGGGTGTTATGAATGGTATGCAGATTGTCATGAACGATATGAAAGAGAGAAACTGCGGTACTATTATAAATATTTCATCAATCGCAGGCGTTAAACCCTTCGGCAATCACGCTGCGTATTGTGCATCAAAATATGGTGTTGTTGGGCTATCAGAAGTTGCACGTATGGAGCTTTCGTCCCATAATGTTAGAGTTATCAGAATTTGCCCCGGCGCAGTTGCAACTGAGCTTTTGAGCCACACAACAAGTGATTCAATCAAAGAAACATATAACGAGTGGAAAGCAAGTGTCGGAGCTAATAGCATCACAACTGAGGATATTGCAAAGACAATTAAGTTTGCATATGAAATGCCACAGGGCGTAAACCTCAGAGAAATTCAAATCGCTGATACAAAACAAGACGCTTAAACTGAATAAGCTAAACCTCCGAGATGTAAAAATGTCGGAGGTTTTTATTTTAATATCGTAAATTTATTTAAATTCATTTTCTAACATTTGACAACTATATACAAAATATTATATTATAGTAAGATAGATACAGAAAGGTTAGGATTAATGAGTAAAATTCAAAATGAAAATCAAAACGAAATACAAAAACAACCGCTGTCATCCGTTATAAAATCTTTTACAAAAATCGGTCTTATTGGCTTCGGCGGAGGTAGCGCTCTTATTCCTGTAATAGAAAAAGAGGTTTGTGACGATAATAATTATATAGACCCAGACGAATATAGCAATTATGCTGTCATCGCAAACATCACGCCAGGGGCTATGCCCTTAAAACTCGGCTCTCTTATCGGCTATGATATGGCTGGAAATCTAGGCATGTTTTTGGCGGCAGTGTTCACTGCACTACCAGGTGTTCTTATTTCTCTGGGACTACTCGCACTGTTGGACATTTTAGGCGCAACTGCCATACAAACCATAGAAAAAGCCGCTTTAGGAATTTCATTTTTTATCATATATCTAATGATGCGTTATATAGCAAAAGTCATGCGAGATAGTAAAAAAGCAAACTTTTCAAAGCCAGCTTTTACCCTTATGATATCAAGTTTTATTCTGACATTTGGCAAAGAAATCCGAGAGGGTATTTCGAGACTTGGTTTTGAAGTATCTTTCACAGAAACTATACCTTTTTTCGATATTTCCACTATAAATGTACTGCTTTTGGTCTTTTTCTTGATATTTTTCACAGGTGGTGACATGAGATGTGCAAGGTTTAGAATAGCACTATGTATAAGTCTTGCCTATCTTTTGATGTTTGGAAAATCACCACTGATAAACATTGGTATCGGGAGCACTATTTTTCAAATTCTCATACTAATTGCATCTGTTATAATGCTCGTTCGAGACTCAAAAGAAGAAACTTTAGGCAGAGGAAAAGTGAGACTTGATTGGGGCGGGGCTGCGAAAAAAAGCTTGCCATTTTTAATCAGCACCACTGTTCTTTTCGCAATTTGCTTTATTATTAACAGTGAAAGTCTTGTGACATATTTAATACAAGGTGTTGTTTCTACCTCGACAACTTTTGGCGGTGGTGCGGCATATTTGCCGGTCGCTGATGAGTTTTTTGTTGAGTCGGGAACTGTAAGCCCGAATGAGTTTTACAGCAGAATTCTGCCAATTGCAAATGCAATGCCCGGCCCGATTTTAGTTAAAATCCTTGCTTCCGTAGGGTTTGTAATCGGTTATGAAGAATCACTTGCATTTGCTTTTTTGCTCGGTATTACAGGCATGATGATCGCCGCCACATCAAGCTGTGTAATTTGCATCTACGTAGCCGAGGTTTATCGCTCTTTTAGTTTTCTGAGTATTTTTAAAGTATTGAAACAGTGGATTTTACCCGTCATTTGCGGACTACTTTTATCAACCACCTTGTCTATGTTAAACGAAGTTTTTCAGATTTCAGCTACTTATGAGCTCGCAAAAGCGCCCATGTTCGGAATTTTAATTTTCATTTACGCTATGGTTCATTTTCTGGGTAATAAATTCAAAATCAACGATGTATTTCTAATACTTTTATCAGCAATAGTGAGCATAATTGGCATAATGATTTTTTAAATTTTATATTAATTTAAGGGGAATTTTTTATGAAATATGTTATAGTAGGCGGAGTTGCCGGTGGCGCATCAACAGCAGCAAGGTTAAGACGGCTTGACGAAAAAGCAGAAATTATTATGTTCGAAAAAGGCCCTCACGTATCTTTTTCCAACTGTAGTTTGCCATATCGCCTGAGTGACACCGTCAAATCTCACGATAGTTTGGTACTTATGAATCCAAACGCTTTCCATAAACAATATAACATCACCGCAAGAGTTGATAGTGAAGTTATAGCAATCGACAGGGCAAAAAAATATGTCACTGTTCGCCAAACTGATGGCAAAGAATACTCAGAAACTTACGACAAATTAATTCTTTCTCCCGGAGCAAATGCCATTGTTCCGAAATTAGAGGGCTATGAAAATGCCGATTTATTCACTGTCAAAAATGTTGTAGACATATCAAAACTTTATGACTTTATAAACAGAAATGCAGATGTAAAAAAAGTAACTGTAATCGGTGGCGGATTTATCGGAATTGAAGTTGCTGAAAATCTCTGTAAAGCTGGTTTTGATGTCAGTTTGGTCGAAGCCGAGGATCAAATTTTAAGACCTTTCGACTATGACATGGTTCAAATAATGCACAAGGAAATGCACGACCGAGGCATTAAACTCTGCCTTGGAAAAAGAGCTATGAAGTTTGATAAAAACAATCTCATTTTAGAGGATGGAACAGTTGTACAGGGTGATGCTGTTGTCATGGCAATAGGCGTTAGACCCGACACAGCATTAGCTGTCGCAGCAGGAATCGAGGTCAGCCAAAGCGGACATATTAAAGTAAATGCAAACTGGCAGACAAAAACCGACCCTGATATATATGCTGTCGGCGATGCTGTTGAAGTTTTAAATGCACTAACTCACAAAACTTTTGCCTTATCTCTCGCTGGCCCAGCGCAAAAACAAGCACGTCAAGCGGCAAACCATATTTATGGAGTTGCACCGCAAAACACTGGCTATATTGGCTCATCATGCATAAAAGTTTTTGACTATAACGGTGCGGCGACCGGTTTAAACGAAAAAGCTTGTCAACGTGATGGTTTGAATTATGATTTTGTATTTATTCTTCCTCAGGATAAAGTTGGGCTCATGCCCGACTCCACACCGTTTTTCTTCAAAGTGATTTACGAAGTGCCCACAGGCAGGGTTTTAGGCGCACAGGCAATTTCAAAAGGTGATGCCTCCAAACGTGTCGATGTGGTTGCTACTTTGATAAAATTCGGCGGTACACTAAGCGACATGGCAGACCTTGAACTTTGTTATGCTCCACCAATGTCAACAGCAAAAGACCCAACAAATATGGCTTCTTATGTAGCTCTTAACCTACTAGCAAATAAATTCAGACAAGTAAAAATATCCGAAGTCCGTGGATTGGTCGAGAGCGGAGCATATATAATTGACGTGCGTGAACCGAGTGAATATGGTCGCTCACACATCATAAATTCAGTTAATATTCCACTTTCACAAATCCGCGACAGGCTTTCAGAAATCCCAAAAGACAAGCCTATTTATCTTCATTGTCGCTCATCACAGAGAAGTTATAATGCTTGCCTTGCGCTTCAAGGTAATGGATTTGAAAATGTAAATAATATTTCCGGCAGTTTTCTTGGGCTCAGTTTTTACGAGTATTTTAACGACTGCATTACAGGACGTGAGAAAATTGTAACAGATTATAATTTTAACTGACTCAGCAATTTCTCATTTTACCCTCAAAATTTACTCAGTATTTGCCTTATTTCTCGTTTTTTGTAATATATCGCATAAAATTCATATCTGTTATATTGACAAAAAATTTCTTAAGTGGTATGATAACTGTATCGATGCAGTTTTTGATTTTTACTGTTTTTCAGTATAAATATTGTGTAAATCTATCTTTTTTTAATTGATTTATCACTTTAGAACGCAAATATAATATTTTAGAGAGGTAACACAGTACTGAAATGGTTACGATAAAGGAAATAGCAAAAGCTTGCGATCTTTCTGCAACCGCAGTAAGTAAGGCTTTAAGAGAGGAAAAAGACATAAGCCCTGCGACTATTGAAAGAGTCAAAAAAATAGCGAAAGACATGGGATATGTAAAAAATCCTGCTGCGGTTAGGCTTAAAACAAATCGCTCATATAACCTCGGAATCTTACTTGAAGATGGCACGCACAGCGGCATTACCCATGAATTTTTTGCATCAATCCTTAATAGTTTTATTAACAGCGCCCGTGAACGTGGATACACTGTTAGTTTTATAAGCGATCGCCTTGGCAAGGAAAAACTCAGCTATAGAGAATATGTGAATGTTCTTGGTTGTGATGGAATTTTTGTTTTGGTTCACCCTGAGCTTGAAGACCCGGGAGTTCAAGAGCTCCTTAAAAGCGAAAAACCCATTGTCACACTTGACTATAAGTATAATAATTGTAGCTCAATTCGTTCGGATAACGAGCGTGCGATAACGCAAATGGTGCAGTATGCCTATGACATGGGACATAGAAAAATTGCTTATATCCACGGCGAAAAATCACTGGTTACACGTATACGTTTGGCTAGTTTTTATCTAGCTTGTGAGCAGTTGGGCATAGATGTCAAAAAAGACTATGTCAGGGAAGGTGTATTCCATGATACCAATTCATCAGAGGAAATCACTTACGAACTTTTGGACATGAACGACCCACCGACGTTTATATTTTATCAAGATGACTTTGCATTCATCGGAGCAAGAAATGCCTTCGAAAAGCGCAAAATCGACATCCCAAACGACCTTAGTGTTTCGGGTTTTGACGGTATGCTAATTTCACAGGTTATTCGCCCTAAGCTTATGACTTGGAAGCAGAACACTGTGCAAATTGGCGTTGAAGCTGCAAATTTACTATGTGAAGCAATTGAAAAACCACGCAGTTATATTCCACGAGATATAGAAGTACATGGTGAGTTATTAAAGGGAAATTCAGTAAAAGATATAACAATTAAATAATCAAAATCAAATGACTATGTGGGCAAAAGTTCACATAGTCATTTTTTCACTTGTACATATATCACAAAAT
>CAYJLH010000092.1:0-7144 GCA_964370925.1 uncultured Oscillospiraceae bacterium | reverse complement strand
TTCTTTTAAACTCTTGAACGAAGTATTCAGACTCTTCGAATGTGATACCGATAGCGGCAAACACAACGGCGAAGTTTGAATCTGTACCCAAAACTCTAGCTTGACGTGCGATTTGCGCAGCAAGTGGAGCATGAGGAAGACCAGAACCTGAGAATATAGGCAGTTTTTGTCCACGAACTAGAGTGTTTAGACCGTCGATTGTGGAAACACCTGTTTGAATAAACTCAGATGGATAGTCACGAGCAGCTGGGTTCATAGGTAGACCGTTGATGTCACGGTGTTCATCCGCAAGGATAGCAGGACCGCCGTCGATGGGGTTACCCATACCGTCGAAAACACGACCAAGCATGTCTTCAGCAACAGCAAGCTCCAAGCTGTGTCCTAGGAAGCGAACTTTACTCTCAGCAAGGTTGATACCCGCAGCTGATTCGAAAAGCTGAACAACAGCTTTGTCGCCGTCAACTTCAAGAACCTTACAACGTCTAACTTCACCGTTTGGAAGCTCGATTTCAGCCAGTTCGTCGAAAGTAACACCTTCAACATTTTTAACGATCATTAGCGGACTGGCTATCTCTCGTATGGTTTTGTACTCTTTAATCAAAGCTCCTCACCTCCGGCAATAATTTCATCAAGTTGAGCTTTCATATCTGTTCTGATTTGTGCATATGCAGCCTCATATTTGTCCTCTTCGACAAACTTCGCACGGCCGATGCCTTCAAGTGCAGGCATTTTTAGGATAGCGTCTAGTTCCGCACCCTTGGCAACTGCTTCACGAGCGATTACGTCAAATTCAAGAATGATGCTCATAAGAACATTTTGACGATCGTATGATGAATAGCTGTCGATATCAACGAAAGCATTTTGTTGTAGGAAGTCTTCACGAATCATTTTTGAAGTTTCAAGAGTCATACGGTCTTGAGGACCTAGAGCATCTTGACCAACAAGTTTAACGATTTCTTGAAGGTTTGCTTCTTGTTGAAGAAGATTCATGGCACGCTCACGGTTTTTCGCAAATGTTGGGCCAAATTTCTTGTCATAGAAAGGTTTAAGGCTGTCAACATATAGTGAATATGAGTTTAGCCAGTTAATCGCAGGGAAGTGACGTGCATAAGCAAGTGATGCGTCAAGACCCCAGAAAACTTTAACGATACGCATTGTCGCCTGAGAAACAGGCTCTGATGTGTCACCACCGGGAGGTGAAACCGCACCGATAGCAGTTAGGCTTCCGACACGCTCGTCAGAACCTAGGCACTTGATAACGCCTGCACGCTCATAGAATTGAGCAAGACGTGAAGCAAGGTAAGCTGGGTAACCTTCTTCACCAGGCATTTCTTCAAGACGTCCGCTCATTTCACGGAGAGCTTCCGCCCAACGTGATGTTGAGTCAGCGATAACCGCAACGTCATAACCCATGTCACGGAAATATTCCGCAATTGTGATACCTGTATAGATTGAAGCTTCACGAGCCGCAACAGGCATATCTGATGTGTTCGCGATAAGAACAGTTCTCTTCATTAGAGGTTCGCCGCTCTTCGGGTCATGAAGTTCGGGGAATTCCATAAGAACGTCTGTCATTTCGTTTCCACGCTCACCGCAACCGATGTAGATAACAACGTCAACGTCAGACCATTTAGCAAGCTGATGCTGAACAACTGTTTTACCACTTCCGAAAGGACCGGGAACAGCCGCAGTACCACCCTTAGCGAGTGGGAACATTGTATCGATAACACGTTGACCTGAGTTTAGTGGCTTATCGGGAACGAACTTGTTTGCGTAGGGACGACCTACACGAACAGGCCATTTTTGCATCATTGTAAGGTTGTGCTCTTTGCCGTTTTCGTCAACAACAACGCAGACAGTTTCTTCAACAGTGAAAGAACCGCCATTGATAGACTTAACCTTACCTTTAGTGCCGATAGGTGCAAGAACTCTGTGGTTAATCGCAGATGTTTCTTGAACTGTACCGATAATATCGCCGCCAATAACATTGTCGCCAGCTTTAAGAGTGGGTTTGAACTCCCATTTCTTTGTACGGCTCAACGCATTGACGTTAACACCACGAGGAATAGTCGCACCTGTTAGTTCACGAACTTCAACAAGTGGACGTTGGATTCCGTCGTAGATGTTTTCAAGCAAACCAGGTCCGAGTTCAACGGACATTGGATAGCCTGTTGTCTCAACCACCGCACCGGGGCCAAGACCTGAGGTTTCCTCATAAACCTGTATAGATGCACGGTCGCCTGTCATGTTGAGGATTTCGCCGACAAGACCTAGCTCGCCGACGCGGACAACGTCAGAAACGTTTGCATCCTGCATTCCCTCAGCAACAACCAGCGGACCTGAAACTTTTATAACTCTTCCGCTCATTTATTTACCTTCCTTTTTTAATAAGAAGTTTTTTCGGCATCTTTTGTTTAAATTGCGCTGCCGACCGCACGTTCAACAGCCGCACTCAGTGCTGACTGTCCAAGACCCATGCTTCCGCTTCTTCCCGGAATTAGGATAACAGCGGGTGTTGGGTTGTCTTTGAATTTTTCAATTTCAGCTGAAATTTGTACAGAAACTTCCTCTTCGACATAGATAATCGCATAGTTTGATTCTGCTTGTGTCAGCTTTTTGAAAGTTCTTCTGAGATCTGTGATGTCTGTTCCTTCGGCGACGGGATAAATGTCAAGTCCCAATGCCTTAAAGCCCATGACCGTATCTCTTGATCCTAAAACAGCAATCTTAAACATAGCTCACCCTTAGCCTTTCTCTTAACGACTCAGGAGAAACTCCGGCGAGTTTTCCGGTTAAAATCATGCGAACTGCTGTGACTTCACCCTCAACAGCTGCAAGATATGCGATAACCGGTGCATCACCAAAGCTTGTGAACTTCGCATTTTTCAGAAAATGTGTCAATGCATTGTCACACGCCATTTCAAATGCCGTCATAGTTCCGCCCTGTGCAGCTTCCGCACCGAGGCGAGCCGCTTCTGTAAACACGCCGAATGAGAATAAATCTGCAATTCCGTCGTTAACAGCAGCAGTTGCAAGACGCTCGGAGCTTACATTTCCGCCGACAATCAAAGCCGTACGCATAAACTCAATTCCACGTCCCATACGCAAAATACGTACAGCCGCACGGATATTTGCGCTATCTATCAGAGCCTTGACATAATTGCCCATAAATGAACCAGCCATTGCGCCTGACATTTTCTTAAGCTCTTCAAAATATGCCTTATCCATGCACAAGTCTGAAAGCTGTGGATTGTTTGTTCTTGCCAATATGCCCTTGGACTCAACCATGGCATGTGCAAGTGTGTTTGGGATAAATCTGTAATCATCGGTATCGTAGGCTTCGGATATCACTTTAGGAGAAACGCGACCCGAATCGGAGAGCATATGATCTCCGTCCACGCCGTTTCCTCTTGCTTTGATGATAACTTTAGCGTTGTGATAGTCGTATCTGATACGGAACGCATCTGCTGTGCCTTTCTCGGGAGAAAGGTTACTAACCTCACGGAAAATTGCGGCTTTGCGTTTTGAAAGCACCTCTTCAACTTCGTTTGCAGACATGCCTGACATATCGTCATACCCGTAATCGACCAAAACTTTCGCTGCGTCCTCAACATTTGCAGTCGATATCATACGCTCGAGAGCCTCGGCTGTGAGCATTTTTGCCTCACGTGCCTTGACCATTGCCGACAGAAACAGATAATCCTGATCAGTTATCATTTTTTCTGACAAGCTTATACCTCCTAACCCTGTCGCTTAGAAGTTTTTTTAAAAACTTCTTAAAACGACCGCGGGCAAAGTTTTAGCCGAACATTACCTCAGCTACCTGAGACGCAAGTTCGTAGCGATATTGCTCTACGAGTGTCTCAATATTACAGTTGATTTCGATATCCCCACGGCGAAGAACGAGTCCGCCCTTCATGTTGCGAGTTTCGCTTGAAACCGTGAGCTTACCTTTTCCGCCGATAGCAGCATTCGCCGCATCAGCAACAGCCTTGCCAACACCTGCGTCACGACTTGAGAAAATCATCTCCTCGTCACCTGATGTTGAAGCTTTAGCAGCCATTTTTGCAAGGAAGTTTACATAGTCTTTTTCTGGCATAGCACAGATTTTTTCAAGTGCTTTGTCAAAAGCTTGAGAAACCATGTCTTGCTTTAGAGTTAGAAGGCTTTTTTTAGACTCCATCTCCGCAGCTCTGCCCAAACGCTGGACACGTGCTTCACAATCTTTAACGCCTGTTTTAACGTCAACCCAGTACGTATCCTGAGCTTTCTTGTCGTAGTCACTGCGTACTTGCTCACATTCAGCATTAGCTTCAGCTTTTATGCTGTTAGCTTCCGCTTGAGCGTCGGCAATGATACGTGCAGTAATTTTTTCAATGCCGTTCATATAATCAGTCCTTAAATTGTATTAGCAATGTTTGAGATCATGATGAAAGATGCTAGAAGTGAAAGGATAGCATAGAACTCAACAACAACGCAAAGCATAACGCCTTTAAACCAATCGTTAGGACGTTTTGCAAGTAGGTTAACTGTACCCGCTGCAACTCTACCTTGAGCCGGAGCAGAAATACCGCCACCGATAGCCATTGGTAGGCAAGCCATAGCAAATTTAATACCTGTTTCTAGATCGGGAACTTTTTCTGCGAATGTGCCGTCAAGGATACCCATTGACATGATAGCTAGGAACCAAATAACGAAGCCGTAAAGACCTTGTGTACCGGGAAGAACTTGAAGAATCATAACTTTTGAGAAAGTTGAGGGATCTTCGCCTAGTAGTCCTGTACCTGCTTCACCTGCGATACCGCAACCACGTGCACTACCTGCGCAGCAAGCAGCCGCCGCAAAACCTGCACCTAAAAATCCTACTGCAATTCCACCGAATTCACTAAACCACATTGTGTTAATCCTCCTTAATAATGTCTACATAATTTGTTTTTACTGCAAGGGGTGAGAATGCTTTTCCGCCATCACGGTAAAATTTACCGAAATATTCAAGATATTGAAGACGTAATGAGTGAACAAAGCAACCGATAAGGTTAAGAGCGATGTTCAAGCCGTGACCAATGATGAACACGAAAACGAATCCAATAGGGCCTGCCATTGCGCCCAATGTGTTGAAAACCTGAGCAACAACAGAACCGGCAAGCATAAGAGCC
Source organism: uncultured Oscillospiraceae bacterium (assembly GCA_964370925.1). GTDB lineage: Bacteria > Bacillota > Clostridia > Oscillospirales > Oscillospiraceae > Heteroscillospira. Next base: position 1,988 of record CAYJLH010000092.1, on the reverse strand, counting down.
ATCAAACGGCTGTATGACAAAATGTCACCAAACCAACCTGAGGCAAAGTTGTAAAGACCATAAAGTCCTCCGCCGATTAGTCCGCCGATAGTTCCGCTTGAGCGGCCTTCAGCGTAGATGACCATAACAACACCGACGATTGCGACAATCCAAGTAATACCAACAGCGCCAAGTCCGATACCGCCGAAAACAGCGAATACAGGAGCAACCGCCCAGAATGCGTCGCCTTTTTTGCCATCACGAGATAGCATATATCCGTTGACGATAACACCGACAAACATTTGAATAACACCGAGTGCTATTGCGATGACAAGAATTGTCATTGAGTCTGTTAGTGGGTCAATCAGATAAGGCAATGCAAATTCAGCGCCTGCCATTTCAGCGATAACCGTCAATGCGTTTCCGAAGAAACCACCGGTGATTGCGCCGAAAATCGTAGCCATAAGTCCGCATTGGATGCCTAGAAGTCCGAAGTTCTTGTATGTAGCTCCTTGACCTTTGGACCTTAAGAAAATACCGCCAAACAAAAGAAGAAGTCCGTATCCTATATCGGCGAACATCGCACCGAAATACAGTGGGAAGAACGGTAACATAAGGGGGTTCGGGTCTACACCTTTGTAAGACGGCAAGCTGTACATGTTTGTCAAAATATTCATTGAAGAGGTCATGCTGTTGTTTTTAAGTTCAACAGGCACTTGTTCGGTTTCTTCATCGGTTGGGTCACGTGTTTCCCAAGCGCAGTCGAATTCGGACAAGACTTTTTCAAGTTTTTGCTCTTCTGATTTTGGCAACCAACCCTCGAGGATGATTGTGCTTTGAGTTCCGATAAGTCTTTCTGTCGCTTCTTGTTCGGCGATGCAGATAGACATATGGTCTATGTAAAGCTTTAGTTCATCACGTCTGGGCTTTTCTGCTGCTATCATTTCTGATAACATTTCTTTTTCTTTTTTGAGTTCACGAAGTTTTGCTTCTGCTTGGTCTGAATTTTCTCTGGCAGTGCCGGTCATGCCGGAGTTTGCCATTTGAGAGAACCAGAATGTACGTAGTGTTTCCAAAAGCGCATCTTTATGTGTCTCATGGAACAAAACAGCAAGGCAATGTTGTTCGTTGTCTGAAGAAACTTCAATAACGTGTGCTTCCTCAGTTACATTGCGCACAGCGGACTTTAGTTCGCCGATGTTTACAATCGCGGGAACGCCACCGAACATAACACCTGTGCTTTTTGTACCTTTGTAATCGAGTGGTATATCCATGGCTAACCATGGTTTTAATGACTCAATCACATTTCCCTGATTGACTTCCTCAGCCATAATGCGTTTTATCTTGTCGTCGAGTTCGATAATACGCTCGGCAAGGAGCACTCGGGACGCTTCGCCGGAATTATCTGTTATAGCAGAATTTTTAAATTCCGGTCTTGGGGCAAACATTCCGTCTTTGGTTGAGGAATACCTGTCAAGATGGCCTAATGCCAATGTGAGATCACGGAACCACTCCCTGTACTTAATCAGTTCCCCACTCTCACGGGCAAGATCTTCTCCAAACTCTTCTTTTGCAGGCTCTGCCACTTCGACACAGCCAAGCAGTGTTAGTTTGCGAATTAGCTCATCTCTTTGAGATTTTATGGCAAAGAGCCTCAACCGTTTCATTTTAACTATTGCCATTAGCTGTTCACAATCCTTTCCACAATTAGCGAGACAGCTTTATCCATCTTCGATTCAGCCTGACTTCGCATCGCCGCTTTTCGATTTTCGGCTTTCTCCGCAAGTTCCTTGGCGCTTGCAAGAGCCTTTTCATCGGCTTTAGCGGCCAATTCGCTCACTTCGTCTGTAGCTTTTTTCTCAGCTGCTTTCACAGCCTCTTTTCCGGCAGCATCCGCCTCGCTTAGCATTCGCTTGGCATCGCTTTGCGCGTCAGATTTAATCTTCTTCGCTTTTTCCTCAGCCTCACTTATGGTTTTGATTGCTTCAAGAGACATTTCCACACCTCCG
>CAYJLH010000091.1:0-7317 GCA_964370925.1 uncultured Oscillospiraceae bacterium | reverse complement strand
CAACCGAAAAAATGGCAAATTTATATTAGATTTGTTCCAAATCTAATATAAATTATACTTCGCAAAAAGTTTTTGCTTGTGCGACAAAATCGAGATATTTTTCTATAGAAGTGTTTAAAATGAGTTTCTCAGGAACGCCAAGTTCGGTCGCAAGTGCAATAGATGAACGAACATCACCGACATCGTCATAAAAATGCGAGTCACTGCCGAAACTAATGAAAACATTTTTTCGGATACATTCTTTGACAATTTCTATCAGCATAGGATAAGCGCCCTCGGGTAGGTGGCTGTCATTTGGGTTAGACCATTTGTCATTAATTTCTAATGCCGTACCAGTTTTAGATGCTTGGTCAACGACTTTTTCTATATCAAATGGAAACCTTGGATTTCCGGGGTGGACAATAATTTTGACATAAGGGTTGTTCATTACATTGCAGTAAGCCCTTGTGTTATATTCAGCCGTCCCGTCTCCGTCATAGCAATGAGGGTGAATACCAGCCATAACAGTGGTAAGTCTTTTAACAGCACGTTCTTCAAGGTCAATTTCACCTTTGTCATTTAAAATGTTTAGTTCGACACCGGGGAAAATTCGCACGCCTTTAAGTGTGCTTGGAAGGTCTGGCAAACTCAAAAAATGCATCCTTGTGCAAGTTCCTGGCATGTTCAGTCCGTGGTCAGTGATTGAAACACCTTGCAAACCTTTTAATGCAGCTTCGTCAACGATTTCTTTAACAGTTGAATAAGCATGTCCGCTTGCGAGGGTGTGTATGTGGTTATCTAAGACAATTTTCAACGCGGTTCTCCTATCGTTTTTACGTACATGTAATCTAAAAAATATAAAACATACAAGTCAAATAGAATGGCTTTGTATGTTTTACACTTAATTTACAAATTGCACATATTATTTTCACATAGTACCATAACATTAGGTACATATCAAGTGCATTTTGCATAAAAATTCAATTTACGATTAATTTAGTCATTATACTATATAATTGTACAAATAATTTGTAAAGTTTATGTAAAATTATCAGCCTATGACAATCTGTTTTTAAAGTCGAGATAACCAAAGGATTTAATCGTTTCAATTTCACCACTTTGTTTTAGGATTTTGATGTCTGGCAATCTCATTCCATTAAATGTATTGTTCTTAACCATGGAATAAATAGCCATATCTTGAAAAATTAACTTCTGTCCAACTTCCAAGCCTTTATCAAAAGAATAATCACCAATAACATCTCCGGAAAGGCATGTTGGCCCACCTAACCTGTATGTATGGGCTTTTTCACCTTTTTCTCCGCTCATATAAAGAGGTGGTCTGTACGGCATTTCTATTACATCCGGCATATGGCACGCTGCCGATGTGTCTAAAATTGCGATTTCCATGCCATTTTCAACTATGTCCAAAACACTGCTCACAAGATATCCCGCATTTAAGGCGATAGCCTCTCCCGGCTCTAAATATACCTCTACATTATATTTATTCTTAAATTCTCTGATGCAAGCTATCAAAGCCTCTCTATCATAGTCATTTCTTGTGATATGGTGTCCTCCACCAAAATTTATCCATTTCATTTTGGGGATAAACTCCCCAAACTTTTCTTCAAAAGCATGTAGCGTTGTAATCAAATCATTACTGTTTTGTTCACATAGTGTATGAAAATGAAGTCCCTCAACCCCATCTAATAGCTCTGGTTTGAATTGGCTTCTGATTACACCAAGTCTTGACCCAACCGCACAGGGGTCATATATGCCATGCTCCTGAGTTGAATGTTCGGGATTTACTCTAATACCACAACTTTTTCCTGATTTGATGGCTTTTTCTCTATATTTTTCCCATTCTCTAAAGGAATTGAAAACTACATGGTCACAAATTTCTAAAATTTCATCCATTTCATCTTCAAGATAAGCCGCAGAAAATACATGATTTTCTTTGCCCATTTCTTCATAGCCTAATTTCGCCTCATATAGGCCACTGGCAGTTGTTCCGTCCAAATATTTTCCGATTAGAGGATAGCAGTAAAATGCAGAGAACGCTTTTTGAGCAAGCAAGATTTTACATCTTGCTTGCTCTGATACGTTTTTAAGAATTTCTAAATTTTCGATAAGCTTTGCTTCATCTATAACATATGAAGGTGTGCTTACTTCGTATAATTTTTCGTTCATTAATCCACCATAGTTGGGTTAAAATCTTCTTCCCAAGGTAAGCCCCATTTGTTCAATGCTTCCATGAATGGATCTGGGTCAAATTCTTCGATATTCCAAACACCGGGTTTGTTCCATTTCCCTGACATTACCATCATAGCGCCAATCATCGCTGGTACACCTGTTGTGTAAGAAATCGCCTGTGAGCCAACTTCTTTATAGCACTCTTGGTGGTCGCAAATATTATATAGGTAATAAGTTTTGTCTTTACCGTCTTTTTTACCTTTGAATATGCAACCAATATTTGTTTTTCCGATAGTTCTTGGGCCGAGAGATGCTGGGTCAGGAAGCATATGTTTTAGGAATTGTATAGGAATAATTTCCTTGCCCTCGTACATGACAGGCTCAATAGAAGTCATACCGACATTTTCAAGGCATTGTAGGTGAGTCAAATAACTTTGACCGAAAGTCATGAAGAAGCGAATTCTTTTAATTCCAGGCATATTTAGAGCGAGGCTTTCAATTTCTTCGTGGTGTAAAAGATACATGTCTTTTAGTCCTACACCTTTGAAATCGTATTCTCTTTTAATTTCCATTGGTTTAGTATGTATCCACTCGCCATTTTCCCAGTAGCTTCCGTTTGCAGAAACTTCGCGGATATTGATTTCAGGGTTGAAGTTTGTCGCAAATGGATAGCCATGGTCGCCACCATTGCAGTCTAGGATATCTATATAGTTTATTTCATCAAATTCATGTTTTAATGCATAAGCTGAAAAAACACTGGTTACGCCAGGGTCAAATCCACTACCAAGAAGTGCACAAATCCCTGCTTTTTCAAAGCGTTCTCTGTAATCCCATTGCCATTTGTATTCAAATTTAGCTGTGTCGAGTGGTTCATAGTTGGCTGTGTCAATATAGTGAGTTTTTGTCTCTAAGCAAGCATCCATAATTGTCAAATCTTGGTATGGTAGAGCAAGATTTAATACAACATCAGGCTTATATTCATTGATTAGCGCTACAAGTTCAGGGACATTATCCGCATCAACTTGTGCAGTGTGAATTTTTGTAGTTGTTTTGCCCTCGGCTTCTATCTTTGCTTTCAAATCGTCGCATTTAGATTTTGTTCTGCTTGCGATTATAATTTCTTCAAAGACTTCACTGTTTTGACAGCATTTTTGAATTGCAACTCCCGCAACTCCTCCGCAACCGATAATCATACATTTTCCCATTTTAGTTTGCCTCCAATTGTAATAATATTTCTCTTGTTATTTTACAAGCAAGTGCAGTTGAAGCACCGCTTTGGTCATAGTGAGGTGATAATTCATTGATATCACATCCAACAATATTTAGCTTATGAAGTTTTAATACAACTTCCATAAGTTCTTTAAATGTAACTCCGCCAGCCTCAGTCGTGCCAGTTCCCCAAAAGCAAGATGGGTCTAATACATCCAAGTCAAGCGTGAAATAAACAGGTCTGTCTCCAATTTCTTTCATTGCATCGTCAAAACCAAGTAAGTCAAATTTTTGCAATTTTGTGTGCATTTTCGCAAATTCAAATTCTTGACGCTCGCCACTTCTGATGCCAAATTGAAAAATTCTGTTATCGCCAGTAATGTTCCACACCTGCTTGATAACACCTGCATGAGTTAGCTCTTCTCCCAAATATTCGTCTCTCAAATCAGTATGAGCGTCTAGGTGAATAACACATACGTCTGGATATTTTTCATACACTGCGCGAAAAGCACCAAGGGTGATTAAATGCTCACCACCGAGCATAACAGGCTTTTTGTTATCACCTAGAATTTTCTTCGTAAAAGTTTCAATCGCATCAAGCACTTTGCTTGGGTTTCCAAATGGCAACTCCAAGTCGCCACCGTCAAAAATATTATAATCTTCAAGGTCTCTATCGCAATAAGGCGAGTAAGTTTCTATCCCAAAACTTTCGTTTCTGATAGCCGACGGGCCAAAACGTGTCCCAGGTCTGAAAGATGCTGTACCGTCAAAGGGCACACCAAACATCACTATAGATGCCTCATCATACTCAGCTTCACAAGCTATAAATGTCTGCACATTTTTATTCATTTTCAAGCAAAAGTTCCTCCACATATTTCGGTAAATAAAAAGCTCCCTTATGCAAGTTGCTCGTATAATATTTTGTTTCAAGCTTTTTATCATCCCAAAGTTTAGTATCCAAATCTTTCAAAGGAAGATATTTTTTTGAAGCAAATCCAAACAACCAATGCCCTGACGGATAAGTCGGGATATGCGCCTGATACACCTTGCACAGAGGAAATGACAGAGCAATTCTTTTGTGTGCTTTTTGCATAGCGTCCGCATCTTGTGTATAAAATGGACTTTCGTGCTGATTTACTAAAATACCATCTTCCTTTAATGCTTTATAGCAATTTCCGTAGAACTCTTTCGTGAATAGCACTTCACCCGGCCCTGATGGGTCTGTGGAGTCTACAATTATCAAGTCGTATTTATTTTCCATTCTTCTAATAAATCGCAAGCCGTCGTCTATATAGACATTCGCCTTTGGATTTTCAAATCCACAAGCTGTTTTAGGCAAATATTCTTTGCAAACTTCGATTACACGCTTGTCAATTTCAACTACATCGATATTCTCTATGCTATCGTATTTTTGAAGTTCACGTAAAACGCCCCCATCTCCCGCTCCGATGACCAATATATTTTTGATATTGGGATTAATCGCCATGGGAACATGTGTAATCATCTCATGGTAAATAAACTCATCTTTTTCTGTGAGCATCATGACACCGTCTAAAGTCAAAAATCTACCAAACTCTTCAGAGTCATATATAGAAATTGTCTGATAGTCACTAACTTCATGATGCATTTGCTCTTTAACTCTAATCGAAAACTTAACGCTTTCCGTATGATATTCGCTATACCACAAATCTTCCATATTATGATTTCTCCTTTAGAACATTTAGCCTACTTGCATCCATGCTTTCAGGTCCTGTTATCAAACAGCCCTTTTCTTTTGAGTAATTAATATATTCAATAACTTTTTTTGTTAGCTGTTCTCCCGGAGCTAAAATCGGAATCCCAGGCGGATAACTCATTAGAAATTCACAGCACACTCGTCCTTCACATTCTTCAAGTGCAACACTTTCTTTTTCTGAATAAAATGCCTCTTGAGGTGGCATTACAACCACAGGGTTTATATATTCTGTTTCTAACATTCCACTGCGGTCTCGGCTGTATAGGCGTTTGATTTCACCCAGTGAGCTTATTAAGCGCTCAATATTTTTCGTTTTATCTCCTACGGAAATGTATGCCAAAATATTGCCCAAGTCACCGAACTCTATTTGAATGTCATATTCATCTCGAAGCAAATCGTAGACCTCTATACCAGCTAAACCAAGCTCCAAGGTATTGACTGAAAGTTTCGTAATGTCAAAATCGAAAATGCTATCTCCGTTTATTAGTTCCTTAGAATATGCATAATAACCGCCGATGTCATTAATCTCTTTTCGTGCATATTCAGAAAAGGACTTAACTTTTTCACAAATTGACTTGCCGTTTAGTGCGAGATTTCTTCTTGAAATATCCAAACTGGATAAGAGTAAATAGCTACCGCTTGTTGTCTGGGTCAAATTGATTATTTGTCTAACATAGTCAGGGTTAACACCTTTTCCACACAGTAGTATGGAGCTTTGTGTGAGCGAACCTCCCGATTTATGCATACTGACACTTGCCATATCAGCCCCTGCTTCCATTGCAGTTAATGGCATGTTTTCTCCGAAATAGAAATGTGTTCCGTGGGCTTCGTCCACCAGTACTTTTAAGCCATTTTCATGTGCTAGTTTAGTTATACTCTTCAAATCAGAGCAAATTCCGTAATAAGTTGGATTATTAACAAGAATTGCCTTTGCATCACTATTATTTTTAATAGTTTCTTCTACATCTTTTATCGACATTCCAAGGGCAATTCCAAGCCGACTACTCATCTGAGGATTAATGTAAATAGGCACTGCGCCACATATCACCAACGCATTTATAACACTTTGATGTACATTTCTCGGAATAATAATCTTATCACCTCTAGCAACAGTTGCCATAATCATCGCTTGAACAGAAGATGTTGTTCCACCGACCATAAAAAAAGCATGACATGCACCAAAAGCTTCCGCCGCTAATTCTTCTGCCTCTTTTATAACAGAAGTTGGGTGGCAAAGGTTATCAAGGCATTTCATAGAGTTAACATCAACTTCAAGACATTTCTCGCCTAAAAAGTTTGTAAGTTCTAAATTACCCTTGCCTCTTTTATGTCCCGGAACATCAAAGGGCACAGTTTTATTCTTTTTCAGCTTGTTTAGAGCCTGCATAATGGGGACACGATTTTGACGTTCTTTATTATACATCCTTTAGTCTGCTCCTCTATATATGTTCATTCCGCTGTAAATTTCTATCATTTCTTCTCTGAGGGCATTAGTAATCTCAAGTCTGGTTTTGGGTGGAATTTCATATATATCCGCATTAAATAAATAGTTTTGTAAATCAACCTCTTTAATTAACATTTTCGTATGAAACAAATTAGATTGATACATGTTCATATCAACTACATCATATTTTCTTAGGGTTTCTTGGGCTATATAGTCTTGAATAGACGTAATTTTATGGTCCATAAAAAGTTTATTTCCGTTCATTTCCCTTGTAAAACCACGAACACGATAATCTAGGGTTATAATGTCAGAGTCAAAGCTCCCAAGAAGAAAGCCCAAGGTCGAAAGCGGAGTGATTTCGCCACAGGTCGAAACATCAATATCAACCCTAAAAGTTGCAATAGACGTTTCTGGGTGATACTCTGGATAAGTATGAACTGTAACATGACTTTTGTCCAAATGTGCGACAACCGTTTCTCCACTGCGCTTATCTACCATACTTTCCTCTGCAATTAAAAAAGTTACCGAAGCTCCTTGAGGTTCATAGTCTTGTTTTGAAATATTCAGAACAGTCGCTCCAATCATATTGGTGAGCTTTGACAATATATCTGTCAATCGGTCAGAGTTATATTGTTCGTTGATATATTTAATATAGTCTCTTTGCTCTCTTGCGGTCTTCGCATAGCAGATATCATAAATATTAAAACTAAGTGACTTTGTTAGGTTGTTAAAACCATATAGATGTAATTTATTTGCCATT
>CAYJLH010000090.1:0-7715 GCA_964370925.1 uncultured Oscillospiraceae bacterium | reverse complement strand
TTTTATCACAAAAAGGTCTGTGCCTCAATTTTCATTTAACTTAACAATACGAATTAAAAAAACAGGAGGCTATTATGGAATTTAATGCTTACACAATGTTATTCGACTTTGGTTATATGAGTATACTTCTTTTGGTATCTACAATCTTAAGAGCGAAAATTAAAATTTTCCAAAAAATGTTCATGCCTGCGGCATTGATTGCCGGATTATTGGGATTGGTGCTCGGCCCACAAGTTTTAAATATTGTTCCGTGGTCACCTAAAGCTTCTAGTTATACATTCATGATGATTATTATAATGTTTGCATCATTAAAACTCGGACACTCTAAAGAAAAAACAAAAATCAGCTCTGTCTTAAAACAAAGTCTTGACTCTACAACCCTCAGTGCAAGTAGCGGACTATTCCAGTTTGGTTTGGCAATAGTCGTGGGTGGTATTGTATTAACACCCATGCTCTCAGAGCTTCATCCAGAAATGGGTTATATCTTCGCTTCATTAATGCCTGCCGGATTTTTGGGTGGACACGGTTTTGCTATCACCATCGGTCAAGGTTTTGAGCAATTAGGAGTAATGGATAATGCGATTACCATTGCAACAACATTTGCAACTTTCGGTCTGATTTTGGCAATTTTAATCGGTATGATTTGCATTAACATAGGTGTACGAAAAGGTTGGACTAGATTTGTACCATCTGTTGATTTTGATAGAATTCCAAAGCAAATGCGTACAGGTCTTGTGCCTGACGAAGAAAAAACCGTTCTTGGTTATGAGAGAACAAATCCCATGTCAATAGACCCTCTTGCTTTTCCACTAGTAGCGGTTTTGATAGTTGCTGCATTGTCACAGTTAACTGTTGATACTCTCGGACCATACATAAAACCTTTCACCCTACCCACAGTCGCAGTTGCAATGATTTACAGTGCACTTGCCCAATTTTCACTCAATAAAATCGGTGTAGGCGAACATGTTGACAAAAAGACAGTTATTCGTATAAGTAGTGGTGCAGCAGACTTCATGGTCGGCTTCGGAATTGCAACACTAAATCTAACTGTTGTCGTCGCATATGCAACCCCACTTATTATAATGTCTGTATTCGGTATTGCCATTGTTTTGTTCCAAACTATGTTTATTGGACGAAAACTGTTTAACTCTTATTGGTTCGAGCGCTCAATCTTTATGCTTGGCTGGAGTTTCGGCGTTGTATCAATGGGTGTAACTCTACTACGTGTTGTTGACCCAGAGTTTAAGAGCGACACTCTCTCTGACTATGGTACAGCATACATAATTGTCGGTATTATTGATACGATTAAGTTAGTCTTGCTGCCCACCTTAATAGCCACGGGTAACGGCTTAATATTTGGTTCGGCTTTGATTGTTCTGGCAATTTTATCTTGGGTTATCTGTTGGAAAACCTTTGGTTGGCAAAGTGCACCCGGCAATGTTCCGCGTCCCGGCGAAGCGGCAATTGCAGAAAAATTTGCAAATGCCGAAAACACAAAAGCTAATTAATAGTATTTAAATCACATTTTCATGAAACAGTTGGAAGTGTTTCGGCACTTCCGAGAAAATAAAACATTTAAAAATTTTTGGAGGAATTTAATCATGGGTAAGATGGAATATCTAAAGAGCAAACCTGTAGCGATCATCGGTGGTGGCGCTGTCGGAAAATCATGTGCGGCTGACTGCTCACTTGCCGGACAAACAGTTCATCTTTATGATGCACTACCCTATGCAGAAACTTCACTTAGAAACATCAAAGAAACAGGCATAGAGCTAAGCGGTACACAGAGAAACTTCTATAACTTCCAGCGCCACGGTATAGCAAAAATTGACGTGGTCACAACCGATGTAGCCGAGGCTATGAAAGGTGCTGGTCTTGTTGTTATCGCCGCTCCCGCTTTTGGACACGAGCCTTTAATGCGTTCTATGATTCCTTACCTTGAAGATGGAATGGTTATAAATATTTTCACAGATAACTTCGGTACACTTGTTTTCCGCAAATTGATGCGTGAAATGGGTTGCACAAAAAAAGTTATAGTCGGCGGTTGGTCTAGTGCTCCTTACGGAACACGTCTTGAAAGTGCCGGTGGTATGGTTTTACCAAAATGTTATCTAAATTATCGCGCAATCACTCTCCGTGGTGCAACTTTACCCATGACAGATATTGATGATTTTATGGAAGCGGCAAATTACCTTGGCTGTATTGACGCCGTTACAAAAGGAAATGGCCCTGCAAAAGGTAACACAGTTTTGGACACAGGCTTTAGTAACGTAAACCCCGTACTTCACGTTCCGGCAACTTTACTCGGTGTTTCAACTATGGAAAACTGGGGTGTTATTTTCGGAGATTTTGACACCAGCAACTATTCAATGTACAAACACGCTCTCTGTCCCTCAATTTGTGAAGTTCAAGCTAAGTTCTATTATGAAGAAATTGCCCTCGCCGACGCTATCGGAGTTGACCTCGACCGCTATGAGTATGAAGATTTCTTTGACAGACGTTCAGTTCTACGTTTTGAATATATGGGCAAGGGTAACGCAAGCTTCCCACTAAGCAAACCCACAACAGAAGCAGGTGCGGGCCCGAACAATATCTATCACCGCTATGTAACTGAAGACGTTCCTGTTGGTTGTAAAGTTTATCATGAACTCGGTCTAAAATACGGAATTCCAACACCTGTTATTGACTCTATGATAGTTCTTGCCGGCGCAATGGTTAAAAAAGATTACTTCACAGAAGGTTACACATTAGATTACCTCGGAATAGGTCACCTTGATAAAGAACAGCTTCTCGACTATCTAAATAACGGCAACCTCCCTTCATAATCAAAAAAAGGAGCGACAAATTATGACTTTCAACACAGATTACAAAGTTGAAGATTATATAATCAGTGCAAAGTACGAGGACATGCCCCCCGAAGTTCAAGAGAGAGCAAAAGTTGTCGCAATCGACCTCATGATTGCTCTTATTCTCGGAAGCCAAGGTGAGCAGTTTAAAAACGGTCTTGCAATGGCAGAACATATCTATCAAAAAGGAAATATTCCCGTAATCGGCAACTCGGCAAAGCTCAGCCTTATGGGCGCAGTTAATGCCATGGGTCATGCTTCAAACTCATATGATATCGACGACTGTTACAGCCTTGTAAAAGGTCATGTCGGTGCTGTTGTTGTCGGCCCTGTTTTGGCAACCGCTTTGCATAAAGATGTTTCATATAAAGAATATTTAACAGCACTTGCCATAGGCTATGATGTCGGACTTCGCACAGCATTTGCAATGCAAGAACATTATAATTATTATTTTGGTTCTGGCTCTTGGGGTGCAACAGGCGTTGCAGCATCTATGGGCAAACTTTTAGGGCTTACAAAAGAACAGCTAAACACAGCTATGTCAATTGCCGATTACCACGCACCGACAACTCCCGTTATGCGTGGAGCCGAATATCCGTCAATGAACAAAGACGGCGTTCCTTTTGGTGTCTTGGTTGGTTCAAATGCAGTATGTGAAGCAATGTTCGGAAATACAGGAAAAACCTATTTCCTAGAGTCAGACGAGTACAAATTCAGAGCTGAAACCCTAGGGACAGAATACACCATGCTTGATTTGGTGTTTAAGCCATATACTTGCTGTCGTTGGGCGCATATGGGAATTTTGGCTTCAATCACAATGATGCAAACCCATAGTTTTACCCACAAAGACATAGAAAAAGTTGTGGTAAATACATTCGAAGCTGCTTCAAGATTAAGCAAAATCATCCCCAAAGACACGGACGAAGCACAATATAATATTGCTTTCCCCATAGCCTCGGCTATAGTCCACGGAAATGTTGGCTTTATGGAAATTCGCAACGAGGCATTGGACAATGCCGATGTCATCGAAGTTATGGGAAAAATGTCATTTAATGCCGACCCTGAAATCACAAAATATTTCCCAGCTACTCGCTACACAAATGTTGAATTTACCTTAAAAGACGGCAGAGTTTTGAAATCTGAAAACTTTGAAGCAAAAGGTGAAAAAGTTGATAACGTTGACATGACATGGATAAGAGAAAAATTTGAAAGACTAATTGCTCCGTTCATGACAAAAGACGAAATTACAACACTTTTTGAAATGATGAGTAAAGATGATGGAAAAATTTGTGATATAGTTACACATATCAATAATTCTATGTTAAAATAATAAGAAAAAAAGGAGCTTTTGAAATGAATCTTAATCCTTCACAAGAAAAAGTATTTAAGGAATCCGTTAGAATTTTAAACACCTTGGGCTATAAAATCATCGATGAGCGTATTTTGTCTGCATTGCGTGACAACGGCTTTAAGGTTGAGGGCAATTTTGTTTATTTCACAGAAGAACAAATTAAAGACGCTCTTGAAGCAGCTCCCAAAAGCTTTAAGCTAAACGCCCGTAACCCTGAAAAAAGTATAATCCTTGGTGAGGGTAGAACAAAAATCGCCTCAGGTTATGGTTGCCCCTTTATCATGAAAAGAAACGGCGACAAAAGAGATGCTACGTTTAAAGATTTCATAAACTTTGCACGTTTAGTACATATGTCAGGTTGCCACGACACAAACGGAGGTCAACTTGCACAGCCATCAGATATCAGCATTAAAGAGTGCTATCCAGCCATGCTTTATGCGACAATTATGACATCTGATATGCCTATAATCGGTATTTCAGCGCATGAAAATGAAGTTCGCGCAACAATGGAACTTGCTGAAATTGCATTCGGTGGAAAAGAAAAATTTAGAAACGGTGATTACTATATCCTTTCTCTTATGAATTTACAAGCTCCTCTAACCATGGGTGATTACGGCGAACAAACTTTGCTTGTCGCAACAGAATATAATCAACCACTAATCATGACTCCTGGACTTTCAGCCGGCGGAACAGCTCCTGTAACTCCTGCCGGACAGGTGGTTTTGGGTAATGCTGAAATTATCGCCGCTGTAACAGTTGCACAAACTTTAAGACGTGGAATTCCCATTGTTTTCGGTTTAAATGGTACAGTTTTGGATATGAAAACGGGTGAATACTGTCTAGCTAACCCTTACAGCGAGCAAATCCGCACATGGGGCAGACAACTTGCAGTTGCATATGGTATGCCAAGTCGTAACGGAGGTTCTTTCGCTGATGCTAAATCTGTCGGTATTCAGAGCACACACGAAGGCATGCTAACACTTATGCATTCTATGAAAGAGAATACTAGTATTTCTCTACACTGCTCAGGCGTTTTAGACAGTATGCGTTCAATGAGCTATGAAAAATTCATGATTGACTGCGAAATGATAAGAACTATTCAAAAAGCATCTGAGCCTGTTGAGCTAACCGAAGAATTAATGGCTTATGAAGCTGTTGAGGAAGCAGGTCACGGCGGAAACTTCCTATCAAATTCACATACACTTGAGTATTTCAGAGAGTATCAATTTGAATATAAATACAGTTCAACCGTAGATACTCTAAAGCAAGACCAAAGCAAAGCCGACGACCTCTATTTCGAACGTGCTGAAAAACAAATGAACGAATGGTTCGACTCATATAAGCGCCCCGAAATCGACCCTGTAATCAAAGCTGAAATGGAAGATTATCTACTCAATAAAGTTGGTGTTGCCCAATCTGTTATAGACCAAGTTTACGCTTAAATCAAAAAATTACTTCAAAAAACGGGGAATTCCCATAATTCCCCGTTTTTTTATAAAAAAGGAGCTTGCTCATGAAAGAGAGATTACAAAAAATACATAATGCTTCGATGGAAATGCTGGCAACGACTGGCATGAAGTTCCATCATCCCGAAGCACTTAAAATCTTGAAGAAAAACGGAATTCGTGTAGAGGGGAAAGTTGCCTACTTTACAGAAGACGAGCTTTTGTATTGGGTGAGAAAAGCTCCTCATACATTCAAAATTTATGCCCAAAATCCAATTCATGACATTACTGTTGGTGGTGACCACGTGAACTATGTTTCAGGTTCGGGCGCTCCTCTAATTTCAGATAAAGAAGGCAAACGCAGGTCTGCAACCATAGAAGATTATGTTAAATTAATGAAACTTTTTGAGGGAAATGACTATTTTCATGTAAACGGTGGTAATATAGTTCAACCTTCTGATATTCCAGTGCAAAGTACATCACCAATTTTGTTTTATACTGCGATAACACATTCTGAAAAATGCATGAGAATAGCATCAGGAAATGAAGATCAGCTAAACTCACTAATGGAAATGGCAAAAATCGTCTATGGTGGAGAAGAAGAGCTAAAATCAAAACCTAGATTTTTGGTAGTTTGTAGTACAAACACACCCCTTCAATTGGACAATGTAATGACAGAAACTTTGATGGCATTTGCAAAATATAAACAACCTGTAATCATAGCATCGGCAGCTATGGCTGGGTCAACTTCTCCAGTTACATTAGCGGCGACTATTGCTATGACTAATGCTGAAGTTTTGGGTGCAATTGCTCTGTCGCAAATGATAAATCCGGGCACTCCCGTGATTTACGGCTCTCAATCAACCACCTCTGACCTTAGAAACGGTGCAATTGCAATTGGCTCTCCAGAGGGTGCGCTTTGTTATAAATATTGTGCACAACTTGCAAAATTCTATGGTTTGCCGTGCCGTGGCGGTGGTGCTTTATCCGATTCAAAAGTTGTCAATGCACAGGCAGGTATGGAATCTATGCTCACATTTATGGCTTGTAATCAGAATCATATGAACTTAATTTTACACAGTGCCGGAATTTTAGACGGATTTGCTTGTATGTCCTATGAAAAGGTAATTGTCGACTTCGAGGTTATCGATTATACACAAAGATATTTACGTGAATTCGATATTGATGATGAAACAATTCCGCTTGATGTAATCGACGAAGTAGGGCATGAGGGGCAGTATATTTCCGAACTCCACACTATTCAGTATTGCCGAAAAGAGCCATTAACTCCACATCTTGCAGTCAGAGGAAATACAAACAATCCCTCTGCACAATATGAAGAAAATATTGCAAAGCGTATGAACGGTATTTGGGATAGTTATAAAAAACCTGAATGTGACCCCGAAAAAGTCGAAAAATTGAGAGAAATTTTGCGCAAAAGAGGAGTTACAGATGAGCTTATTAATAGAATCGATAATATGTAAGAAATTAGAATTGACTTATGACAAAAGTTTTTTGTCATATTCAGAGCTTGAATAAAGTACAAAATTTTCGTCGCTATAAACAAAGAAAGACCAAGCAAAATTTTTGCTTGGTCTTTGATTTTAGCTTTTGCAGTGAATTTTCTTCACCTGAAATTCTTCAGCAAACTCGGATAGTTTTTTCAAATCCAAACACTCCGAAAAAACGCCAAGAATTTCCTTTCATTGAAGCATAAGGTTTCAAATTCATCATCTCTAAACTTCCCCTTCGTTGCCATATCTCGCAAATCACGAACTGCAATGTCCACTCCGCTTTCACAGAAATGAGCATGACAAAGCAGCAATATCGCAAAACTTCTGACCGTCAATTTTACCAATTTGTTCAATCATTTTGGAGCTGCGGACAAATTCCCGGACCGTAAAGGAGCGGGAAGATGTTTTCATACAAAGAACGAATGAAGGCGGTCGAATTATACATTAGGCACAATTTTTGTGTCAGTTCGGTAATAAACGAACTTGGTTATCCATCACCGAATGCGTTAAAAGCGTGGTATAAAGAATTTTCAGAGCAGGGGTCACTAAAGAAAAAAAG
>CAYJLH010000089.1:6111-8523 GCA_964370925.1 uncultured Oscillospiraceae bacterium | reverse complement strand
CCTCTTCCTCGTGGTCACGAAGTCTGAGGTTCTCCTCATTCATGTTTAGATTTAAAAGCCATTGCTTGCAGAAATCACGCCAGTAAGCATGCCATTCTAGGTCAGTGCCGGGTTTGCAGAAAAATTCAAGTTCCATTTGCTCAAATTCGCGAGTACGGAAAGTGAAGTTACCGGGTGTGATTTCATTTCTGAAGCTCTTACCGATTTGACAAACACCGAAAGGAACTTTTCTTCTTGATGTACGTTGAATATTTTTGAAGTTAACAAAAATACCTTGAGCGGTTTCGGGGCGGAGATAAACTGTTGAAGCTGTATCCTCGTTAACGCCTTGGAAAGTTTTGAACATAAGGTTGAATTTTCTGATATCTGTAAAGTCAGATTTACCACATCCAGGACAAGCTATGTTGTTGTCACGGATATATGCAATCATAGTTTCGTTGTCCATAGCTTCAACAACCATGTTCTCTATGCCTTTTTCAGCATTAAAATCCTCGGCAAGCTTATCTGCTCTGTGGCGCATTTTACAGCCTTTGCAGTCAATAAGTGGATCGTTAAAAGTCGCAACGTGTCCGGATGCAACCCAAACTTCCGGATTCATAAGGATAGCGGAGTCTAGTCCCACGTTAAAAGGTGACTCTTGAACAAATTTTTTCCACCAAGCTTTTTTGACATTGTTTTTAAGCTCTGCGCCTAAAGGACCATAATCCCATGTGTTAGCAAGTCCACCATAAATCTCACTGCCTCCGTAGACAAATCCACGTCCTTTACACAGTGTAACGATTTTTTCCATTGTTTTTTCTTTGTTATTCATTTGACCATTCCTTCCTGCGATTACGACGCAGATATTGTATCCAAATATTATATATTTTTATAGTCGCATTTGTCAATAGAATACAGTATCATTTCTTTATAACATTTTGTGAGATTTTTCGACAATTAGTACTTGCAAAATTGCACCATTATCATATATAATAGTACCAACGACTTTAAACAGCTATAATCATACCATATATAGTTGATTACCTAAATATTTAAAGGAGGGCAATATGGCCCGTTCTAATATACCATTTAACGCAAGTGCGCTTACTTTGTGCCTTGCGATTAGTCTACTTTGCTCTTGCACCCAAAAACCAACGAGCGAAACGGCTTTACCTGTTGAAGCAACTGCAAGCCCCAGTGTGAGCGTACCTGAGGTTGTCGAAACTTTGCCGCCTATAGAAAGCACAGCCCCAATCGCATCAACTCCAAGTCCTACCCCAGAAGTTTTTTCGCCAATTTTATCTAAGAAAGGCGCAGTCACAAACGAGTTTTTTGATGATGCAGCCTTTTTTGGAAATTCATTGGTAGACGGATTTAGGCTTTTTAGTGGAGTTGTCGAATCAGATTATTATGCTAAAACCAGTTTGACTGTCAATAATGCTAAAGGTCAAATTGATAAAATGTCATATTATGACTATGGAAAAATTTATATTTTACTTGGAATAAACGAAATCGGCAACAATGTCGAAACTTTCAAGAAAGATTATTCCACCATGATTGATAATATTAAGACAAACCACCCTGAATCCGACATTTACATTATGTCACTCTCCCCTGTTAGCGAGGCAAAATCAACTCAAAGCGACACTTTTAACATAGAGAGGATTTTAGCTTATAACGAAGCCTTGCTTGAGATTGCATATGAAAAAGAATGTTATTATGCCGATATATACTCGGCATTGTCCGATGAAAACGGATATTTGCCTGCAAATGTGACATCTGATGGAATTCATTTCCATTCTGCGCATTATTTAGTGTGGCTTGAATATCTTCAAACACACTATGTTCTAAACGAATCTGGCGAGGAAGCTCTCGAAACACCTGAGCCTCCCTCTGAATCCACTGCAATTCCTCCGACGGACGGAGCGACAAATTCGCTGTAAAGGATTGATTTGATGAAAAGATTAATGTTGCCGTTTTTTTCGGCTGGCTTGTTATTACTAGGAGCATGTGGTGAAGGTGCTGTTGTCTATGATTTCGAACCGACAGATTTGTCCAGCGCATTGTACGAAAGTGATGTGTTTGTAGACAAATTAAGTACCATGGATGAAAATTTAAATGCTGCTTTGGCGATTTATAGTATCGATGAAGAAGATATTGACGAAATTTCTGTATACATGAGCTCTCTTGCAACTCCTGAGGAAATTGCGGTTATAAAAGCCATTGATAAGGATGCAGCAGAGCGTATTCAAGAACTTGTGACTGAGAGAATTGCAGTTCAAATAGAAGCTTACAGCGACTATGGCCCTGAGCATGTGCCTATGCTTGAAGAGGCGATTTTAGCTACATATGGAAATTATGTGGTTTATGTAACCGCAGACGACATATCAGGCGCACAAGAGATTATAGACGAATTTACGGCACAGAATGATT
>CAYJLH010000089.1:0-6101 GCA_964370925.1 uncultured Oscillospiraceae bacterium | reverse complement strand
GTTGGGATTGGTGCATTTTTCGGAGCGATGTTTAGATATCTCCTGTCGAGAGTTTTGACAGGAGATTTTCCGCATGCAACATTGACGGCGAACATTATTGCAGCGCTTGTTATGGGGCTTATTATTGGAATTGAGAGGTCTATTGGCACACTGCCTCCCCAGACAAAACTTATGCTTACCACGGGGCTTCTCGGTGGTTTGAGCACCTTTTCTACCTTTAGTATGGAAACCGTTGTGATGATTGAGGCAGGAGAATATTTGAGAGCGGGAGCAAATGTTTTGCTTAATGTTGCGCTCTGTATTTTGTTTGTTTTTATCGGTTTATACTTATCAAAATTGATTCCTATATCCAGATGATTTTAGAGTTTTGAATAGAAAATGGTCTCCGATGGTTTACTTTTTATTAGAAAAAGGTAAACTGTCGGAGATTTTGCATTTAGTTTTACATTACATTTTTGTGTCAAAATTGCTAAAAACTTGACATTTTGTAATATTTTTGATACTATTACACATACGAGGTGTAATATGAAAACAATTTTTAAAATTATGCTGTTAATTTCCCTTTTATGTACTTTATCAATTTCTGCACTTGCTTTTTCCGATGTTACAGAGGCTGATTGGTTCTCTGCGGATGTTGATTATGTGATTAATGAGGGCTTATTTAACGGCACGGGTGAGGATATTTTTTCGCCCTACGAAACAATGACACGTGGGATGTTTATAACCGTTTTGGGTCGCATGGCGGATGTATCTTCCGAAGTTAGTTTTGACGGTGTTGTAACAAAATCAGACGTTAATGTCAGAAGCGAACCAAACACAGACTCCCCTGTTGTCGATGTCCTAGACACAGGCTATACATTAAAAATTATTGGAATTTCCGGCGACTGGTATAATGTAAAATTTGGAAATTATACTGGATATATCAGAAACGACCTTATGGAAATGAGCGACAAGCTTTTTTCTGATGTAGATTATACGGCATACTATGCCCCCTATATTTTATGGGCGAACAAATATGGGATAGCTACCGGAACTAGTGAAACAACTTTTTCACCTGATTTGCCTGTCACTCGTGAGGCGATTTGTATTTTGCTTTCAAGATACAGCACATATGCATCAGTGGATGTGCCTGTAGTAAACGAAAAGGCAACTTTTGCAGATGACGCCTCAATTTCTGACACTGATGCCGTGTATGCACTGCAACAGGCAGGTGTGATTAACGGCAGAAGCGACGGGAGTTTTTCGCCGAAAGATTCAGCAACCCGTGCTGAAGTTGCGACGATTTTCCACCGTTTCGGGACTATGAAACACCCTGAACCCGAACCCGAGCCACCCTTGGTTGTTGAGCCGACTGCACCGGTAGAGCCGGAAGTGCCAACTCCAACTGTAACAGAACAACCAAGCCCCGACATTGACGATTACACAGGCTATGAGCTGTATGCAAGCACTCCCCCACAGGTCTTGTCGGTTGGCACAGATTATTTTAATGATGCTTGTTTTATTGGACACTCATTGGTAGTTGGAATGAAAAATTATTTCTCATTGCCAAATGCAGATTATCATGCCGTTAGCGGAATTTCTGCAAGAACACTACTAACCTATGACCGTTTTCCGCTGGAAGCAACAACCACTGATGACGAGGGTAACGAGCTTGCAACTATAGGAACAATTTCTGATGTCCTCTCTGAGCAAAACTATGGAAAAATCTATATAATGCTCGGAATTAATGAGATTGGTCCGCAAGAAGACCATGCAAATATGTACTATACAGCGATGGCGTCACTAGTTGATATTGTTAGACAAACTCAGCCAAACGCAAAAGTTTATTTGATTGGAATTACACCGGTCACACAGGAACTTTCTCAGACTTCTGTAAATATCACACGTGACAATATTTTGGTGTTTAACAACAAGCTCCAAGCGGTTGCGGTTGATAAAGGAGTTTATTATATCGATGCATTTGGGCTGTTTGCTGATAGCATGGGACACATGCCGACTAGCGGAGCAACTTCTGACGGATTCCACCTTGCGGTTGGACAATATGAAGTCTTGAAAAATTATATAATGACCCATGTGGGCTAAAAAATAGAGCTGTCGCAAAAAGCGACAGCTCTATTTTTAATGTTCATTTTTACCAGAAGATTTTCTACGCCTTTTTCTAAATCGTCTGTTTTGAATGGATTTTAGTTTATAAAATTCTTCCATTTTATCATCGGCTCTATATACCAAACGGTTTGCAGCCCATGAATTATCGTCGTTTTGTCTCAATCGAACACGCACCAAAAAACTGCCGTGTTCAGCACACTTTGCGATGGTCATGTATCGCCTGTCGCCTTGGTTTACCCATTTTGACTGCGTTGTTATCTCATTACAATCAGGGCAAGGATAAAGCGATATTTCGCTGTCTGCCCAAACCATTTCGCGGCTTGGATGGCTGTTTAAAACTCTGTGCTCAACAGGCTCTGCACTGACGGCGTCGGGGTCGCTTGATTTTTCGCTAGGTTCACAAGGCAAAAATCTGCTGTTGTGAGCATAACCGCTCAAGCCATTTTTGAGGTCGAGTTTTGAGCACACAAGAGCAGTGTTATAAGCATCGCCTAAAGCATCATGAGCTGTTCTTGTCTGTTCGATTTCAAAATGCTCCATGGCAGTTGAGAGGGATTTTTGGTTTTTGTTGCCCTCGACTTGCATGTTGAAAATGACTTGTAAATTAATCCAATTACCCATCCAGTCAATGTCTAGGTCATGGATAATTAGATTTTGTTCCATTATACTTTTGTCATCGTATCCCCAAGTTAAAAAAGTGCAATCAGGACCGCACCAGTCAAGAAAACTCTCGATTGCGGTTGAAAAACTTGTGCCTCTTGCTAAACGGTCTTTGTCAAAACCTGTTAATTTTTTAACTTTGTAATGTATACGCCTAAAATACACGGGCTTTATATCAACATGAAATTCTTCCCCCGGCATCATGTCATCGGTGAGTTTAACTGCTCCGATTTGTATGATCTCTCCACGGAGGCGAATTGGTAGTTTATTAAAAATAGGCGCATTTGTACTCATCGCCTGATTCCATTCAAGGTCTAATACTATATACGGCATGGGTTGTTCCTTTCATCATAGTGACAATATAGTATATCATTTAGACAGTCGCCTGACAAGATATTTTTTTGATTATTTACAATTAAATCAAAAAAGATGTTTTAAATTTGGTGTTTTAGTATAGGGTTTTTTGTGTATTTTTACAGTTGACTTCTTGTGTTTATCGTGTTAAACTGTTCAGCATAAGGCTTTGACCGAGAAGAAGTACACTCAAAAGTCTATCTCAGAGAGCTGTCGGTTGGTGTGAGACAGTGTTAGATTTTGATTGGAATACATTTCGTGAGCTGCGCACTGAACGGCTTTTGCTTAGTAGACTGCGACGGGAGCGCCCGTTATAGCGATAGAGTATGTATGTACTCGATGAGGCTCTTTGCTGTGAGGCTTAGAGTAAATAGAGGTGGTAACACGTGATTTTTTAATCCCGTCCTCTGCTTATGCGGAGGATGGGTTTTTTGCATTTCCGGAGTGTAAATTACCGAATTCCGCAAAAAATAATGAAAAAAAGGAAGTATAAGTTATGATTATCAAAGCAATTTCTCTAATCATCTTTTTTGCCGTCACGGTCGGTGTCGGTATTTACTGCAGAAAACACTCAAGCGATGTTAACGGATTTGTCCTCGGTGGAAGAAGTGTTGGCCCTTGGCTGACGGCTTTTGCATACGGAACGTCATACTTTTCGGCTGTTATTTTCGTTGGATACGCTGGACAATTTGGCTGGCGTTTTGGCTTGGCTTCAACTTGGATAGGTATAGGAAATGCCGTCATCGGCTCGCTGCTTGCGTGGATTATCTTGGGCAGAAGAACAAGGCTTATGACCCACACTTTGAACACGTCAACTATGCCCGAATTTTTCGGAGTTCGCTATGCAAATAAAGCTTTAAAAGTTGTTTCATCTGTTATAGTATTCGTTTTTCTAGTGCCATACACAGCTTCGTTATACAACGGACTTTCAAGACTTTTCGGTATGGCTTTTAATATAGACTACACACTTTGCATTATAGCAATGGCGGTGCTTACTGGAATTTATGTCATTGCCGGCGGATACATGGCAACTGCAATTAATGACTTTATTCAAGGAATTATCATGCTAATCGGAATTGTGGCAGTTATTGCGGCGGTTTTGAACATAAACGGTGGCTTTATGGAGTCTATCACTGCACTAGCATTTGTAGAAGACCCGACAACAACAGAAACTCCGGGAGCTTTTGCGTCATTCTTTGGACCAGACCCATTTAATCTGCTTTGTGTCATAATTTTGACTTCTTTGGGTACTTGGGGACTGCCACAAATGGTTCAAAAATTCTACGCTATCCGTGATGAAAAAGCTATCAATCAAGGCACAGTTATTTCAACATTATTTGCAGTTATTGTTGCTGGTGGATGTTATTTCTTAGGTGGATTTGGCAGACTGTTTTCGGATAAAATTGACATAAGCGCAAACGGATATGACTCAATTATCCCAACAATGCTTGAAGATTTACCCGATTTTCTAATTGCAGTAGTTGTAATTTTAGTGCTATCGGCTTCGATGTCAACCCTATCTTCACTCGTTATGGCTTCGGCTTCAACATTAACACTCGATTTTATTAAAGGTACAATTATTTCCGACATGAGCGAGAAAAAACAGCTTCTTTCAATCAGAATTTTAATAGTTGTTTTCATTGCGATTTCGGTCGTTATTGCTATCATTCAATACACATCAAACGTAAACTTTATAGCTCAGCTGATGGGTATTTCATGGGGCGCACTTGCCGGTTCTTTCCTAGCTCCTTTCATGTACGGGTTATACTGGAAACGTGCGACAGGCGCTGCGACAGGAGTTTGCTTCCTACTTGGTACAGGAATTATGCTTGCAAACCTATTTTTCAGAAGTTCATTCCCTGTCATGCTTCAATCACCTATCAATGCCGGTGCGTTCTCAATGCTTTTAGGCTTAGTTGTTTTCCCATTGGTCAGTGTTCTTACGAAAGCGCCAAATAATTCTCTGGTCAACTCTGCGTTTGAGTGCTATAATGAAACAGTTACTGTTAAAATTAAAACTCACCTTGGCGACCGAAAGGAAAGAAAATAACTATGGAAAGACAAAAGCGATGTGTTGCGGTACATGACATTTCCTGTTTTGGAAAATGCTCACTTACTGTTGCGCTACCGATTTTATCCTCTGCGGGTATTGAGTGTGCTGTTATTCCGACGGCGATTTTATCGACTCACACAGGTGGATTTCGTGGCTACACATACAGAGATTTGACTGACGATATAATACCAATCGCAAGACATTGGAAAAGCGAGGGGATTAGCTTCGATGCTTTTTATACTGGCTATTTGGGCTCTTCTGCGCAGATAGAAATTATACAGAAACTATTCAAAAACCTCGACCAAAACTCAGAAGCGATAAAATTAGTTGACCCTGTTATGGGTGACCACGGCAGATTATATAACGGATTTGCGCCTGATTTTCCTAAGCTTATGCGTGAATTAAGCAGCTCTGCCGATATAATTTGTCCGAATATTACCGAGGCTTCTCTGCTTACAGATTGCGATTTTGAGGACGGAATTCACAGCAAAGCTTATATTGAAGAAATGATTTCAAAACTTTCTGAAATTTCTGATTTCAAAGTTGTTTTGACCGGTGTTAAGTTTAATGAAAACGAAGTCGGCGCAGCAGTTTATGATGGAAAGAGTATAAATTACGTATTTTCTGAGCGTATAGACGGAATTTTTCATGGCACAGGAGATGTTTTTGCCTCCACCCTACTGTCGGCACTTTTGAGGGAAAAAGAACTTTCAGAAGCGGCAAAAATTGCATGTGAATTTACCGCTGATTGTGTTAATGCAACCAAATTAAGTAAGCCACAGGTAAATTATGGAGTGCGTTTTGAGGCAGTATTGCCTACATTGTTTGAAAAACTAAACTAAGCAAAAAATCCGCCTTTTGGCGGATTTTTTGCTCAGTTTGCAGACAAAAGAGGGCTTACACATAGGTGTAGGCTCTTTTTTGTGGT
>CAYJLH010000088.1:0-8564 GCA_964370925.1 uncultured Oscillospiraceae bacterium | reverse complement strand
ATAGTGATATTTTGGGTCTGCACTCCGTTTTTCTTTTCGGAGTGATAGCTGTTCTAAGGCAAATATGGAAATGATGATTCAGATGATGATTAACCTCACTGTAAACAGTAATAAACACATGCAAAACGGTGAATTTACTATTGAAGTGAAAAAAGAAAAAGGTGGAGATTATTTGACACTCCTTGTATCAGATGCTGGATGTGGTGTTCCGCCAGAAAATGCAGAAAACATTTTTACAAAAGGCTTTAGCACCAATGGAACAAAGGGTCTTGGGCTATCTTCTGCAAGGAAATAGCCGAGCTGCACAAAGGCGATATTGAGCTTTTAGAAAACGAAGGGAAAGGTGCGGTGTTCAAAATCACCTTACCAATATTAAAAAAATAGGTGTATTACAATGATAAACATATTACTTGTGGAGGACGATCCACATCTAAAAAATATAAATAGACAAGCACTAGCAGGAGAAGGATACACTACCCTTTGTGCGACATCAGTGCGTGAAAGCTTTGATATTTTTGAGAGCTATATGGTGGATTTAATCGTTTTGGACATAGATTTGCCCGACGGAAATGGACTTGACCTTTGTGAGCAAATAAGAGAAAAACAAGATATTCCGATTTTGTTTTTAACTGCTATGGGCGAAAACTCTGACATTGTAAAGGGGTTAAATGTTGGTGGCGATGATTATGTAACAAAGCCTTATGATTTAGACGTATTAGTTGCAAGAATTAATACAAGGCTTCGCCCTCGTCACTTACATGGCACGATGCGTTCTCTCGGCGAGCTACAAATTGACAATATTAGCGGAATCGCACGTTTTAAAGGAAAAGATTTATTGCTGACGAAGAGAGAGTTATTGCTCTTGTGGCTACTTGTGGAAAACAAAACTAATTGATTCAGGGTGCAAAGTTCAAATTCTAACTGAACGCAAAAAAGGCTATACTTTGACGAAAAATAATAAAAAAGTAAAGAATGTGTGAGGGAAATCCATCAGGGGTTTACCCTCATTTTTAAATAAATCTACATTCACTAGCTGAAATCTTTCGTTTTCGACAGGTTTCTTTTTTTTATTGTAAGTAGATGGAAATTTTGCTATAATCCTTTTATATTGATATGTCTAGTTTTCGTAATAAAGGACGAAAAAACATAACGATATACTATCAGCAATTCAAATGCTGAGTAGAAAAATTAGGAGGAACTAAATTAATGAAAAAAGAAAGTAAAAAAATCTTATCACTAATACTAGCATTCTGTATAGCGATTGGGATTTTACCTGTTGGGAGCATAACAGCTGAGGCAACAGACACACCCATAGCGCCAAGTTCAAGCGCAAGTCAATTCTTAGATTCAAGTCAAACCCCAAGTGGCTTTGATAATACACCCGATACTATATTCGGAGAGCCGGCAGAAGGAGCTTATTTGTTGACAGAACAAAGTGAAATAATAAGCTTGTTAAACAAAGAAACGGGTTCAACTCGTGTAGGAACTTATGATAATAAAACTAAAACGAGTTTATCTAGCTTCACTACGAGTTCTGCACTTTTATCAGATTCGCATACACCCTCCGCCGGCATTAGCGGGGCGGAGTTCAATGAATTGAGTTTTGTTGAAGGTGTAGCCTTTGACGCCACCGGAACAGGAAGAAAAGATCATATAGCTTATGTTGGAATAACGACTGAAAAGGACGCCGGTGATGCCTATAGTCTTATTGTCCAAGTTTATGATGCTAGAAGTGACCAGATGGTACCTGTAGCCAGAGCGGTCGAAAGAAGTAATGACTTTGCTTGGCTTGCTGAATACAGAGAAAACATCAACACACATTTAGCCGGCAATTTTATCGATATAGTTGCAGCGGACTTTGACGCCGACGGAGAAGAATCTATAGTTGTGTACCTTCCAAAAATGAATCAACCATTGATAAGTGAATATTCATATACCGGTAACGCTAACCTCGTTAAAGTAAATGAGTATATTGTGCATGGCGGCAATGGCGATAATGCATTGATTGTTGAAGAATTATACAGCCACGATGATGTGCCGGATAATAAGCCGTATTTAGGACAAAATACAGTATCATTATCCACAGGTGACTATGATGATGATGGAGCACCGGAATTAGCAGTTGCAATAGGCAGTGCCGTATTTAATGATAAACAAGATGGATATAATGCAAGCAGTGAATTATTGGAGAAATTTGTTACAAGAGTTAGTGTCTTGGAGTATGGAAGTTCAGCGTTTGTTCGTAAAGGCTATGTAGATACATATACAGAACAGAAGGATCAAAGCGATGAAACTATAACTTATACACCATTATATCAAGGCAACATTGCCTCCGGCGACATCGATGGCGACGGCGCGGACGAAATTGTCGTTGCCGGATATACAAGCACTATAAAAGCGGATAAGACTAATGTATACGACTATGACGCAACAAAGTTTGCAACATCAGTGATCAATTATAGCAAAGATGGAATAGTCTCCGGCTCACTGGTGCAACAACACACGATGAACGAGTTCACAAAAGACGGTTTTTATGGTGATGAAACCAGTGGTTTTGAGCCTCTAAATCCTCAAATTGCAGTTGAAACCGCAATGATGCAAGGCGAGCACGGACCTGCAACGCTTATGATAGCGGGCGATATTTATTCAGTTGAGGCATCAGGCGTGTCAGAAAAGCCTATATTTGAAACAGAGTATTTCAAAAGCGGTGTAAATAACATCAGCGGTATCGGCATTGACGAAACATATGTCCACGATATAATAAAAGGCTCTTTCGATGGAAATGGCTATGGCAGAGAGCAATTTTATGTTGTTGCAATGCATGTGGATGACTCGGACAATATAAACAATACTGCATTTTCCGTCGTTGGCGGTTTCGTCGGCGCTACATATACAACGGATACAGAAACAGCGCTGGGTACATTAACGGGATATTACAGTTCTAATTTCAACTATGACCATGCGAATAATACCCGCCTTCTGCAACTCAACAAGGGGAACTCATACTTTGTTCCCGTTGCGGCAGACGTTGACGATGACGGTGTTTTAGGAAAACTTGCAGACAAAAAGTATTCTTATTTAGACCCCGAAGTCATAGCCGTTTTGCAAGCAGCTCCCTATTTTGAAGAAACAACAAGCATGAGCTTTGGAGGAGCCGGTGAAACCTCATACACAGTAGGAACAAGCTTTACCACAGGTTACAGCACAGAACACACAAAGTCTTGGGCACTCGGGTTTGCTCATGAACTTGAGATTCAGGCTACGGCTGCGTATCACCACTCATTACAAGTTGGCTACACAGGTTCACACACATCGTATATAGACGAAACTTTTACGGAAACTTATGAAACAACTTTTTCTGCAGCCTCGGAAGACCTCATCGTACTGCAGCGAGTTCCTATGGTGCACTATGTCTATGACGTTTATGATTCTAATACGAAAGAGTGGAACGAAGGTTTTGTACAAGGATTTCCGATGGCACCTACAACCATAGCAATCACAGAGGAGATTTACAACGAGTTTGTAGATGAGTACGCTACCTTGGTGGCGGATTATAATGAGGCTAAAAGCGCTGATGATCCTGAACTGGAACCAACCCTTAGGAAAATCACTTCAAACGATTTGCCTGCAAATAACGAAGGTAATCCTTGGGCATATTCAGATGCATGGGGCGGACAAAATGGGATTATACTAAGCAAAGGAAGCTATCAACTGGCGCACAATACAGGTTCAACAGAAAGCAGTTGGACAGAAGATGAAGCATATACCGAGGGCATCACTCTAACTAATGGTTTTGAGTTTAATATGACCATAATGGGTGGCGGCGGAGCTGGAGGAAATGTATCATTATTCGGAGGTTATGGTGGATTTTCCTATGATAATTCACAGACTGATTACACCACGAATGTTACGAGTACTGGCGCATCTGGCTCTGTATCTAATATAGACATCGAACAAATTAAGGCAGACAGACCGGAAGATGATGATGTTCTTGATGCAACTCTAAAGCAATATGGCTTTACATGGACATTCGGTAAATGGGATATAAATCTATCAAATGACCCCAATGCTGCTCCTATAAACGCATATGGCTATGTAGTCACAGATATCACGGCACCCGCAAAGGCACCCGAAAATGTTTCTGCACAAATTAATGCAGACTCCCAGTTGGAAGTACGTTGGGATAAGGTTTTAGGCGAGGGGCAAGATGCGGGTTCACGTGATTATCGTGCGCCGGCGAGCGGATATAATGTCTATATAATAGATGAGAATAATTTAGTAACAAAGCTAAATGATACGGAAATAAGTGCAGATCAAAATACCTATGTTCACCCCACGGAATTTCCCGGAGACAGCACCTATCATGTCTATGTAACGGCATTGTATCAGAGTAACTATGTTACAATCGAAAGTTTGCCGTCTGAACACGATATTTTCCAAACTGCTACGACAAAATATTTGCTAAACTATTCTAAAGGCGTTGGCATAGACAGCATGAGTGCCAAGATTTTTTACACCGATATCCCCAGCGGTGAAGAATATGCCGAGGCTTCTTGGATAGATTTTGAAGTGAATGCAAAGACCGGCTATGTGATCACTCAATACACACAAAATGACGAAACAATTCAAATATCACCGCGCACTGTACTAGATTTTAGCCTCTTCTTAAAAGAGAATACCGACATTTCGTTTTATGCCAGCCGCATGCCAAATAAAATCCATTATACTGTGAATGATGAAAACTTCGGTGAAATAACAGCACAAGCTGTTCCATCTAACGTTCCATTCACAAGTGGCACAACAATAAACTCCGAAGTCGAATTCACAGCAACAGCAAAGAGTGGATATTATCTCGAAAGCTTCACAGTTGATTATGTCGATGATAGTATAAGTGACTCACAGATTATGGCAAACGGTAGCAACATCTTAAATCTAACCGCCTTGGGTGAATGCACAGTTACGGCAAACTTTGCGGATGAATCAACTAACACGTTTAATGTGACAGTAAATAAGCCTGTCGGCGGTGTTATAGAAGTTTATACTGCGGACGGAAACCTAGTTGACTTTAGCGACAACAATAAACTGTCCTTCCCCAGCGGTACAAAACTAAATGTAAAGGCACTTTCGGACGATGGATACTTCTTCGACTATTGGACCCATGACCTTTCCGAGAAGACAGGCACAGAAACTGAAATCTATGTTGACAAGGATATTACCTTAGGCGTAGAGTTCTATGTTCTTTCTTCGGTAAATGTTACTTTCTTAAAAGGACATGAGGACGCAGTCGGCGAGATGGCTCCCGTTTTGGCACCTATAGGAAAATCCTATACGATACCTGAAAACGAATATACACGTGATGGCTATGCCTTCCTCCATTGGTATCATGCTAAGTTGAATAGTGCTTATAACCCCGGAGAAAAAGTTGTTTTAAACGAAGACATCGTGTTAAGCGCATACTGGAGCGAAATTAATGATATCATTATGGTGAATGGCACTGCAAACTACACAGAGGCGCCACAGAACACGAAGATAAAAATTACAGCAGACACACCTCCTGTGGGACAGCGATTTAAGGAATGGACATATGTGAAACATGGCCTTGATGGCATTACATTTGACGATGCAAGCAGTCCTACTACAACCTTTACCTTATGGCGTGGTAGTGTCACTATCACCGCAAACTACGAGCCTGACCCCGACTATAAATACGAGGTTAGCGTAAACGGTGGCACGGCAAATCCCACTTCGGCTGCAGAGGGCGAGAACGTCAACGTGACTGCTACTGTTCCAAAGGGCAAGCAATTTACTAATTGGACAGTGGAGAGTGGTGGAATAAACCTCACGGATGCAAATAGTGCAAATACAGATTTCACAATGGCAAAAGCTAATGTTGAACTTACTGCAAACTTTATTAATGCACCACTTTCAGGCACAGCAACTATCGTAGGTACACCTAAGTTCGGCGAAACGCTAACAGCAAGTATTATAAACGATAACAACACAGGCACACTTACTTATGAGTGGAAAGTAGACGGAATTTCCGTTGGCACAGATGAAAGCTATATTGTTACATCTGATGACATCGGTAAAACAATTACTGTTGAAATTTCATCTTCGGAGCAGACTGGTGTGTTAACAAGTGCAGAAATGACTCTTATTAAGACAGAACACAGAGATGGTGCTACAAACCTACACGTAAAAGTAGGCGATACACAAGCAAAAACTATTGATTTAGCAGGCTTTATTCCTGCGGATGCTACAGGTATATCTATCGTGGCAGAAGAAACCGGAACGAGCGGAATCATCAATGCGCCGACATCTGATAATACAGCTAAAAATGTGGCTATAAGCTTGGATGGTAATGCCTCAGATGGAGATACAGCAACTATAACTACTACAATATCATCTACTGAATACGAGGATTTCGCAGTTGTTATTACAGTAAGTGTCACAGGGAAAATAGCACAAAATATCTTATTCCCAAATACAAGCATAACGAAAGTAGTTGGTGATGCACCATTTACCAATGCAGTAACAGGTGATACAGGTGCTGGCTACAAGAGTTCTAACGAAAAGGTTGCTACAGTTGATGAAAATGGTAAAGTTACAATAATCGGAGCTGGAATTGCAACTATCACAGCAACAATAGAACCTACCGAAACACACAGTGGCGCACAAGCAGAATTTACACTAACGGTAAACGTAGGCGAAGTGGATAACGGTAAAGATGAAACTACAATCTTTGACGAAGAATATGAAGATCTTGAAAAAGTTATCTTAGATGGTACTGTGCTTATACAGACAGGCAATAAACTGAGTGGATACCATGGTTACACCATGAATAATGGAATTGTTGGAGAGGTAAATCCAGGCTCTATTGAAGTTACTTTGTACAAAGAGTTTATAGCGACCTTGCCTACTGGCACATACAAATTAAGCATTACGACTAAAGACGGTAGCACAGGTGATGTTTCTATGGTTGTTCCTGCAAAAACAGAACACACACTTACAATCACTAATGAAGGCGATGGTTCAAAAGGAGCATCAACACATAATGTGGGTGAAATTATTACAATAGACGCAGGTACAAGAACCGGATATACATTTGATTCTTGGACAGCTTCAGGTGTTACTCTTGATAGCAAGACAGATTCCACTACAAAATTTGTTATGATGGCAAATGACGTACAAATCACAGCTAACTGGGACAAAACTAATGCTGGTGACGGTAATACTGGCAGTGGTGGAAGTTCTGGTGGCGGTGTCACACAAACCTACTACGATATTGAAATCGAAGTTAGTGGAGAAGGCACAATTGAACCTGATGGCGGAACAGAAAATAAGGTAGAAATTGTTAAAGGAGATGATAAGAAATTTACATTTATACCAAGTGAAGGTTTTATCATAGGAGATGTTTTTGTAGACGGTTTAAGTGTAGGTTCTGTTGATGAATATCTTTTTGAAGATATTCAAGCAAACCACAAATTAAAGGTTATCTTCGAACGAACAGAAACTCAAAATCCGTTCATTGATGTAGAAGATGACGACTGGTTCTTCGAAAGTGTAATCTTTGTTTATGAAAACGATATTATGACAGGAACAAGTGGTAACACGTTTGATCCTCTTAGCGATACAACAAGGGCGATGATGGCTCAAGTTATTTGGAATATGGAGGGCAAGCCTGAAATCACTAGCGAAAATCCATTTGGTGATGTTGCAAGTGATGCATGGTACTACAATGCTGTAGTTTGGACCACAGAAAGTGGCATCTACAAAGGCATGAGTGAGGATAAATTCGCTCCGAATGACCTAATAACTCGTGAACAGCTTGCAACGATATTCTATCGTTATGCTGAATACAAAGGCTACGATCTAACTCAAACAGATGACCTATCACAGTTTATTGACAAAGACAAGGTGTCTGATTGGGCAGAATATGCTATGAACTGGGCAGTTGGCAGTGGAATGATTAATGGTAAAGGAATGGGTACACTTGATCCATTAGCATCTGCTACAAGAGCAGAAATTGCAACAATGATACATAGGTTTATCATTACAAATAAATAGCAAATTGAATAAGAGCATAAATCTGAACCTTAACTTTCAGTTTATGCTCTTTTCTTATGTCGAGAAGCTAAGATGCAAGCGTAAATTCCACCAACGTCACACAAACTCAAAGCCCGTGAGCAAATGCTCACGGGCTTCATCGTATCAATCAGGCACTTTGCAACTTTCTGGCGCATTACATGGCAAAAGTTGCTCCACCCAGTCTTTATTTTGCTGGTCTAAATTTGGTGCAGTCTTAAAAATATGCACCAAATAACGGTATGGGTCCAGTCCGTTTTCTTTCGCAGTTTCAATCAAGCTGAACATAACTGCACTACCTTGAGCCCCCTTAGGAGTATTAGCAAACAGGAAATTTTTTCGGTCAATAACGAAAGGTTTTATGCTTCGTTCAGCTCGATTGTTAGATAATTCCAGCCTGCCGTCATGTAAAAATGCTTTCAAGTATTGTTCTTGAGTTTGCAAATAATGTAAGGCTTTACCTAGCGTGGATTTAGGAG
>CAYJLH010000087.1:0-8651 GCA_964370925.1 uncultured Oscillospiraceae bacterium | reverse complement strand
TTCGAGCATTTCTCTACGGTTTAAGATTACATGGCAAGTAAATTAATAGCACTAGGTAATAACCGCAAAGTTAAAACTCCGAAAAGTATACTTTTGCATATTATTAGGTAGCTTGTTGACTTAGGTTTAGAGTTTTAGAAATATACTGATAAAACCAGTTGAAATTCTAAAACTATTTCCATTACAGCAATT
The DNA here is from genome assembly GCA_964370925.1 of uncultured Oscillospiraceae bacterium. Taxonomy (GTDB): domain Bacteria; phylum Bacillota; class Clostridia; order Oscillospirales; family Oscillospiraceae; genus Heteroscillospira. The sequence goes on along the minus strand of CAYJLH010000087.1, from coordinate 8,459 downwards.
GTTCTGTGTAGGATTTTCACCCACTTCGCTATTAAATGCAGTAACTGCATGCCTCATGAATATTCAATTGTTTGATATTGTATCATAATAGGTACTTAATGTCAATATTTTTCAGTAGACAGCACAAAGTGGTCTCGCCCTCGAAAAATGCACCACTATGTGGGGTGCATGTAAAAATGTCACTAGCTTTGACGGCTAATGACATTTTTTACTATATCTCCTTAATTGAAAAGTCAAACGGAGCAAGTGTCGTTCCAAACACTTCAATGTTTTTGTTTGAAACATTAACCAAAACCTGAACTTTTTGTCCTGTTTGGGTATTGAAGCGCTCAATGGCAAAAACCTCTTTTGGCGCTTCCGAGCCTAACGCTGAACAAGCCTTTTATGCTAGTGAAATTAACAGCATTATGGAAAAAATTTATGGTGCAATGCGTTATGTTGCATATCTAACCCTACCAATTATAGAAACTACTATCCACCTAAACCGAGATGGCAGATACGAAACTGCGAATGGACACGAATACACTTGTGGTAGTGGCACCCCGTGTTTGCTTATAAGTGATGACTGTGAGTGAACTTGTAACGCTTTGCAATACCTCCGAGTCTACTATAGTTTTGCTCGATTCAAAAGGACTTCTTCCAAAGTTTTTGGAGGTGCTGTTCTTGCTTGGTTCACTAGCGCTGAAAGCCTTGCCAGAAACTATGATAATTATCTCGGCAATTTCAAAATCACTTCCGCACCACCTGATGCCATATTCCTCACTTCTATTGCACCACCGTGCTTTTTAATGACTTCATACACAATAAGAAGTCCGATGCCATTTCCATCAATAGTTTCGCCTGTTGTGCTTGAAAATATTTTGTTCATTTTACTTTTATCAAAGCCATCACCATTATCTAAAATAATAATTCTTACAAAGTCGCTATCCTCATGTATTTGCACCTCAACATATTCCTTTGTGTGTTTTAGTGCGTTAGACAGCACATTTATAAATGCTCGAAGTAATTTCGTTTTATCACAAGAAATTAAAATTTCCTTTGGAGGGTCGTAGATTATATCAATATCGTTCAGTATCGCAATGGACTCAATTTTTTCTATTGATGAAGTCACAATGTCGACTATATTGCTTTCAATGAATGAAAAATTTTCTACATTGCTTTCTATTTTGCTTAGAAATATGAGGTTATCAAGGATATCCCTCATACGAACACATTCCTCTTGTATAATATTAAGCGGTGTACTTATATCCTCATAATAATTATTTTGAATATTTTCAGCGTATCCACTGATAGCGGTTAGCGGAGTTTTAAGTTCGTGAGATAGATTTCTAAACAAGGCTGTTTGTGACTTTTCGTGTGCAATTATACTTTCTACCATTGCCTGCACGCTCGTAGAAAGATTTTCGATTTCATCGCCTGTTTTCACTGTAAGACTTTCCGAGAAATCGTGATTTGCATATTTTTCGGTACGTTTTGTCAGCGTTTTAAGTGGCGCTGTTATTCTCATTGATTGCCAATAAATAATGCCAAAAGATATGGCAACGAGCAAGGCAAAAACTATGCTAAATGAGACAATATTTGAAATTGTAAGTGTGTCCACGCTCTCCATTGCAAGCAGAGAAACAAGCATTTTCTCCCCATTCTCTGCTACATATGGACTTAAAAGTGCTAGATAATTTTCATTATTAATGCTTATAACACCAGCTTTTAAAACTTCAAGACTTGCTATTTCGCTCTTTGCATTTTCGTCAAGGGTTATGCGGTTTCGAAACCCCAATGTTTCCTCAGGAAAAATTAATTCGCTATTTTCAAGCTCACAATAAATATGTATACTAACATTTTTGTCTTGGCTTGGAAATATAAATGAGTCCTGCTTAACATTAAACGGTTGAGGTGCTCTGTTACTATGTGAATTTGGAACATCAAGCTCATTTTCCACGTCGATATTTGCAATCATATTTTGCATATTTTCTGTTCGCTCGACTATGGTGCTACTTTCTGCGAAAATTTGCTGTTCTGCTTGCTCTTTCGCCTGTGAAAATAGGTTGTATACGGATACAAAATAAAAACAAAGCAAAGCCACGATTAAGATTATTAAATTGGTGAAAATTAATCTTTTTGTAATCTTACTTTTCATCGTCGCCCCCTATTTTATAACCAAAACCCCAAACCGTTTTTATCTCACAAAGTGCGCTAGCTAAAATCATTTTCTTGCGTAGTCTTTTGATTAACTGGTCAACCTGTCTTGTATCGCCGTCAAAATCATATTGCCAAACACTTCTTATGATATTTTCTCTTGAAAACGCCTTATTCACATTTTTTAGCAAAAGTTCGAGGAAATCAAACTCTTTTACAGTAATATCAAATTGTTTCTCACTTATATATGCAATTCTACTTTCTAAATCAAGGGATAAATCCAAGTAAGATAAAACGGACTTTTCCTTTGCTGATGCGGTCATTACTTCCATGCGTCTAAGTGCATTTTTCACTTTTACGGTCAGCTCTCGCATGTTAATCGGCTTGCCAATATAGTCATCTCCACCGAGTTCAAGACCTAAAATTCTATCCACATCATCATTGTTAGCCGAAATCATAATAAGCGGAATTAAGCTATCTTTTCTTATCTCTTTGCATAGGTCGTAACCGTTCATTTTTGGCATCATAATATCTGTTATAATTAAATCGCAAGGAGATTTTTTGTATTCACATAGCAAAGACTCCCCATCTGCAAATCCTACAACTTCATATCCGTTTTGGCTTAAGTGTGTTGCTATTATGTCGCAGATGTTTTTATCGTCTTCTGCAATGTATATTTTTTTCATAAAATCACCCCTTTTGAAGTCATTATAACATAAATATCAAAAAATATATATTGTAAGTATTTATTGTAAAATAGTCATGGATTCAACTTCATTATCTTTGTTAAAAGTAAGCTCTACAACATTATCAACCGTAACATCAGTTAAAGCAATTTCAGAGCCATCTTTTGAAATCACGCTTTCTTCTATAAAAGTGTATACATAAATTTCGCCCTCAGCTTGCATACCCTCGCCAGCATTTTCAGGTACGCCTTCTGGACGCTCTCCCTCGCCAGCATTTTCAGGTACGCCTTCTGGACGCTCTCCCTCGCCCGTATTTTCAGGCATACCTTCGGGACGTTCTCCTTCGCCCGTATTTTCAGGCATACCTTCGGGTCGAGTTCCCTCGTCGGCATTTGGCATTGAGCCCATGCCTCCTCCGCCTGTAAATCCACCGTTCATTTCTTGAATTGTGACTGCTTTTTCGCTAATTTCTATCACTATACCCCTAATAACATTTTCTTCAACAACTTCTGCACTTTCTTCTACGGCTTGGTCAGGCGCAATTGTTACAACATCTATTTCATCTTCTGAACAAGCAGTTAAAGCAACCATTAAAAGCATAGTTGAAATAATTAATTTTTTCATAAATTTACCTCTTATCTTAAATTTTTACAGCATAATAAATCGAAGTTTTTACGCTTCGATTTATTATTAGAACATAATTATTCGCTATCGTCTGAATTTTCAGCTTTGTTTCCACCACGTTTAGGCATATTCTTTCCCTCGGATTTCTCTCCATCAAATCCAGGTCTTTCTCCAGCAAATTCAGCTTTTTCACCTCCAAAATTTGGCGCATTTTGCTCAATAAATTCTTCTACTGTAAGACCTGCTTCAGTGGCCTTTTCTAAAAGCATAGCTTCTCTTTCGGCTTCTTTCTCGGCTTTTAGTTGTTCTTTATACTCTTCAACTGTCAAGCCAAGCTCAGTCGCCTTTTCTTCCATTTCAACTTGTTTTTCTTCAAAAGCCTCTTTCCCAGCTAGTCTTTCACCATCGAATTCAGGTGCTCCATCAGGTTTTTCGCCTTTACCAAAAGGCATTTCCCCTCTGCCCATATTCATTTTTTCGCCGTCAAATTCGATGTCCATTTGTTCAAGATATTCTTCTACTGTAAGCCCTGCTTCAATGGCTTTTTCCTCGATATTTTGCGGAAAAGCTCTTGTGTCCTCACTGTCATCTAAAGGTGCAGCCGCCGAAGCTGAAATTGCTCCTAAACTCAACACCATTGCTCCTGCTAAAATCCCTACTTTAAGTCTTTTCATAATTTTTCCTTTCTTTGCCATATTTAGGCTTCTTGTCTTTCAAAGGTTTTGTTTTTCTTTGATGAACTTAGTATAGCAAAAATATGTGCAATAAAAAGGTAATAAATGTGTCAATCTTGTGTCACTTATAAATAAGATTTTCTGAACATTGTTTTTTTGCAAATTAATTATACTATGAAACGACAAAACGAGCTACCATTTTTTGGGTGCTCGTTTTTGTTTTTTATATAGGGCTTATTGCGACAGCCCCTTTTCTTTGTTTAATACAACGTGAATATTATTGTGAATATTATTTTTTGATTTTCTGCTTTTTATCAATCAAAAGATAGAATGTTGGCATTAAAAACAGCACCAAAATTGTCGAAGCCGTTAGACCGCCGATGATAATAACACCCATGCTTTGAAGCATTTCCGCTCCCTCACCTATACCGAGAGCAACAGGCACCATAGACAAAGTTGTCGTCATGGTTGTCATCAAAATTGGGCGCATACGAAGCTTTCCGCTTTGTATAAGTGCCTCTTTGACATCCATTTCTTTCCTTAAACTGTTTGCAGTATCGACAAACAAAATACCGTTATTAACCGCAATACCCACAAGCATAAGTATGCCCATCATGCCTATCATGCTCAAACTTTGACCTGTTAAAAATAACAAACCGAAAGAGCCGATAAAGCAGAAAACTATACTTGTCATAACCATGAAAGAAAATCTCACAGATTCAAACTGCATAGCCATGACAATAAAAACTAGGAAAGTCGCTGTTGCGATTGCACCTGCAAGCGCTGTGAGCTCCTCGGTTTGCATGTTAGAGCCTGGACCGTTTCCGACTTCAACTCCGCCACCAAAACTTGCAGTGTCTTCGATTTCCTTTATTGCTTTGTCGACAGTGTTTTTGTGCTCATCTGTTGTCAATGCTGTGAGCTCTATTGTGTAAATGCCGTTTGTTCGTCTTACAGCTTGAAGGTTATCTGTAAATTTAAGTTCTGCAACTTGATTTAATTGAATAACACCCTGTGAAGTTGTGATTGGAATTTCCATAAATGAGTTAAAATCATCGTATTTGCCATCGGGATATTCAATCATAACAGCAAATTCATCCTCATCAATATTCAAATCAGCGACGTCAATTCCTGTCACTGATTGTCTCAAAACCGAAGAAATTTGAGCAGAAGTCAGCCCATATTTCAAAGCTTTGTCTGGGTTTATGTCAATAACCGCTTTGCTTTCGCCCAAGCTTCCGACCGATGATGAGACATTCAAAACTTCAGGGATTTGATACAATTGGTTTGTAATTTCATTTGCAGCTTCCTTAACAGCGTCATAGTCATAACCTGAAACTACAGTACCCAAAGTGGTTTCGCCAACTGAACCCATCATGTTGCCACTTTGTTCAACAGTGACTGTCATGTTTGACATGCTTCTTGTGTGGATTAAGTATTCGTCAACTACTTCCAAAGTTGGCGTATTATCAGCAATTTCAGCTTCTAAAGTGGCTGTATTACCATCTATGGAAAGTGTGACATTTGTTAGAGTTTCGTCGTCAAGCATGGTTTGTTCTAGCTCTGAAATCTGCTCATCTATTGACTCCAAAAGCGTTCCCGACCTAAATTCCGCTGTGATGGCAATAGCGCCACTATCCGTCTGGGGAATAAGCTCAAGGGGGATGAATAGAAGAAGTGAAAACGAACCGATTAGTAGTAAAACAGAGAAAGAGACAACCGTTTTTTTCTTGTTTATAACATGGCGTATGCTTCTGTCATATCCGCTTTCAAGCTTTTCCATAAGTTTTGCAATTGGCGAGGGTTTTTCTATAGGCTTTATCAAATGATAAAATAAGGGAATGAAAACCATAGCAGAAATTAGTGAAGCGGTCATAGCAAAAACGATTACCATGCTAAGTTGCACGAATAATTGCCCTGACATACCGCCAAGTAGTGCCATTGGAACATAAACAACTATTGTTGTTATTGTCGAAGCCACAACAGAAGCACCAACGGTTTTAAAGCCCTCGATAGCTGCATCTTTAAAGCTATCTGTGCTTTCCTTTGCCTTGAAAATGCTCTCAAGCACAACAATGGAGTTATCAACCATCATTCCAATAGCGATAATCAAAGCAGTTGTTGTAACCATGTTAAGCTCAAAATTCAAGAAACTCATGCAAATCAAAGTTATGACCAGTGACAGCGGAATTGAGCTACCAATGATTAAACTAGCCTTTAAATTTCCAAGGAAAACAAAAAGCACTGCCATACATAAAACAACTGCTAAAACAAGAGTTGAAGCAACTGAACTCAGTGAGCTCATGATATTTTCACTTTCATTTCTGGTGATTTCTATTTCAATCTCGGGATAGTCAGCCGAGATTTTTTCAATTTCAGCCAAAATATCGTCTGCAAGCTCAGGAATATTTGCATCTGTATTTGCAGTTACTGAAACACTTATATCAGAAAGTCCGTCGTTGCGGCTGATTGAATCCGCAGCTTGAACAGACTGCGTTATGCTTGCCACGTCAGAAAGTTTTATCATAGCACCTGTGGGGGTTGCGATTGTCACGTTCTCTAATTCTGATAGATTTCCAAGTTCAGAACCAGATGAAACATTGATGCTTTGGCTACCATTCTCAATTTCACCTATAGGTATTTCGTAGTTATACGAAGCGATAGAGCTCGATATGTTTTGAAGTGAAATCCCGTATTGTTCCATTTTTGCAGGGTCAACAGTGACGCTTATATATTCCTCTTCACCGCCACGGACATTAACTTCTGCAACGCCTAAAAGTGCATCAATTTCTGGTACTAGCACATCATTTGCAAAGCCTAAAATATCCTCGCCCTCAGGACCTGATAACGACATTCTCATCATAGCGCCTTGCCCGAGAGAAATCTCCATAATTCTTGGGTCGGAGGCATCTTCAGGCAATTGAACTCCGTCCAAAGCTGTTTTGATATCCATATAAGTTTGGTTTGAATCAACATCGTAGTCAAAACTAAAAACAACACTGGATAAGCCCTCTTGAGAAATTGTTACGCTCTCAGTAAAGCCTGTGAGTGTAGCGCCTATTGCCTCGATTTCGGTTGAAATTGTGCTGTCGATTAGCTCAGGGTCTGCGCCTGGATATGAAGTTATAACTATGTAAGTCGGCATTTCAATTGTTGGCATTTGAGCGAGCTTAAAATCAAAAATTGAGCTTATTCCGAACACTATTAGCGTAAAAATCAAAAGAAGTGTCGAAACAGGTCTTTTAATCGCAAGTTTAGTTAGAAACATCTGAGTTTTCCTCCGTTACCAGTGCATTATCTCTCAGTCCTGTTGACCATGTTGTTATGATTTTATCATTTACATCTATGCCGTCGGTTACTATAATTTCATCATTGTCGAAATTTGAAACTTCGATAACCCTTTTTTCTGCAACTCCATCATTATAGATATAGACATAAGCTTCCTCACCTTGATATTGCACTGCATCAAATGGAATTACCAGCGCATTTTCTTCTGTAAAACTTGATATTGTTATTTCCGCAGTCGTACCACTATACAGTTTAATGTCGTTTTGTTCAATTTGTCCTTTGACTGTGAACAATCCTGTTTTTGAGTTTGCTACCGTCGAAACCTCTGTAACTGTGCCGTTTAGCTCATTTCCTGATACATCGACAGTGAAATTTTCGCCAGCTTTTATATGAGGAATTGTCTTTTCAGAAACAGAAAAAGTGACATAATTTGAGTCCTCACTCACGATTTCCATAACAACAGAATTTGTGCTTATCATGTCAAGTTCTTCAACAGCGATAGACGAAACAGTGCCTGAAATTGGAGATTTTACAGCGTGGTCGCTGAGATATTCCGAAGCGTCTTCTTGTCTATCTTGAGCATCTGAAATGCTGTTTTCAGCGTTGGTAAGCTGAGTTTTTGTTGATGGATTTAATACTCTAAACATAGGCTGACCAACTGTCACATAGTCGCCATTTTGAACAAAAATTTCCTCAACAGTTCCAGAAAGTCCTGAGATAACAGGTGAGCTTCCAGAGCTTTCAAATTTGCCTACATCACTGCAAGCAAAAGCACCGATGGTTGCTGTTGCCTCTCTGCCTGCTTGAACGCCACCTGGGTTTTGGACAGAAATTGTGACATAATTTACTTGGATATTGCCATATATGAACTCGGGTGCGCCTGAAATTTCTTTAACAGTACCATTTAAAACTTCACCTGTGTCGGAAAGGCTAACTAATGCAGTTTCGCCTATTGAAATATTAGCTATATCATTTGTTAAAAATGGAATTTTTATCTCCATTTCATTGTCGTTAGAAACATAAGCAAGCTGACTTGTGGGTGCAACTGTTG
>CAYJLH010000086.1:4142-8782 GCA_964370925.1 uncultured Oscillospiraceae bacterium | reverse complement strand
ATGACATCGCCCTAAGAACTTCAGGGGCAGTTTTAGTAGGAGTTGTTGGCCCTGTCAGAACAGGAAAATCAACTTTTATAAAACGATTTATGGAAACTTTGGTAATTCCAAACATTGAAAACGTGTATATGCGAGAGAGGGCAAGGGACGAACTTCCGCAAAGTGGTTCGGGCAGGACTATTATGACTGCCGAGCCAAAATTTATCCCTGAAGAAGCAGTGGAAATTAAATTAGATAGTGGTGCGAGTTTTAAAGTTAGGCTAATTGACTGCGTAGGATATATGGTAAACGGTGCGATGGGACAGTTTGAAGACGGAACCGAACGCTTGGTCACGACACCGTGGTATGACCACGAAATTAGCATAGCCCAAGCTGCGGAAGAGGGGACTTACAAAGTCATAAATGAGCACTCGACAATAGGACTTGTTGTGACTACGGATGGCTCGGTTTGCGATATTCCAAGAGAGGACTATGTTTCTGCCGAGGAGCGAGTTATTGAGGAATTGAAAGGAATTGGAAAACCTTTTGTAACTTTACTCAACTCAATTCACCCGAATAATCCCGAAACTAAGGCATTAGCCGAAGAATTAAGCGAAAAATATGGCGTTCCGGTAATTCCGATTAGTTGCCTTGAACTGGGAGAAAAAGATATAGTTGAAATTTTATCCGCAGTTTTAGGCGAGTTTCCAGTGATAGAGCTTGCAGTTTTTTTACCATCTTGGGTTGACGCACTCAGCATGGAACATGAGCTTAAAAACGACTTATGCCAAAAAGTCAAGGATGCGGCAAAAGGTCTTAAAAACATTAGAGATATAAGAACTGTGATGGAAAAACTCGCCGAAGAAGAGATAACAGAAGAGGTTAGAACCAAAGAAATGTCTATGGGAGAGGGCAGTGTCGCAATCGTAATCGACCTACCGCGCGGCATGTATTATGAGACTATCAGCAAGGAAACTGGCTTGCAGATTCGCGATGACGGCGAGTTAATGGCACTTTTAACCGAGCTTTCTGCTGCTAAAAATGAGTACGAAAGATTTGGAATTGCAATGGAAGAAGTTAGGGAAAAAGGTTATGGAGTTGTAATGCCAACCAGAGAGGAAATGACACTGGAAGAGCCAGAAATTGTAAGTCACAACGGCAGATATAGCGTAAGATTAAAGGCAAGCGCACCCTCGGTTCACATGATACGTGCCGATATAGTCACCGAAGTTGCCCCAGCTCTGGGTGGAGAAAAAGCCTCAGAAGAAATTGTTAATTTCCTTTTACAAGGTTTCGAGGGAGATGTTAACAAAATCTGGGATTCTAATATTTTCGGCAAATCTCTCTATGATATAGCAGGGGAGGGCTTGACAACAAAAATTAGAAAAATGCCAGATGATGCTCGTTTGAAACTGCGGGAAACCCTACAAAGAATCATAAATGAAGGCAGTGGAGGCTTAATCTGCATAATTTTATAAACAAGAAGATGAGAGATAAAAATTATATATAATTTTGCCAAAATTTCAGCCGTTAACTTTCATAAAATACATTTACAAATTTCGAGAAATTTCACTTATTTGTAGAAATTGACGGATAGTGTTGCAATTTTAATAGTTTAGACATATAATTAATAAAAAGTATAGTGCGGTATAAAAAAGTAGAAAAATACTGCAATTACCTATAAAACCACTCCAAAAGTGGCAGAACGGAGATTATATGAAAGAACTTTCAAAAGTAGCATGTTCGGTTGCGCCATCCGCAACACTAGCCGTCGATTCTTTAGCTAAAAAATTGATAGCAGAAGGCCATGACGTTGTCGGTTTTGGTGCAGGTGAACCCGATTTTAATACACCTGACAATATAAAACAGGCCGGAATAACTGCAATTAACAACGGAAGAACCAGATACACGCCGCCGGCAGGCGAAAAGGCATTGCGTGAAGCTTGTGCTTATAGATTGAAGCAGGATTTTGACCTTGACTATGATTTCCAGGAAATAATAATCGGTAGCGGAGCAAAACTTGTTTTGTTTACAGCGCTTACGGCTTTAGTAAATGCTGGCGATGAAGTTATAATTCCAACACCTTATTGGGTCAGTTATTATGAAATGGTAAGACTTGTAAGCGGTGAACCTGTTTTCATACACGCAAGTGAAGCGGATAATTTTAAAATAACACCCAAACAACTAGAAGAAGCGATTACTGAAAAAACAAAGGTTTTCATGTTAAATAATCCCTCGAACCCAACAGGTATGCTTTACAGCAAGTCCGAGCTTGAGGCGCTATGTAGCGTATGTGTAAAGCATGATATTTACATAATTGCAGACGAAATTTACTACTGCCTTGTTTATGATGGGAAAGAGTTTACAAGTGTTGCAACTTTGGGCGAAGAAGTTAAAAAACGCACGATTATAGTTAATGGTGTGTCAAAAGCATATGCGATGACAGGCTGGAGAATTGGATTTTCTGCCTCAAATCCAGAAATTGCAAAAGTTATGGGAAATATTCTCAGCCATTCAGCAAGTGCGCCATCGACTATCAGTCAAGATGCAGCGGTTGAAGCTCTACGTGGCTCTCAACAGTCGGTTTATGACATGAGAAAAGTGTTTGAAGAGCGCAGAAATTATTTAGTCGAGCGTATAAACAAAATCGATGGTGTGAGCTGTATTTGCCCTGACGGTGCTTTTTATGTTATGATGAATGTTGAGAAGCTGTTCGGTCGCACTTTGGGTGGCATGGAAATTAATAACTGTGATGATTTTGCATACGCATTTCTATCTAAAGCATTGGTTGCGGTTGTTCCATGTACAGCATTGGGAACATCGAGTTTTGTTCGCTTCACATATGCAACATCCATGGAAAATATTAAAAAAGGCATGGACAGACTTGAAGAATTCTTGAAAGGGGCAAACTAAAAAACATGAAAAACACATATGAAAGCCCGCTTGGCTCAAGATATGCCAGCGATGAAATGCTATATACTTTCTCTCCTGACAAAAAATTTAGTACATGGAGAAAACTTTGGGTAGCCTTGGCGAGAGCAGAAAAAGAACTGGGTCTTGACATAACTGCTGAACAAATTGCAGAATTAGAGGCTCATGTTGATGATATTGACTATGGCTATGCCGCTGAGATGGAGAAAAAACTCCGTCATGATGTCATGGCGCATGTTCATGCTTTCGGAAAACTGTGTCCAAATGCAATGCCCATCATTCATTTAGGGGCGACAAGCTGTTACGTTGGCGACAATACGGATGTTATTGTTATGCGTGATGCACTAAAAATTGTCAGAAAAGGTCTTATAAATCTAATTTCGAGACTTTCAAATTTTGCTAATAAATACAAAGATTTACCAACCCTTGGATTTACGCATTTCCAACCTGCACAGCTAACGACTGTCGGAAAAAGGGCGACTTTGTGGATTAATGAACTATTGATGGATTTGGAAGATGTGAATTACCGCATTGAAAATATTCAGCTTTTAGGCTCTAAGGGCACGACAGGAACTCAAGCGAGTTTTATGGAGCTCTTCGATGGGGACCACGATAAAATTCACAAAATGGAAGCGATGATAGCTGAGGAAATGGGATTTTCAAATGGAGTAATTCCTGTTTCCGGCCAAACATATTCGAGAAAAGTTGACTATCAAATTTTATCTACTTTATCTGGAATTGCCCAAACTTTGGGTAAATTTGCGACAGATATGCGCTTACTTTCACACTTGAAAGAGCTTGAAGAACCATTTGAGGGCAATCAAATTGGCTCTTCCGCTATGCCTTACAAGAGAAATCCTATGCGTTGCGAGCGTATTTGCTCTTTGGCTAGATATGTGATTGCCGATGCATCAAATGGTGCAATGACTTCATATAATCAGTGGTTTGAGCGTACATTGGACGACTCTGCGAATAAGAGAATTTCAGTTCCTGAGGCATTTTTGTGTGTGGATGCTATATTAAAAATTGCAAATAATGTCGCATCGGGAATTAAAGTTTATGACAAAGTAATCACAAAGCGCATCATGGACGAGCTACCGTTCATGGCGACAGAAAATATAATGATGAGAGCGGTTAAAAAGGGTGGAGACCGTCAAGAATTGCATGAAAAAATTCGAATTCACTCTATTGCTGCCGGTGCGGTTGTCAAGGAAGAGGGCTTAGCGAATGATTTGGTGGAGAGAATAGCGGCTGACCCACTTTTTGGATTGACTGTTGAGGATATTGAGAAAGTTTTAGTTCCATCGCTATATGTTGGAAGAGCGCCAAAACAGGTTGAGGAGTTTATCGAAAATTGCGTAAAACCAATGCTTGATAAATTTGCAGACCTTCTTGACGATAGTGAAACAGAACTAAAAGTTTAAAAGAAAAAACTAAAGTTTTACTCGAGCTAAAAGTTAAAAAACTAAAGTTTTACTCGAACTAAAAGTTAAAAAAACTAAAGTTTTACTCGATTTTTTCAAAAAATCGCAGGGTTCTGAGGGACGGCGTCCCCAGTCGCCTGTCGCAACAGGCGAAATCTCTGCGCCTTTGGCGCCTGAAATTACTTAACTCGTTTTTTGTGTTATTTTTTAAAAAGATGAATTATAGGGCGCACAGCGCCAAAAAGGGCGAGTTATAGGGCGCACAGCGCCAAAAAGGGCGAGTTATAGGGCGCACAGCGCCAAAAA
>CAYJLH010000086.1:1532-4042 GCA_964370925.1 uncultured Oscillospiraceae bacterium | reverse complement strand
GGACGAGTTATAGGGCGCGTAGCGCCAGAGTATTTCGCTCACTTCGGTGAGCGACTCGGGCTTCGCCCCAAGACCCCACAAACTTTTGAAAAAGTTTGAACAAAACTTTTATTATTGGTCTATATAATCACCACTCCGAATAGAATTTTGCAAGGAGTGGTGAATATGTTTATAATCATGAAATGGAAAAGCTTTTTAAAGGCGATTTCAACATTTACAATGCTATTTATTACACTGGCGGTTTTGGGTTCAATGAGGCAAATTTCACCCGAAACTAATGAGGTTTTTTCATCATCAACATCAAATAGAACTCTCATAATAGACGCAGGACACGGCGGAGTTGATGGAGGGGCTGTGGGAATTGATGGAACTGTTGAGAGCGAAATTAATTTAGAAATTGCGTTAAAATTACGAGATTTAGCAAAATTTTGCGGTGAAAATGTCGTAATGACACGCAGTGCATCTGAGATAGATTATCCAGAGGAAAGTGCATCAATTGCAGCAAAAAAACTTTATGATCAAAAATATAGAGTTGAGTTGATAAACTCCATACCAAACGCTTGGCTTATAAGTATCCACCAAAATACTTATATAAATGACTCGGCAAACGGTGCTCAAGTTTTTTATGGTAATAAAAATAATAGTGAAGCAGTTGCAAACTTCATGCAAAGTCAATTAAACGCGACTTTATACGAGAATAGCCGAAGACTGGCAGCCCCCATTTCGGACAGCGTGTACCTGATGAAAAAAGTAAACTGTGAAGCTATACTTGTAGAATGTGGATTTATAAGTAACGAAAACGACCTAAATCAGCTAAAAAACAACGATTTTCAGACAAAACTTGCATTAACAATTCTCACAGCGTGGGAGCAAAATGTATAGTTAGTCGGAGGTATTTTACAATATATGAAAACAAAAACAGTATTCTACTGCACAGAATGTGGTAATGAAAGCGCAAAATGGGTAGGGAAGTGCCCAGCTTGTAATAATTGGAACACTATGGTTGAAGCAGAAAAACCGAAAAAATCCGCTGTGACAACATCGGTTTTTGCGAGAAAAAATAGCCCAAAACGCATGAATGAACTTGACACAAAACAAGAAGCTCGTTTCCTGACAGGGATAAATGAGCTTGACCGTGTACTTGGTGGAGGCGCTGTTCGTGGGTCGCTCGTTTTAATCGGCGGAGCGCCCGGAATTGGTAAATCAACACTGTTGATGCAAGCATGTGGAAAAATGGGGAAATCTGAAAAAATTCTATATGTAAGTGGTGAGGAAAGCCAAAGACAGCTAAAAATGCGTGCCGAAAGGCTTGGTGTTTCAGGGGATGAAATATACGTTTTGCCTGAGACCAATTTGCATGAAATTATCAGTTGCACCGAGGATTTATCGCCCGATATCGTGATTATTGACTCTGTTCAGACACTATATAATAGTGAAGTTAGCTCTGCGCCCGGCAGTGTGAGTCAAGTTCGTGAGTGTACAATGTCGATTATGCAAATGGGAAAACAGCAGGGGATTACCGTATTTATCGTTGGGCATATTAACAAAGACGGAGCTATAGCTGGGCCGAAAGTTTTGGAGCATATGGTTGACTGTGTACTATATTTTGAGGGTGAGCGTAGCTTGTCATACAGGATATTGAGGGCAGCGAAAAATAGATTCGGTTCAACAAATGAAATCGGTGTATTTGAAATGCTCGATACAGGACTTCGAGAAGTTGAAAATCCATCAGAAATGTTGCTCTCAGGACGACCAGTAAACACTCCGGGAACATGCGTTGCATGTGTGATGGAGGGCAGCCGACCAATGCTTGCAGAAATTCAAGCTCTGGTTGCACCGACGGTTTTCACATCTGCAAGACGAAATTCGAACGGTATAGACTACAACAGAGCCTTGCTTTTGATGGCTGTGCTGGAAAAAAGGGGAGGGCTTGCAGTTTCTGGTAGCGATGTCTATTTGAATGTAATCGGAGGGCTCGAACTGCACGAACCGGCGAGCGATTTGGCAGCAATTTTGGCGGTAGCTTCCAGTATAGTTGACAGACCGGTTAATAGTGACATTGCCGCTGTTGGCGAAGTTGGATTGACAGGAGAAGTCCGTTCCGTAAATGCTTTGGAGCAAAGATTGTTCGAAATTGCAAGACTTGGGTTTAAAAATTGCATAATTCCTGAACATACGGGAAGTGAATTTAAACCACCCAAGGGTCTTAAATTAGTATATGTAAAAAATGTTCGTGAAGCCATTGCGGCTGCATTATATTAGTATGCAAAACAGCGCATTTCTACCAAATTTACCTGTTAATCGGGTGAATAGTGTGATTATTGGTCAAAAATATTCGGTACTTAAATCTCCAATAGAAGATTTAGGTATCGAATTTGTTGCGCTTCCAGATATTTTAGAAGTAGATGAGCGACTTTGTGGGCATGTAGATTTAGCTATTTTACATTATGGAAATGAAATATTTATTTTGGACTCTGTCAATACTGAAATACAAGAAAAGTTAAAGCATA
>CAYJLH010000086.1:0-1522 GCA_964370925.1 uncultured Oscillospiraceae bacterium | reverse complement strand
AGATGCGGAATTTTATTAAAAGAATATCCTAATGATGCAAGACTAAATGCATGTATAATTGGAAAAAATATAATACACAATTGGAAATTCTCTGTGCTAAAAGACTATGCTAATTTTATACATGTTAAACAAGGGTACGCAAAGTGTAATATTTGTCCAGTGACCGAGCGTGCATTTATCACGTCAGATAAAGGCATTGCGACCGTGTGTGCTAAATTTGGATTTGATGTACTTTTAATAGAATCTGGATTTATACAACTTGAGGGATTTGACACTGGATTTATAGGCGGAGCGAGTTTTAAAATATCACAGAGTGAGATGGCTTTTACAGGAAGCTTGAATTTGCACCCAAGCAAAGCACAAATTGAAGCATTTCTAAATAGATACGGAGTGAAACCGATTTATCTAACTGAGCAGGAGATTTTTGATATAGGGTCGGCGTTCCTGATTTCTTAAAGAAAACTATGTAAATTAAACAAAATCTTTATTTTGTTTAATTTGTTCTGGACAAATGTAAAAAAATATGTTATTATGAATTACTGACATTTATAGCTTTTGGAGGCATTTTATGGACTACCCCGCTGGCACTCCCGAAATTTTACGCAGTTTTCTTATTTATCATGAGACAATCAAGAGTCATTCTAAAGCGACTGTTGATGAATATTTTCTTGATTTGCGTACATTTTTTCGATATTTAAAAATTCACAGGAATATTTGTGACTCTGATACGGATTTGAACGAGATATCAATTGCTGACGTCGACAAACAATTTGTCGAATCGGTAACTTTAGGTGAAATTTATGATTACCTTTCATATTTGTCACGTACTCGAGTTAAAAATCAACGGGCTAAAAACTCTAAGCAAGGTTTGACTGCATCAACTAGAGCTAGAAAAATAGCAACAATTAGAAGTTATTACAAATATTTGACACAAAAAGCAAAGATTTTAACTGATAACCCCATCAAAGATTTGGACTCCCCTAAGGTTAAAAAATCGCTACCCAGTTACTTGAATTTGGAAGAAAGTATTAATCTTTTAAATGCTGTTGATGGAAAAAATCGTGAACGTGATTATTGCATACTAACTTTATTTTTAAACTGCGGACTAAGAATTTCGGAAATAATTGGCATAGATTTGGGCGATGTGCGCAGTGACCACCTTAGAATTTTGGGCAAAGGTAACAAAGAACGCATAGTTTTTTTGAACGAAAGCTGTACTTCTGCAATTGATGATTACATGATTTTACGAAATAATATTGATGCTGTTGACAAAAATGCTCTTTTTTTATCGAATCGAAAAACGCGCTTGAGTCGTGAAATGGTTCATAGTATGGTTAAAAGTACGCTATTAAAAGCTGGGCTCGACCGTGATAAGTATTCATCGCATAAACTTCGACACACGGCTGCAACATTGATGCTTCAAAATGGTGTTGATGTCAGAACATTACAAGAGGTTTTAGGCCACGAACACCTAAACACAACTCAGATTTATACTCACGTTGACAATTCTGAGCTAAGATTG
>CAYJLH010000085.1:0-8799 GCA_964370925.1 uncultured Oscillospiraceae bacterium | reverse complement strand
TACCTTATGGTTCTATTATACCATAAAGTAGGTGCTTTTGTCTTCAGGCTGAAAGTTGCAGTTCGATTTGAACTGCAACTTTTTTTCATTATCTTATTTAAAGTCAGCGGCAGGCATGGGTTTAGCATAGAAATATCCTTGCCCGATTTGGCAGTCAATAGACTTTAGGAACTCAACATGCTCGGCAGTTTCAACACCCTCGGCGACAGTTTCTATCTCAAGTTTTTGTGCCATTCCGACCATGCTCTCCACAACTTTTTTGCCACGCTCTTCGCTGTGAACATCATAGAAAAAGCTTCTATCAAGCTTTATAACATCGACATTTAGGTTCTTTAAAAGACCCAATGAAGAGTATCCGGTGCCAAAATCATCCATTGAAAGCTTAAATCCGTTCTTATGTAGCTTTTCAAGAACCTCAGTAAGCGTTGATTCATTGTCGATAATGGTGCTTTCTGTAAGCTCGATTTCAATGCAATGTCTGGGCACTCCTGCTTTGTCTGTAATTTCTGTTATCTCTTGCACAAAACTATGATTTTCCAAGTGTAGTCTTGAGAAATTGACAGAAACAGGAACTAAACGCTTGCCACTATCTATCCATTTTTTTATTACTTTACATACTTCTGCAAGCATATATTTATCGAGCTCGACTATAAAACCATTTTGTTCAAAAAGTGGGATGAAATCGTTTGGATATATCATTTTTCCGTCTGGCTCTATCCAACGAACCAGCGCCTCTGCGCCAACCAATAAATTGTCAGAAAGTCGATATTTTGGCTGTAAAAATACCTTGAATTCATTGTTCGCTAAGGCTTTTTCCATCTTATTTCCGATTTCTGCCGCTTTTAAAACACGACGCTTAAAGTCTTCGTTATAGTCGCAGATTATAGTTTCTTTAGAGTCCTTAGCAAAACTATGTGCCAGAGTGACCTTTGCGATAATTGCATTCATATCTGTTTCGCCGAGGTCTATAAAATAGCGACCGTGGCGGAATGACATGTGATGTTGCGAAATGAAAGGCACTTTAGCTCTGAACATACCTTGAAACAACTCGAGATTATCGTCTAGTTGCTTGCCGAAAATTTCATCTGAGAAAAGTAAGAATTCATCAGTTCCGACCCTTCCGCAGATGAAAGGCTCGTGCGTGATTTCTCGAGAAACGTCGGCAATTGCACGTATAAGCTCGTTACCCGCTTCGAAGGAAAAAATTTCGTTTACTACTTTGAAATTGACAACATCAAGTTTTACAATCACGTACTTTTTATCGGGATTGTTTTTTAAAATCTCATACGCATCAATTTTGAATTTCACTAGGTTACGAATTCCTGTTAAATCGTCGTAATAGGCGGCTTGTTCGATTTGATGAATTGAATTTCGTCTAAGTAGTAGTATTACAATTAACAGAGCAGCGGAAATAGCAACAACAAAAATATTGAATATTGTAATTCCGGTTGAAATAGAATTCGCTTCGCCGCTGATGATTTCAGACGGCACAGAGATAAGCATTATCCAATCGTTATGCGATGTAGGCCTATACTCAGAAACTCTGTGGTCATCACCAATATAATACTCGATTGTGCCTGAACTGCCTGTAAGCATTTGGTTTTCGATATAGTTTTCTTGGACATCAGAGGTGAAAGTTGCTTGTGATTCGTCGTCAAATAAGTTGGTTAAGGTCGTCACGTGCTCATCTAGTGTGCTTGCGACAACATATCCCTCTTTTGTGAAAACATAAGCGTCACCATTACCGCTGAAAGTTGGAAGTAACATTTCGCTAAGTAATGACAACTCATATTCGGCAGAGACAACACCGACAATTTCGCCGTATTCCCAGATGGGTGAAGCGAGAATGATAACCGGTTGGTCTGAGTACTGCGAAATTTGTGGATCGGTTACGACCATTTCGCCTTCCATAGCTTTTTTGAAATAATCCTCTTCGCCAATTCTAACTATAGATCCATCTTTCATCAATCCTATGCCTCCGAAATCGGAAACAGTGATGTCGCGGAACTTATGGAAAAATTCTAAGTTAGTTAGATAAGCGCGTATTGTAGCTTCATCATAGCCAAATATTACAAGTGTATTCGCCACACTTTCAAGCATTTCCAATTCTGTTGTTAATTCTTGGTCAAAATTGTATTGCTGTTGCGAGGTAGTTTCGTTTAATGTTGCGAGAGTGGAGGCGGTTAAGTCCTCACTAATTCTGTTGCTGTAAGTAAAAGTTCCTATAGCAATCAGAGCGAAAAGCGCTAAAATTGCCAGTATAATGAAATTGCTGTTCTTTTTAATCACGACAACCCCCTTCAATAGCTACTGCTACATGCTAATTTTATCAGCCTGTAATTGAAAAATCAACAATTATTTTATAAAAATAATAAATATTTATTAAAATATCCAATACAAAGAATAAAAGGAGGCTTAAAAGCCTCCTTTTATCCAAAATTTTACTATTTTGAAATTCTAATCGCAGTGGTTTTTGAGACATTCCAGTAATTTACAAACAAGAGAATCAACATCGCAACAGCAACATGACTTGTTTATTAAATAGCAGGGGACACAATAACCGTTTCCAATTTTACAATATTTTTTATTGACCAGTAAGCCGTCAACACATGCACCTTTTAAAACATTTGTGTTTTCAGAAATCAGCTCTCTATCGAGCCAACAGCAATTTGACATACAAAAACCTCCATTTTGTCACTTCGACATTTGATATTAGAAGTGTTATATTATATGTCAGGTTTTAGGTTAGTGTTAACCGCATTTAGAATAACCGCAACTTCTGCAAGTTACGCAACCTCCCTCGTGCTCTAACATCTTCGAGCATTCAGGGCAGAACTTGAACTGACCGCCTGTTTGGTGGTTTTCCTCTTTTTCCGCAATTGGAACTGTGACAGAGAAATTTTCTCCATTTGTTGTTTTCAAAACCTTTTCAAGCGCCCTTGCAATTGCATCAGGGCATGAGGTTATGCCAAGCCCTTGCTGGCGGATAGTGGATGGACAACGTATGCCTTTGAGCTGTTGAATGATTTTTTTGGGGTCAATTCCGCTACGAATTCCGACGGAAACTAGTCTTGCTGTCGCTTCTGACTGACTTGGGCAACCGCCTGCTCTTCCTGTGTTTGTGAAAACTTCGCAGATGCCCTTTTCGTCATAGTTTACGGTGATATAAAGGTTACCGCAACCGATTTTGACCTTTTCAGTGAAACCGTTTGTCACATCGGGGCGCTCTCTTGGCATAATGTGTCCATATTCGGACTTTGGCTCTGATGCTCCGACTTTTCCTATGTTCAAAACTTGAACTTCACGGCTGTTATCTCTATAAATTGTTGTTCCTTTGCAACCTAGTTTCCATGCAAGTTGATACACTTCTGAAACTTCTGCGCGTGTTGCATCGCTCTTGAAATTAACAGTTTTTGAAACAGCATTATCTGTGTGTGATTGGAAAGCGGCTTGCATTTTAACATGCCAAAGTGGGCTTATATCATGTGCGCAAACAAAAACTTTTTTGATGCTTTCGGGTAGCTCGCTTATGTGCGCTAATGTTCCCTCGTTTGCGATTTTACGCATCACGTCATCGGTTAAAAGTCCACTTTCGGTTAGTAGCTCGCGCAAAACAGGGTTAACCTCAACGAAATGAGTGTTATCCATAATATTTCTGATGAAAGCATAGGCGAAAACAGGTTCAACACCTGAGGAAACGCCAGCGATTATGCTCAGTGTTCCTGTCGGTGCAATAGTTGTGACAGTCGCATTTCTTAGGATTTTTCCGCCTGCATACTTGCTCTCTTCAAATGCTGGGAAAGCACCACGGATTTTTGCGAGTTCATGCGAGGCTTCATGTCCGTTGTCGTTGACAAATTGCATGATTTTAGTTGCAAGCTCGGTTGCTTCTTCGCTGTTATATGGCAAGCCGAGGTACAAAAGCATGTCCGCAAAGCCCATAACACCAAGTCCGATTTTGCGTGATTTTTTTGTTGTTATATCAATTTCCTTGATGGGGTAAACATTTGCGTCGATTACGTTGTCAAGGAAATGCACAGCAGAGTTGACTGTTTTCTTGAGTAAATCCCAGTCCATTTCCCAAGTTTTACCGTTTTTCTTAAGGTGCTCAACTAAGTTTATTGAACCGAGGTTACAGCTTTCATATGGTAGTAGTGGTTGCTCGCCACATGGGTTAGTTGACTCGATTTCGCCCATTGAGGGGACTGCGTTGTCACGGTTTAGTCTATCTAAAAAGACAATTCCCGGTTCTCCTGTTCGCCAAGCGGAGTCGACTATTTTATCGAAAACCTCACATGCGTTTAGTTCACCCTTGATTGCACTTGTGGAGGGGTCTTTTAGTTTATAGTTAGAGGAAGTTTGGACAGCTTCCATAAATTCCTCGGTTATTCCAATAGAAATATTGAAGTTTGTAAACTCGCCTGTGTCGTCCTTACATGAGATGAATTCCAAAATATCGGGGTGGTCAACACGCAAAATTCCCATGTTTGCACCACGACGAGTTCCGCCTTGTTTAACAGCTTCGGTTGCGCTGTTAAAAACTCGCATGAAAGAAACAGGACCCGAAGCAACACCGCCTGTTGAGTTTACAGATTCGCCTTTGCTACGTAGCCTTGAAAAAGAGAAGCCAGTGCCACCGCCTGATTTGTGGATAAGCGCAGCATTTTTTATAGAATCGAAAATTTCCTCCATAGAGTCGCCTATGGGCAAGACGAAACATGCGGAAAGCTGACCTAGTTCACGACCGGCATTCATTAGGGTGGGGGAGTTTGGTAAAAATCTTTTTTCGGTCATCATCTCATAAAACTCATCTGAAACCACGCTTAAATCTATACTTTCGTCATAGTTTTTATCCGGTATGGCGATTGCATCAGAAACACGTCTGAAAAGACCCTCAACTGTCTCGGCTAATGTACCGTCAGTGTTCTTTATTAGGTAGCGTTTTTCAAGAACGGCTCTTGCATTTTCTGCTATTTTCATTGGAATTCTCCTTTTATGTTATATCTTTGCAATTAATTAAGTACTATATATTGTAGTCGAAAAAAGGCAATAAGTCAATATATTGATATGTTAAATCTTTTAAGCACAAAAGGTCGCAAAGATGTTAAAAATGTATAAAACAAAATTTTACTTTTCTCTTGCATTTTTAAAATACCTGTGATAGACTACCTAAGAACTAAATAACGAGCAGGGGTGCTAAAGCAAATTTAGCTGAGATTGGTGAGTTATGCCTCATCTAACCCTTTAAACCTGTTGGATAATGCCATCGTAGGGAGCTTTGTAGCTGAGTCTATATAACCATGCGATGATGTCGCATGGTTTTTTGTTATTTTAATAATTATATTTATGGAGGATTTTTATGAAATCATCAGTAGCTATCCAAATTTTGCCTAACATGGCGAGCAAAGAAGAAGTAGTCAGAGTTGTTGACGAAGTTATCGATTACATCGCAAGCACAGGCTTAAACTATTATGTCGGACCATTTGAAACTGCGATTGAGGGTGACGACTATGACAAACTGATGGAAGTTGTAACAAACTGCTGTAAAGTTGCAGTTAAAGCCGGTAGCGACAAAGTTTCTGCTTATGTGAAAATCGCGCACTCAGCAAACGAAGATATTTTGACAATTGATGAAAAAGTCACAAAACATCACCAATAATATCCCAGCGGTTGTTGCAATTGCGGTGCTGTTAATTGCTTGGCATACGGTTAGTGTTTTGGAGATTGTTCCCGCATTCATGGTTCCGTCTCCCGCTGACGTATTTTCGGCTCTGATTACCGAAATGCCTTTGCTTTTAGAACACGCACAAATTACATTGACCGAAGCATTTTTGGGGCTTTTATGCGGTGTTGCTGTTGCGTTTATTATCGCAACACTTATGGATAGGTTTACGGTTATACACAGGGCATTATACCCTATTATTATCGTAACTCAAACAATACCGACAGTTGCAATTGCTCCGCTTTTGGTTTTGTGGATGGGTTTTGAAATGGCGCCGAAAATTACACTGGTTGCACTCACCACATTTTTTCCCGTAACCATAGGGCTTTTAGACGGATATGCCTCGGCTGACCGCCAAGCGACAGAGCTTTTGAAGGCTATGGGTGCGAACAAGCGACAGATTTATTTTAATTTGAAATTACCGTCAGCATCCAGTCATTTTTTCTCGGGACTTCGTGTTTCGGCTTCCTATGCAGTGGTCGGCGCGGTTGTCAGTGAATGGTTGGGCGGTTTTGAGGGGCTTGGCGTTTACATGACCAGAGTTCGCAAAGCCTATGCTTTTGACAAAATGTTTGCAGTAATTGTATTTATCACGGCGGTTAGCTTGCTTTTAATGCTCGGAGTTTCGATTTTGAGAAAACTCAGTATGCCGTGGGAAATATATGAGAAAAACAGAGAGGAATAATAACAAAATGAAAAAATTTGCATTTTTAACACTTTGCACAGCTTCACTATTGGCTTTTTCCGCTTGTGGCGGTTCAACAACAGAGGGCGAAGCTCCAGCTGAAAGCACAAGCCCAACAGAAAGCACTGCCCCTGAGGCAGAGGGAGAAACTGCTGAACTTTCGGAAGTTACTTTTGTGCTAGACTGGACACCAAACACAAATCATACAGGTGTTTATGTTGCCGATGCAATGGGATATTTTGAAGAAGTCGGACTTAAAGTCAATATTGTTCAGCCTCCTGAAAGCGGAACAACTGCTCTTATAGGAGCGGGAAAAGCTGAGTTTGGTGTTTCCGCACAAGATACTTTAGTTGCGGCACTTACAAGTGAAAATCCTATTGACGTTGTTGCTGTTGCGACACTTTTACAGCACAACACAAGTGGAATTATCTCAAGACAAGGTGAGGGAATGGACAGCCCATTAGGCCTTGAGGGCAAAACTTACTCCACTTGGGATGTTCCTGTTGAGCTTGCAACTATTGAATATTGCATGGAGCAAGAGGGTGGCGACTTTTCACAAGTTACGCTAATTCCAAACGTAATCACAGACGAACCAGCGGCACTTGAAGCTATGCAAACTGATGCGATTTGGGTGTTTTATGGCTGGGGCGGAGTTTTAGCCGAAACACGTGAATTCCCATTTGATTTCTTCTACTTCAAAGACTACAGCGAAGCGCTTGATTTTTACACACCGGTAATTATTTCAAACAATGCCTACCTTGAAGAAAATCCAGAAGAGGCAAAAGCGTTCCTCGAAGCTTGCGCAAAGGGTTATGAATATGCCATAGAAAACCCAGAAGCAGCAGCGCAAATTTTGGTTGATGGCGACACAACAGGCGCGCTTAATGACTCAATCGACTTTGTAACTGCCAGCCAAGTTTGGATTGGGAATGAGTATAAATCCGAAGTTGAACAATGGGGATACATCGACCCAACTCGTTGGGATGGATTTTTTGCATGGCTATTTGAAGAGGGTTTGATTGAAAACGAAATCCCAGCCGGAACAGGCTTTACAAACGATTATTTGTCATAATGAAAACCGTTTTAAAAGCAGAAAATATTTCAAAATCCTACGATGGAGTTAAAATAATTGAGGACATTAATATAGAGCTTTATGACCGTGAGCTTGTCTGTATTTTGGGTACTTCGGGTGTTGGAAAGACTACACTTTTCAATATTATGTCAGGGCTTTTAAAACCCGATACAGGAAAAGTCGTGCTAAATGATGTAGACATCACAGGTACACCGGGGTTTATTAGCTATATGCTCCAGAAGGATTTGCTGTTTTCACACAAGAAGATTATTGACAATGTTTCATTGCCCTTGGTGATTAGTGGCATGAGTAAAAAACTAGCACGAGAAAAAGCGGCGCCATATTTTGAGCGCTTCGGACTTGAAAACACTGAAACGAAATATCCAGCGCAACTTTCGGGCGGAATGAGGCAGAGGGCGGCACTCTTGCGCACGTATTTGGGTTCTCATGGTGTTTCACTTTTGGACGAGCCGTTTTCAGCTCTCGATGCATTGACAAAACGTGATATGCACAATTGGTATCAAGAGGTTATGGCGGATATTGGTTTGGCGACACTTTTTATAACCCACGATATTGACGAGGCTATTTTGCTCTGCGACAGAATATATGTGATGTCGGGAAAACCCGGTAAAATTGTTTCGGAAATTAAAATTGAGCAAAAAAAGCCGAGGCACACAGATTTTACACTGTCAGCGGAATTTGTCGAGTATAAAAGGCAGATAATAGAAGTACTAAATATTAAATAGGAGAGAGCCGTAAAATTTCGAAAGAAATTTTACGGCTCTCTTGGATATGTGCGAAAAATTGAAAGGTGTTACATGTAAGTATCAAAAATCGGAAAACTGAAAATATGCTAATTACATATCACTGCCACAGAATGGGCATTTTCCGCTTTGGTCTGGTGAGGTTGTTGCGTGGCAAGTTCCACAAACTCCACCCATGGGTGCTTGGTTTTGGTTATATTGATTTGCGTATGGGTCTTGTTGCTGTGGAGGATAGCCACCTTGTTGTGGTGCGTAACCGCCCTGTTGTGGAGGATAACCGCCTTGTTGTGGAGCGTAACCGCCCTGTTGTGGAGGATAACCGCCTTGTGGAGCGTAACCACCTTGTGGAGCGTAACCACCTTGTGGAGGATAACCGCCCTGTTGTGGAGGATAGCCACCTTGTTGTGGAGGATAGCCACCTTGTTGTGGAGGATAACCGCCTTGTGGAGCATAAGCACCCTGTGGAGGATAACCGCCCTGTGGAGGATAGCCGCCTGCTTGTGGAGGATAACCGCCCTGTTGTGGAGGATAACCGCAGTGTTGTGGTGCGTAAGAA
>CAYJLH010000084.1:0-8895 GCA_964370925.1 uncultured Oscillospiraceae bacterium | reverse complement strand
ATCGTTCACATGTGTTAGTGTGTGGTGGAACGGGTTGTACGTCTTCCGGAAGCCCTAAAATCATAGAATTACTAGAAAAAGAAATCAAAAACGCAGGACTTGAAAGTGAAGTTGGCGTTGTTATGACAGGTTGCTTTGGCCTATGTGCTTTAGGTCCTATCATGATTGTTTATCCTGAGGCAACTTTCTACTCAATGGTCAAAGAAGAGGACATCCCCGAAATTGTTAACGAGCATCTTTTAAAAGGTCGTGTCGTTTCAAGACTTCTCTATGATGAGACAGTCGGCAGTGAGGGCGAAGTTTTGGCTCTTCAAGAAACAGGTTTTTACAAAAAACAAAAACGTATTGCTTTACGTAACTGCGGTGTTATAAACCCCGAAGTTATTGATGAATATATAGGAACTCACGGATATGAAGCTTTGGGTAAAGCGTTAACAGAAATGAAACCCGAAGATATTATCCAAACTTTGATAGACAGCGGACTTCGTGGCCGTGGCGGTGGTGGTTTCCCAACAGGTCTAAAATGGAAATTTGCTGCTGGAAATCCATCTGACCAAAAATATGTTTGCTGTAATGCCGACGAAGGCGACCCGGGTGCATTTATGGATAGAGCTATCCTTGAAGGTGACCCCCATGTTGTCTTGGAAGCTATGGCAATTGCTGGTTATGCAATTGGCGCAAACAAAGGTTATATCTATGTTCGTGCTGAATATCCAATTGCTATCGACCGTTTGAATGTTGCTATCGCACAAGCGAGAGAATATGGTCTTTTAGGCAAAAATATCTTCGATTCAGGCTTTGACTTTGATATCGAGCTTCGTCTCGGTGCTGGTGCTTTCGTCTGCGGTGAAGAAACTGCGCTTCTAACTTCTATCGAAGGTAATCGTGGTGAACCACGTCCAAGACCTCCATTCCCCGCACTGAAAGGTCTTTATGAAAAACCAACTATCCTAAACAATGTTGAAACTTGGGCGAATATCCCCCAAATTCTTCTAAATGGCGCTGAGTGGTTTGCTTCTATCGGTACTGAAAAATCAAAAGGTACAAAAGTTTTCGCTTTGGGCGGAAAAATTAAAAATACAGGTCTTGTCGAAGTTCCAATGGGAACAACTCTTCGTGATGTTGTTGAGGAAATCGGCGGCGGTATCCCCGACGGCAAAAAGTTTAAAGCGGCTCAAACTGGTGGTCCATCTGGTGGCTGTATTCCTATTGAACATTTTGATGTCGAAATCGACTTTGATAACCTAAGTGCTATCGGTTCTATGATGGGCTCTGGTGGTCTTATTGTCATGGACGAAGACAACTGCATGGTTGATATTGCGAAATTCTTCCTAGAGTTTACAGTTGATGAGTCTTGCGGTAAATGTACTCCTTGCCGTATAGGTACAAAGAGAATGTATGAACTGCTTGAAAAAATCACTCAAGGTAAAGCAACTATGGACGACCTTGATAAACTTGAAGAGCTATGTGGACACCTTAAAGAAAACTCACTTTGCGCACTTGGACAAACTGCTCCAAACCCCGTTGTATCAACACTTCGTTACTTTAGAGATGAATATATTGCCCACATTGTGGACAAAAAATGTCCCTCAAAAGTTTGCACAGATCTTCTTGATTTTGTTGTTGATGTTGACAAATGTAAGGGTTGCACAAAATGTAAAAAAGTTTGCCCTGTAAATGCAATCAGCGGTGCAGTTAAGGAAAAACATGTTATTGACACTAAGAAGTGCATTAAATGTGGTCAATGTATTGATAGTTGCCCGTTTGCTGCAATTTCTAAACAATAGTGGAGGATTTAAGATATGCAAACAGTAAAAGTTAAAATAAACGGCATTGAAGTCGAAGTTGACTCAAATGCTACCATTTTAGAAGCAGCTCGTACGGCTGGATTTAAAGTCCCCACACTTTGCTATCTAAAAGAAATGAATGAAATCGGCGCATGTCGTATTTGTGTTGTTGAAGTTAAGGGCGCAAGAAGCCTTGTTGCGTCATGTGTTCACCCTGTAAGTGACGGTATGGAGATTATTACTAATTCTCCAAAACTAATCGAAGCAAGAAGAAAAACTGCTCAACTTATTTTGTCTGAGCATAACAGAGAATGCCTAACTTGCGTTAGAAGCGGTAACTGCGAACTTCAAGATGTCTGCACAGAACTTGGCGTTGTTGATGAAAATTACTACCACGGTGTTAAAGCAGAGCATGAAATTGATGACTCTGCAACTCACATGGTTCGTGATAATAATAAATGTATCCTTTGCCGTCGTTGCACTGCGGTTTGCTCTAAAATGCAGGGCGTTGAAGTCATTGGTGCAAACGAGCGTGGATTTAACACATATATCGGCTCACCATTTAACATGGGTCTTGCCGACACAAGCTGTGTATCATGTGGTCAATGTATTGTTGCTTGCCCAACTGGCGCACTTTATGAGAAAGACTCAACTGACGAAGTTTTAAGATCTATAGTTGACCCAGATAAATTCGTCATTGTTCAAACAGCTCCATCAGTAAGAGCGGGTCTTGGTGAAGAATTTGGCTTCCCTATCGGAACAGATGTTGAGGGAAAAATGGCAACTGCACTGCGTAGAATCGGTTTCGACCAAGTTTTCGATACTGACTTTGCAGCTGACGTTACAATCATGGAAGAGGCAACTGAATTCCTACACAGAGTTCAAAATGGCGGAGTTCTTCCTATGATTACATCATGTTCACCGGGTTGGGTTAAATTCTGTGAGCACTATTATCCGGAAATGATTCCTCACCTCTCCACATGTAAGTCACCACAACAAATGTTTGGTGCACTTGCTAAAACATATTTCGCAGAGAAAAAAGGCATCGATCCTAAGAAAATCGTCAGCGTCAGCGTTATGCCTTGCACAGCGAAAAAGTTTGAAATTGGAAGAGATGACCAATCAGCAGCTGGTATGGCTGATGTTGATATTTCTATCACGACTCGTGAGCTTGCAGTTTTAATCAAAAAATGCGGTATCAACTTTGAGCTTCTACCTGACAGCACTTTTGACGACCCTATGGGCGAGTCAACTGGTGCAGGTGTTATTTTCGGTGCAACCGGTGGTGTTATGGAAGCGGCGCTTCGTACAGCAGTTGAAAAACTAAGCGGTCAAGAGCTTAAACACCTTGATTTCGAAGCAGTCCGTGGTACACAAGGCATCAAAGAGGCAACTTATAATGTTGCTGGCATGGATGTTAATGTTGCGGTTGTTTCTGGACTTGCTAACGCACGTGAACTACTTGAAAAAGTCAAAGCCGGTGAAGCGAACTATCACTTTATCGAGGTTATGGCTTGCCCTGGTGGTTGCGTAAACGGCGGTGGACAACCTATAGTTTGCGCTGAGGTTAGAAATAATGTCGACGTTAGAAAACTAAGAGCGGAAGTATTGTATAAAAATGATACAAATAAATCTATCCGCAAATCACATGAGAATCCCTCACTTATCAAAATGTATGAGGAGTATCTCGGTGAACCTGGTGGACATAAAGCTCACCATATTTTGCATACTTCATATGTAAAGAGAACAATTAACTAGTAATATAATACAGAACCGTCAGTTTGAATTCGTTTAAACTGACGGTTTTTTTATATCATGACAAACCTATATGCATCTAGTACAATATAATTAACTTACAGCACTATGAACATGTAAAAGCTAAAGGTGTTCTAAATTCTGGATATATGGGCTCGACTTTAATAGTTTTGCTAGTCCAGTTGATCAAGGAGCAAATATTTACTCAAGTAAATTTATATCGTGCGGATTTTTTTATGGACTTACCTATGGATTATATGATATACTGTTCAAAGATTTTATTTTCAAAGGAGCAAAAATGAGTTTACTGAGCGTAAGTAATGTGTCCCATGATTTTGGAGGCAGAACAATTTTAGAGAACGTATCTTTCAGACTTTTGAAAGGTGAACACATAGGACTTGTCGGTGCAAACGGCACAGGAAAGTCGACATTTATAAACATAATCACAGGCACATTGCAACCCGATGAGGGCGATATCGAATGGTCACGAAATGTCACTGTTGGATATTTGGATCAACATTCCTCCCTTAAAAAAGGCATGACAATCAAAAAAGTGCTGGAAGATGCATTTGCAAATATGTTTAAATTAGAGCAAAAAATGCTCGAACTTTACGAGAAAATGGGCGAAGATGGCGCTGATGTTGACGCTATGATGGAAGAAGCGGGCGAAATTGGTGAAATCCTTGAGCAAAGCGGATTTTATGATATTGACACCAAAATTTCGAAAGTCGCAACAGGTTTGGGACTGATGGACATTGGGCTTGATAAAGACGTTTCTGCACTTTCAGGTGGACAGCGCACTAAGGTTTTACTTACAAAACTATTGCTTGAAAATCCATCGACTTTGCTACTCGATGAGCCGACAAACTATTTGGATTTTGAGCATATCGAGTGGCTGAAAAGATATTTGAAAGAGTATGAAAACTCTTTTATCCTAATTTCGCATGATGTTGAGTTTATGAATGATGTTGTTAATGTAATTTACCATGTTAATGATGGAGAATTTTCAAGATATACAGGAGATTACAATAATTTCTTGCGCATGAATGAAATTAAAATCAGCCAACAGCAGAGAGCTTTTGAAAGACAACAAGCTGAAATCGAAAAAATGGAAGATTTTATAGCACGAAACAAGGCAAGAGTTGCGACTAGAGGCATGGCAAGCTCAAGACAAAAAATGTTGGATAGAATTGAAGTCATTGAAAAACCTAGAGAAAAGCCGAAGCCAACTTTTGCTTTTAAAGAGGGCGGAACACCGTCTAAATTCTTGGTTGAAGTCCGAGATTTGGTAATTGGATACAATGATGCCCTCACAAAACCTCTGAATTTTAACATAGAACGCAACACAAAACTTGCAATTATGGGTACGAATGGACTTGGAAAAACTACGCTTCTAAAGACTATTTTGGGTCAAATTCAACCGTTTTCAGGTGAAGCAGAGCTTGGCGACTTCCTCTCCCCCGGTTATTTTGAGCAAGAAGCCGGAAGAGATAGTAATATCACGGCACTCGACTATATTATCGGAAAATACCCCTCATACACAAATGCGGAAGCACGCGCAGCGCTTGCAAAATGCGGTTTAACAACCGACCATATTACAAGCCAGATGCGAGTTTTGAGTGGTGGCGAAAATGCAAAAGTCAGAATTTGTGATTTGATGCAAAAATCTGCCAACTGGCTTATCCTTGACGAGCCGACAAACCACCTTGATACGGATGCAAAAGACGAGCTAAAACGTGCGTTGACAGCGTATAAAGGCTCAATTTTGATTGTCTGCCACGAACCATATTTTTATGAGGATTTTGTTACAGATATTTGGAATGTCGAAGATTGGACACTCAAAATTATATAGAAAAAATCCGCCGAAAGGCGGATTTTAGTTTGTCAATTATTTTGAGACTATGCTTTTGTATTCAGCAATAAAAGCTTCGGAATTTTCAGATTTTGTACACCAACTTGTGCAAATTCTCACAGCGCTTTCGGTGTCGGAAACAGTTTCCCAAGTGTAGAAGTAAAATTTTTCTTGCATTTTGTTGATAACGTCATTTTTCATTATTGGGAAAAGTTGGTTAGCACTAGTCTCGTACAGGAATTTACAGCCAAGCTCGGACATTCCTTTTCTGATTCTGTCTGCTTCTGTGACTGCATTTTTTGCGATTTCGAAATATAAACCGTCCTCGAAAAGTGCTTCAAATTGTATTCCCAACATTCTG
The DNA here is from genome assembly GCA_964370925.1 of uncultured Oscillospiraceae bacterium. GTDB lineage: Bacteria > Bacillota > Clostridia > Oscillospirales > Oscillospiraceae > Heteroscillospira. The sequence continues at coordinate 3,140 of CAYJLH010000084.1, read as the reverse complement.
CCTTTGGCGAGCATTGCGCCGCTTCTTTTAATCATATATCTGAAATCTTTGAACAGTGATTTGTTTGTGATTACCAGTGCCTCACCGAACATTGCGCCGACTTTTGTGCCACCAATATAAAATGTATCACACAATTTTGCAATGTCTTTTAATGTCAAATCAGTTCCATCTGCAACCAGTGCATAGCCAAGTCTTGCTCCATCTAAAAACAAGGGAATATTGAATTCGTCGCAGACTTTTCTGATTGCTTCAAGCTCTGATTTTGTGTAACTTGTTCCATTTTCTGTCGGATGAGAAATATAGACCATGCCGGGTTGAACGCAATGTTCGTGGTTTGTGTCGTCTTTATGAGCCTTACAGAGCTTATAAAGTGCGTCCGAATTTATCTTTCCGTCTGTAGATTTTATGGGTAAAATTGCATGTCCTGTCGCTTCAATAGCGCCTGTTTCATGAGTGTTTATATGACCTGTATCCGCAGAAATTACACCCTGATAAGGGCGAAGAATTGCAGAAATTACAGTTAAATTTGTCTGTGTGCCACCACTGAAAAAGTGAACTTCTGATTTTTCGCTCTCCAAACCGCATGCGGATTTTATAAGCTCTGCTGCTTTTTCACAGTGGATATCGTTACCGTAAGTATCGGTTTGAGTTTCATTTGTTTCTAATAATTTTTCAAGAATTCGCTTGTGAGCACCCTCTGTATAGTCGCTATTAAATCTAATCATCGTGTTAAATTACCTCTCTTTCAACTCTGAAAATAGTATCACAAATTTCGGAAATTCGCAAGCTATTTTCTTTACAGAGATGAATATTTATGGTAGTCTAATTTTGAAGTTTTAATAACTCGATAAATTTAACAGCAATTACCATTATTGTGACTGGCATTGCAAATATTTTGAGTAAAATTACGATTATTGAACCTGATAAACCTCCGAGTTGCCGCCTTAGCATACTTTCATTTTTTGCGGTTAAAACAGCCTTAATTAATACAATTGCACTTATAGGCATCAAAACCGCTTGGAACAGAAATTCGGCAAATTCTAGCCAATTTAAGCCAAAAAGTGAGGGTAAATCCCCAAAACCCATGCCATCTCTGGCTATCAAAATTGCTGGGATTGAAACAGCAACACCGCAAAAAATAGCCGAGGATTTACGCCCACCATACTCCCCTGTTAGCGACATAGAAACCTCAATCATTGAGACAGCGGAGCTTAGAGCGACTAATAAAAGCAGTGCAAAAAACAGAAAGCCGAACATATGTCCCCACAGATGATACGAGTCAAAAATCCTTTGCATTGCGACAAATAAAAGCATTGCGCCATCATTTTCTGAGTTGTTCAAAACACCGGAAATCGGTAAGACCGTCAGCGCCGCTAGCAATGCGACCGATGTATCTGTGAAAGCTATGACTGCGGAGCTTTTTGGGATATTTTCTTCCTTATTTAGATACGCGCCATAAGTTATCATGCAACCGACACCCAAAGATAATGAGAAAAACATCTGCTCGCCCGCACTGGCAAAAATTTCAGCAAATTTTAATAAAGTGAGGTCGTGGGGTATTTCTAAGGATTTCAACACAGATTCAGTGGCATTCGGCAGACTTAAAGCGCAGATTGCAAGCATCGGTAGCATTATTATCAAAAGTGGAACTGCAAATTTTGAAAATCGCTCAATTCCTTTTGACACTCCCATGGCAGTGATAAAAACTGCGAGGAAAATGAAAATAAGTGTAAAAACTGCCGAGGAAAAGCTGTCAGAAATGAACGACAAAAACAAGGCGGAGTCTGACTGGGTTTCTTTTCCAAAAAGTGCAGTCACGTTGACACACATATAATATATCATACAGCCACCCAAAAAGCTGTAGTAACCCATCATCAAAAATGAAGCCAGTTCGCTGAGAAAACCTCCGATTCCTTTGCCTGAAATAGCCTTGAGAGCCTTTGAGGGCTTGTCACCTGTTTCACGACCGACTGCAAATTCACAGGATAAAATTGGATAACCCACTAAAATTACAAGTAATATGTAAATTATTAGAAAGAGCACTCCCCCGCCCTCGGCTAGTTGGCGAGGAAATCCCCATATATTTCCTATTCCAACCGCAGCACCAATGGCAGTTAGCAAAAATCCCGACCTAGCTTTAAAATTTTCTTTTTGCATATTTTCCTCCTGTGTTTTACGTGTAATGCGTATGTGAGAATATATGCTTGTACTCCTAAAAAAATCACCCGAAAGGTAAAGTCATGAAAATAAATTACCAAGCAGAAACAGAAAAAATATTGAAGTCACTAACCACAAAGCCCAAGCTTTTATTGCACAGTTGCTGTGCTCCATGTTCGACATATGTTATTTTGTATTTGAGGGAGTTTTTTGATTTAACTGTCTTTTTCTATAACCCGAACATCAATTGTGAAGAGGAATATGCACTGAGGCTGGAGGCTCAAAAAAAGTTTTTATCAGAGGCAACACCCGAGATTGAGCTTATTGAAATCAGCGAAGCGACAAACTTTTTCACTGAAAAAGTCAAGGGACTTGAAGCCGAACCCGAGGGTGGTTTGCGCTGTAATGTTTGCTTTGCCATGCGAATTTCTAAGACCGCCGAGTATGCAAAAGAGGGCGGATTTGAGTTTATATGCTCGACTTTAACGGTCAGCCCACACAAAAATTATCTGGAAGTTAACAGATTAGGATTTTACCATGCTGAAAAAAATGACCTAAAGTGGCTACCTTCTGATTTCAAAAAAAAGAACGGATATGTTCAATCTGTTGAATTATCAAAAAAATTTTGTTTATACAGACAAAGTTTTTGCGGATGCGATTTTAGTAAAAATTAGCAATAATAATATTTATAAACTAAAAAATTTTGTGTTTTTGAACGATTTTATACAAATATGATGAAAATGTCAATTTCTGGCTCTTATTTTCCTATATATTGACTGTTAATTTCTGGATAAAAACTCTTGTTTATTTCTCATACATAAGTTATACTATTATTGAGGTGTTGCATATGAATGAGAATATAGGATCTCTACTCGCAAGGCTACGTAAAGAACGTGGTTTTTCACAAAAAGATCTAGCACACCTATTGACGCAAAGAGGTGTGGAGGTCACAAATCAGGCGGTCTCGAAATGGGAAAACGGAA
>CAYJLH010000083.1:0-8990 GCA_964370925.1 uncultured Oscillospiraceae bacterium | reverse complement strand
TTTCTCATGATGAGTGGTAGGACGCAAGACGGGGGTGGAAGTTGCGGTTGCCTTTGTGTTTTTTAAAGAGATTGTTCAAATCTTTTTATATCGTCATCCTTACCGATAACGACAATTACATTCCCTTTTTCGATTTTCTTGTTTGGGTCAATCGAAATTGTTGTCTCACCACCATGTTGCAATGCAATAATATTCAGACCGAACTGCTTTCGTAGGTTGAGTTCAATTATAGTATTTCCGATAAGCGCATCAGTGACTTCAATTTCAGCGATTTGTATATCAGAGCTGAGGTCGATGTACTCCATAACGGAATTTGCGGTTAGTCTTTGTGATAATCTAAGCGCCATATCACGCTCAGGATAAACAACCTCAGCGCCCATTTTTTTGAGGATTTCACCGTGTTCATCATTTGTTGCTTTGGAAATAATTCTCTTAACACCTATAGAATTTAGCCTTAGTGTTGTCAAAATGCTGACATCCAAAGCTCCACCAACGCCGACAATAACGACATCGCAATGCTGAACTCCGATATTATTAAGTGCATCAACTGTGAAATTATTGCATACATAAGCCTGAGCCACGTGATCACGTATAGCACGGACAGTATTTTCGTCTCTGTCAGCGACGATTACCTCGCAGCCAGCTTCCGCAAGGTAAAGTGCGAGAGATGTGCCGAAACGTCCGAGGCCAATAATGGCATATATTTCTCCACCTTTATTGTTTTTAGAGGTTGATCTCATTAATTTTTCTCCTATCCTATGGTAATATGTTCAGATGTGTATGAAACTTCCGACTCGTCTTTGAAGAACCAAACAGTTGCAATTGTCAACGGCCCGAGTCTGCCGATATACATGGTCAAAATTATTACAAAAAGTGATGGGTTTGACAGCTCAGGCGTCACACCGGCAGATAATCCAACAGTTGCAAAGGCTGAAACTGCTTCAAAAAGTAGAGAAGAAAAAGATTTGTCAGGCTCGAAAACCATCAGTAAAAAAGTCACGACAATTATGACAAGTACAGCCATAATCAGGACTATAAAAGCTTTAAAAGCATCTTCGTCTAAAATTCTTCTCGAAAAAACTTGGCGTTTTTTTTGTGTTGCTGCGGCTCTTGTGGCAGCGAGAATTGCAAAAATCGTGGTTGTTTTAATGCCGCCACCTGTTGAGCCGGGTGAAGCACCAATAAGCATCAAAATGCACATTACGAGTATACCGGCGCTTGAAAGCTCAGCTAGATTTATCGTTGAAAAACCGGCTGTTCTGGCGCTGACACTTTGGAAAAATGCCTCTAGTGGCGTTATATCGTCAGAAATCATCAGCAAAATCATACCACCAAAAATTAATGCTACTGTGGTTGTGAGTACAATTTTAGTTTGAAGTTTTAATCGTTTAAAGCCATCATTTCGCCGTCCCCAAACGTCCATAAAAACAAGATAGCCTATACCACCCAAAATGATGAGCAATGCAGTTACTAAGTTTAGTGGAATATGCGAATTTAGACTTGTAAGACCGCTCATATTATCGCCCATTAGGTCAAAGCCGGCGTTGTTAAAGCTTGATACAGAGTGGAAAAAGCTCACGCCTATTGCCTTGTGAAGCGGAAAAATCTGAGCAAAAATAGGGATTAAAATTAGAGCACCGACAATTTCAACTGTTGCAGTTATTTTTAAAACATTTTTATAAATTCTTCTTGTGTGATAGGTCGAACTTAAATTCCAAGATTCACTTAAAACTTTTCTGTCGTAAACACTCATGCGCCGTCCTGCAAGCAAAGTAACACCTATGCCTATAGTAGCAGCACCCAAACCTCCGATTTGAATTAGTGCAAGTATGACAGTTCGTCCAAATACGGAAAATGTTTCGGCGGTGTCCACGACAATAAGCCCAGTAACGCAAGTTGCACTTGTGGCGGTGAACAAAGCTTGAAACGGACTTATGGACTTCCCTTCTATATGTGAAATTGGAAGCGAAAGAAGAACAGTTCCGATTAAAATTATCGATAAAAAACATAATGCAATAAGTCTTGACGGTGAAAGACGTCGTTTAGCTTTCAATGATTTCCCTCCTTTTTCTGTTGATAAATTATATAATGTAAAAGTAAAATTGTCAATGCACACCATTTTTGCATATCCTGTAACGACAAGAAAAATAAACACATAGAAAACTAAATTACAGGAAGGTAGGTTATATGATTTCGAAAACGGAAACACATTTCTTTTTGGGTGCAAATTCAAAAAACGGTTTTTATTCACTTTATGATGAATTCACTAACATAGAAAATGGCGATTTTTTCTGGCTGATAAAAGGAGGCCCTGGCTGTGGTAAGTCCTCATTTATGAAGCATATCGCTAAAAAAATGACAGAAGAGGGTTTTGCAGTTTCATATATTCATTGCTCAGGAGACCCCGATTCGCTTGACGGAATATACATCCCTGAGAAAAAGGTTGGATATGTCGATGCAACGTCGCCCCATGTGTGTGAGGCAAAAATACCTGCGGCTTGCGACTCGTATCTCAATTTAGGTAGCTTATACAAAAACTCGAAATTGCGTGATAAAAACGAGGAACTTTTGGAACTTAGTAAAAAATATAAGCGCTATTATACTTATATCTACTCCTTATTGAGTGCCGCCGGAAAATCAGACCCATCGCTCATCCCCTCCTTGATAACTGAACAGGAAAAAAGCCAAGTGATTAAGCGTGCAATCTCACTGGCATCACGTGAATTTGGTAGACCATCAAAAAGTGGTTTAACTGAACAAAAACACAGGTTTATAAGCGCTATAAGCTGTAAAGGTAGGGTTAGAGTTTTGCAATCTGTATCAGCTCTATGCTCTCGTGTTTACGCGATAGACGACGATTTAGGTCTTGCTGATGTTTATTTAAAGACAGTAGCGGAAGAAGCGTCATTGCGAAACATAGGCACTGTTTTATGTCATGACCCATTGCACCCTGAAAAAATTGAAGCTATTCTAATGCCCGAAATTTCCTTAGCGTTGATTGCTATGAAGCAAGGCTTCGAGGAATATATTCAGCCAAGTAAGAATATCAGGCTTGATGCAGTGGTCGAAAAAAGCAAAATCCAAGAAAACCGCAGTAAAATTCGAACAATATCAAAATTGCGAGAGAGCCTCATTGACGAGGCAATCTCACAACTTGCTGAGGCGAAAGTTTTACATGATGAAATCGAAGCAGTTTACAATCCATACGTTGACTTTGATGGACTGTACACATTAGCCGATAAGCACATTAAAATGATACTGTCTAAGTAAATTATAATATTTCATCTAGCAAAAAGTTATAAATTCGGTTGGCTGTCGGCGGGCAACCCGAAAGAGTTTTTGAAAAGTTACATGTGCAATCTCCAACACCGATATTTCCACTTTGATGTTTAAATCCTTGTCCTATGCAAATTTTTTCTTTTAATCTCCTCAAACTTCCATCATCCGATAGATGTTTTAATGCGTGCAGTAAGCTTGCGTAACAGGCACTGCACGCATCTTTCTGTTCAATATTTTTACTTAACTGTATAACTCGCCTACCGCTTTTGAAATTAGCAGTTGTGAGCTGAGGCCTATTTAGTTCTATGATTTGTGCGCCATCTAAGTCACAATCACCAATTCCCAATTTAGAAGCCATGGTGATATATGGAACGTCCTCGGCGGAATATCCCAATAGCTCACATACATAGGAGTCACACAAAACAGGATCGAAAGCCGCAAAAATTCGATTCATAGGAACAGGATTTCCGCCCTCCTCAAAATCGAGGTCACCGCAAATTCCATCGACTATTATAAAATCATTCTTGCATACGGAATTCAAATGTGCAATAGGCTTATCAAGCCCTAATGTGTGAAAACGGCGTTTTTCAAAGTCTGGGATAATCCCCTTGTTGTTTTTCAAAGCGCAAGTTATAAGCGTTTGACAATGCCCTTTTAAAACAGGTATATTTATCATGAAATCCACTTCCATAGCACTGTCACAGATGTTGATATTTAGTCCTTTACAGTCGTACTCTGTATAACTATCTGTCTGAGTGTCGATAAGTTCCACATGAAATTCTTTTGAAATTTCTTCATAACCACAACGGTGAAAAGCTCTTGTGGTTTTGTCACCAACCCAGCTCCCCTCAATAATTGAAATATTAAAAAATCCATGCCCGTTGAGATATTTTATAGTTGCAGACAAAATTTCAGGATGTGTTGTCGCTCCGCTACTTGCCTCTTTTGCAACGGCTAAATTTGGTTTTAGACCAATTTTTTTGTCCCTATCCCCTATGCAATCGCAAAGACGAGCACTGTCTAAAATGCCGGTTACCATTTCGAATATATTTTCACCATACATTATAAAAATACTGTTTTTATTCATTATATCACTTCCTTATATGTCTAATATACTCAAAAAATGCACTTGTGTCAACTAATCCACTAAATTGCTAAATTATTTTAGTGAAAGTTTATATTGAAATTGTTATCCATATTTGATAAAATAGAGTAATTATATGTAAGTTGGAGAGAGGTAAAGATAATGGAAAAAATAAAATTTGAAAAAGTTGAAAATCCGAAAGTAAAACCCAGTATGGATGGTTTGGCTTTTGGCTCATGTTTTACAGATTATATGTTTCAAATGGAGTATAACAAAGGCGAGGGCTGGATTAACCCACGAGTTGTGCCATATGGTAATATCTCACTTCCACCCGCTGCTATGGTTTTTCATTATGGACAGACAATTTTTGAAGGCATGAAAGCATACCGCACACCCGAGGGGAAAGTTCAACTTTTCAGACCAATCGAAAATATTCGTCGTATGAATAAATCAGGCGAGCGCCTTTGCATACCACAAGTTCCAGAAGAACTATTTATGGATGCACTGAAAGCGGTTGTTTCCGCTAACGCTGATTGGGTTCCTACAGAGCCTGCGGCATCACTTTATATCAGACCATTTATAATCGCAACTGAAGAGCAAGTTAGCGTTCACGCTTCACACTCTTATATTTTCTGCATAATCTGCGCACCTGTCGGAAGCTATTATAAAGAGGGCATTAACCCTGTTAAAATTCTAGTTGAAGATGAGGATGTTAGAGCCGTACGTGGCGGAACAGGTTATACAAAATGCGGTGGTAACTACGGCGCATCTATACGTGCCGGCGAAAAGGCAACTTCGAAAGGCTATGCACAAGTTATGTGGCTTGATGGTATCGAAAGAAAGTACATAGACGAAGTTGGAAGCATGAATGTTATGTTCAAAATCGCAGGAAAATTGATAACTCCTGACCTAACGGGTTCTGTTCTTCCTGGTATCACAAGAAAATCTTGCTTGGATCTTGCGAGAGCATGGGGTATTGAAGTTGAAGAAAGACCTGTTTCAATTGATGAACTTATCGAAGCTATAGAAAATAACACCCTTGAAGAAGCCTGGGGAACAGGAACTGCTGCTGTCGTCTCCCCTATCGGTGAACTTTCTTACATGGGTAAATCATATGTTGTTGCCGGTGGCAAAATGGGCGAATTTGTCCAAAAACTATACAATACATTGACAGATATTCAATGGGGCAAATCAGAGGATACATTAGACTGGACTGTACCTGTTTGCTAATTATTTCTGTATGAAATCCGAAGGGTTTGACTATGAAAAAATGTAAAATTACAGTCATGAAAAAGTCTTTTTATAAAGAACTGTCAGAAAAATATGAAAACCCTATCGAACACGCTTGTGACATATATGAGGGACAAGTGTTCATTGCAAATGGTTGGAGCAAACCCGAGGGGCTTTGCGAAAGCGCTTGGGATAGTATGTCTGCATTTGTTATGACGCTGGCACACGGCGGTGAGGATATTTATAGTGGCTGGATGAAAAATAAAAAATCGGCTATGATTTCATGCAACGATGGATTTCGACCTGTTAGCTTTTTGATTGAAGCTCTGGACGAGGATTCGGATTAAAAATTAAATAATGGAAATGGTTGGGAATTATTTTCTCAACCATTTTTTAAATATAAGCAATAATTTTTGCCCATACTAAAGCAATAACTTAATTTGAAAAGGAGTTGCTAGTATGGCAAAACGTATAAACAGCACACCGAAAAAAGATGGATTTAGAATGCCTGCGGAATTCGAAGCACAGAAGCAAATATGGATGCTTTGGCCTGAGCGGACGGACAACTGGCGAAGTGGCGCGAAGCCGGCTCAAAAGGCTTTTGTTGAAGTTGCAAAAGCGATTTTAGAGTTTGAGCCTGTTACAGTTTGCGTACCGAAAGAGCAGTATGCAAACGCAAGAAACCTGTTGCCTAAAGAAGCTCGTGTGGTTGAAATTACAAGTAATGACGCTTGGGTTCGTGACTGCGGACCTACATTCTTAATTAATGATAAAGGCGCTGTTCGAGCGGTTGATTGGAGCTTTAATGCTTGGGGTGGTCTATATGATGGACTGTATTTTCCTTGGGATATGGATTTACAGGTAGCACAAAAAATCTGTGAAATCGAAAATGTTGACAGTTATCACACTCCGGATTTTGTCATGGAGGGTGGGTCTTTTCATGTAGACGGCGAAGGTACGGTTATAACAACTGAAATGTGTCTTCTTTCCGAGGGTAGAAATCCCCATATGAGCCGTGAAGAAATCGAGGATAAACTCTGTGAATATTTAAACTGTGAGAAAGTTATTTGGATAAAAGATGGCATAGACCCCGACGAGACTAATGGCCATATAGACGATGTCGCGTGTTATATCCGCCCCGGTGTGGTTGGTTGTATTTGGACTGAGGATAAGAATAATCAATTTTATCAAGCTTGCCAAGATGCCTATGAAACACTGATAAACACTAGGGATGCAAAAGGTAGAAAATTAGAAGTACACAAACTTTGCATGACAAAAAACTATGTAACCATAAAAGGTGACTTCGAAATTGACTATGTTGAGGGTACGATGCCACGCGAAGATGGAGAAGTTTCGATTGCATCTTACATGAATTATTTGGTAGTCAATGGCGGTGTGATTGTCCCTCAATACGGAGATGAGAATGATGAACAAGCTTTGAGAACAATACAGTCTTGGTATCCTGATAGGAAGATTGTGGGCGTTCGAACCGAAGAAATTGCCTATGGTGGAGGCAATATTCACTGTGTAACACAGCAGCAACCCTGTTAGTTGATATTTGATGATTTGTAAATAGTTGTAATTCAAGGATAGATAAATTTGTAAATATAACTTATATTAGTTCAAAATCTCCCTAAATTAAAGAATTTTGAAAAATAATAATTATAATCATTGTTATTCCAGTAAAAATCTGATATGATTTTATAGAATTGAAACAGAAAATTTAGGGAGAAAATTTATGCCAGAAAAAAATGAAATCTACACCGTTGAAATTGAGGGTATGACATCTGAGGGGCACGGTGTTTGTAGAATAAACGGCCGTGCTGTTTTTGTGCCTTACACGATAGTCGGCGAAACGTGGGAAATTAAAATTCTTAAGGTTAGTAAAACCGCTGTTTATGGTAAAGGAATTACTAATGTAAGCCCATCAAGCCATAGACAAGATGCAAACTGCCCTGTTTTCCAAAAATGTGGTGGTTGCTCACTGATGCATATGAGCTATGAAAAAGAGCTTGAATTCAAGCTTGGAAAAGTTAATGATGCTATTGCAAGAATAGGAAAACTCGATTTCAAAATTGAGGGAATTTTGGGAGCAACTGACAGATTTAACTACAGAAACAAGGCAATCTATGCAGTTGGAGATGGAGTTACAGGGTTTTACAGAAGCCGTACACATGAAATTATTCCAGTTGAGAAATGTGCCATACAGTCCCCTATTGCGGATAAAGCAGCGGCAGTATTACGTAAATTTATGGGAGAACATAATATCCCAGTATACAATGAAAAGACAGGAAAAGGTTCTGTCAGACATATTTTTGTAAGAACTTCTGTAAAGAATAAAAATGCAGTTATATGTATTGTGTCTGCGAGAGGCTTTGGCGGTTTGACCGAAGCGCTCGTAACCGAAATGAGGAATGCATGTCCAGAGGCAAGCGGAATTGTGCTAAATGTGAATAAATCGCAAGGAAATACAGTGCTTAGTGGTGAGTTTTTCACACTTTGGGGTAGCGAAGTTTTAAGTGATGATTTATGCGGAAATAGTTTTGATTTATCACCTAAAGCGTTTTTCCAAATAAACCCACCACAGGCTGAGAGATTATATGAAAAAACCTTAGAATATGCTAATCCTGAGGGAGAAACTGTCTTAGATTTATATTGCGGAGCTGGGACAATTAGCTTGTGCCTCGCCTCGAAAGCAAAGAAAGTTATCGGAGCTGAAATTGTACCAGAGGCAATTGAAAATGCAAGAATAAATGCGGAGAAAAACTCTATAAAAAATGTAGAATTTATATGTGCCGATGCATCAGAGGCATCTGAAACATTTTTGAAAAGTGGTATAAATCCTGACACCGTTGTTGTTGATCCGCCAAGAAAAGGACTTGCACCTGATGTTATAGAAGCAATTTGCACAATGAAACCGAAAAAAGTGGTTTATGTTTCATGTAATCCAGCAACTCTGGCTAGAGATATGGCAATTTTTGCGGAAAAAGCTTATTTGCCCAAAATGGGCGTTGCAGTGGATATGTTTCCATGTACGGATCACGTTGAGTGTACAACTCTGATGACGTATTGTGGTGACAAGGCTAAAAACTAGGCTCAAACCACAACATATGGTGGTTTTTGAGTGATTTTTGAGCGAAAAAATAGGCGAAAAAACGTCATTTTTGACCCCTAAAAAAGCGTCAAAAAACAGATGACATAGAGTGTTTTGTAGTATGTAAATAGATGACACGCTAAAAAGTTAAAAATCAAGGCTTGGATTTCGATACAAAATCCAAGCCTTTTATAAATAGTAATAATTCTTCAGTAATTTTTCATAACACTCAAAACAGTGCTATGGTCTTATAAGCCTAGTGGCATTAATGCTAATTTGATAAACAGTGAAAAAGGAACGACT
>CAYJLH010000082.1:0-9101 GCA_964370925.1 uncultured Oscillospiraceae bacterium | reverse complement strand
CTCTTATACTATATTATATCACAAAACTTAGACATACTTTAAAATAACAGAAAACTTATGTTATTGGAAGGTAAGACAATTGTGGAAACTTGCAATCAAAGCGAAATCGCCTAGCAGAGCTACTATCGCTGGTGAAAAAATACAGTGAAATGCAAAACTCCGATGCAAAGCGGATGGAAGGAGCTCGAAAAAATGAGCGACTAAAAAAAGCTGCCAAGCTCAGCCTGGATAATGCACTGAGCTTACTGCAAACAAAATCAGAAAATGGCTGGAAAACGCTGGTGACCAAAAGAATGGTAAAAAATTATCCGCAAAAACAATTAGAAAGACAAACAATCAACCTTATTGTTGTAGTCGAAGGTAAAATGGAGTGGATTTTTTGAAATGAGTTATTATTCGAAAAGTTTTAAGCAAAATTACGGCGTTACTCCCACTGAATATAGAAGTAAGTTATAATAATTTTAACCCTATTACAAATCAAAAACTGACGAGAAAAATCTTGCACAGCTTTTGCAACTTATTAGAATTATTTCATTTATGTTTAGCTTGGAGTAAACAAACTGCTCATAATGAGTGTATGATTACTTTTTAAGTAAAGAAAGAATAGATAGTACTATATTTTCAATAGAAATAATAACACTTATCCAAAGCGAAGTAGCAAAGGCTGAGTAAAATCCGTCCACACTCCATTGCTCTCCGAAGAATGGTTTGAATATGCTCCTACACATGATTCCATCATTCATAGTTGGTACAGTAGCTGATAGAAAGTTCAACATCAAATCAGCAGTGACAAAAATAGATATTGCAAGCAAAATCATTGATATAACTTTAATTTTTTTCATTATTATTCTCCTTAAACTAATATAAATTGCTCATTGCAAGATAACTTCAATTTATGTATCATATCATAAAATTCCAAAATTTTCAACAGCTACAAGTTAGATAGGAAAAACCTATGCTGAAAAAGAAACTCTATTAATTATGATGGCGGTATAGAAAATAAAATGATTATTGCAACTTTTATTTACAATCAAGGTCTAGTATGGTATCATTAGATAAAGAAAGTACAAATAAAATGTAACATAAGCCATTAGTTACTACGTAATATGTCAAAGATAGAAACTTGACTGAGCACAAAGTCTCAAACTTGAAAGTTAAAAATATTTGAAGCTGATAACACAGCGTTTGAGTTGTGATACGAAAGGAAAAATATAATGGTTAAAATTATTACAGACTCGTCTCCTCTATACACAAAGGAAGAGGCTAATAAATTAGGTTTCAAAGCAATTCCTCTGTGCATAAGCATTGGAGATTGGACTTTTCGTGATTTAGAAGTTGATGTAAATAAATTCTATGAAAAAATTGCAAGTGGTTTTACCCCCCAGTCATCACAGCCACCTATCGGAGAAGTTATAATCGCCTATGAAGAAAATCCAAACGACGAGATAATAAACATTGCAATGGCTGATGGATTGTCGGGTACATATCAAAGTGCTTGTGCCGCAAAAAAAATGGTGGAAAATAACGATAACATCACAGTTTTTAATAGTAAAACTCTATGTGGTCCTCACCGTTATATCGTAGATTTAGCGGTGAAAATGTCAAAGTTGGGCAAGACTAAAAAAGAAATACTTGATTTGATTAAAAAATCATCAGACAGTGCCGGCTCTTTTTTAATCCCACAGGATTTTTCTTATTTAAAAAGAGGTGGAAGGCTAACCCCTTTAGCCGCAACTTTTGGAGGGCTATTTCATTTAAAACCAATAATGAGGCAGACATCTGATGGAAAGCAAATAGAAAAATTTGCAGTCAAAAGGACTCTTTCGGCTGTAAGCACATTTATAATAGGTAGTTTAAAGAAATTATGTATTGATGAAAATTATATTATCTATATCAGTCATGCAAATGTTCTTAAAGATGCTATCAATGTAAAAGCTGCTTTCCAAAAAGCTTTTCCAAAAAATGAGATACATATTTTTGATTTAAGCCCCGCTTTCATCACCCAAGGTGGACCTGCATGTATTGCCATCCAATATGTACAAAAACAAGCAATTTTTAATTAGCACTCCCCTATTATATTTCGCTAAAAAAATGTGGGGCTGTCGTAAAACGACAGCCCCACATTAGACTGTTAATTGTTTTGAAAGTCCTTTAGGATATTTAAAGCAATTTGATATAGACTACTCAGCAACTGCGAAGTATTTAAGCATTGAAATGAAACCATCAGCGTCAGTTTCAACAACAGTAACCACTCCAAGGTCACCAGCGTCAAGTGTGTATGTTTCATCACCGTTATCGACTAAATCAAACATGAGGTAGTTTTCTTCGTTTGGATCGTCAATTACAAAGTAACCAGTCTCTTCGTCAATCCAAACTTCACCCAAGAATGAATTGTAGTTTGTTCCGTCAAATAAAACAAGTACTGCATTTGCATAATCCTCAGTAAATGATACACCACCAAATGGTTCAGTTAGTTCTTCACTGTGACCTGCAAAGTTAATTGCAAGCAGTGGACGAAGTGCTTCGATATCAGCAAAACCGTATTCATCTTCTAATTCAGCCTCTCCATCAGCTGGAGCTTCTTCTTCAACGTCAGCTGGAGCATCTTCTTCAACGTCAGCTGGAGCATCTTCTTCAACGTCAGCCGGAGCATCTTCGACTGCGTCGTCAGGAGGGCTGAGGTCTATATCTCCATCATCAGAGCCGCCACACGCCGCAAAGCTAAACAACATTACTAGTCCGAGAATCAAAGCTATTCTTTTTTTCATGTTTTTTTCCTCCAAAATTTTATTTTTTCTTATAATGGTAATGAATGCGCATTAATGATATACAAATGGTATTCACTAACTTTATTCATTTTAACAACTATTTGTAATATTGTCAATATATTTATTACATAAATATTAAATATAAAAAGTTTTTATTACTAATTCTGTAACATTATGTGAAAAAATTACTAAAAACTGATATTGCAACTTTAATACAATTCGTAATATAGGATATTAAACAAGAAAAAAATATGACGATTTGTATAATTGCCAAGTGAACTGTCAATGTTTGCTTCATCATTTCTACGCATTTTGCCCAAAATATACATTTTTTAATTTTTATTTTATTTTGAACTAGTGTTTTTATGTTAATTATACAATTATATTGACTTATAGCATAAAATTAGATATAATTTATCTTGAAAAAGTATGCACAATCTTAAACTTTAACAACCTCAGCTTGCTCAGCTACTTGACAGTCCGAAAATGACGCAGTATAAGTGCAAGCTTATTTATTTGGAAATATCTTGGAGGCTATACATGAGCACTAAAATATTCTATTCAAATCTCGCAAAAACTATTGTAGTAGTATTAGCTATTCTAATAATAGGACTTTTAATAAACTTCGGACGTGATATCGCCGACGAAGCTATTATAGAATCAACATTTGAAGAGATGGACCAAATTGGTGCGCAATATCAAATTCTTCTGGCAATCACCTTGGAAAAAGTTGAGGACGATTTATCGCTTTTTGCAGAATCCATTGTTGATAATGACGTAAATAGTGATAATATTTTGGATTTTTTCACTAGCCAGTCACAGGCTCATGAATTTATAAACCTCAGCTATATTGATATTAATGGAAATGGAATCTCTGCCGATAATAAAGTTCTTGATTTTTCCAGTAACGATACTTTTATCAATGCACTTGAAAATCATTCCCAAATCAGCAGTCCTCATGTGTCTTTAAAAACCTCAGAAGTAGTGTTTGATTTGGCAGTTCCTGTAGTCGAAAATAATGAGACTAGAGCTGTGTTATATTGTGAAGTTCCTGTCAATATAATTTTTGACATCATTTTAGAAAACAAAGACTACACAGGAGATATATTTTTCCTAGATGCAAATTTAAATATGATATATTCCACAAATGAAAATCATATTGGAATTTACGAAATCCCTGAGGAAGATGCCTTTAAAATGGGTGACGAAAACCTCTCTCAAATGAAACACAATATTGCTAACAAAAAAAGCGGTTGTTTCAACTATGATTTTAATGGCACGTCCAAAGCAGTTGCTTATTACCCTGTTGAGTATACTAACGTCGCCTTAGCAATGAATGTAGAGGTTTCCTCCTTAAGTAGCGAAATCATAAGATCTGCTGAGTATTTTGATGCAGTCGGTAGCATCATTTATTGGCTTGTTATTGCTCTTGTCATTTATATCTCCATCTTACAGCAGCGGTCTAATAAGCGCATTACAAAACTTGCGTTTTACGACCCTCTAACCGAGCTACCTAACCTAGTAAAGCTCAAATTGGACATGACCACAGTTTTAGAAAGTAATAAAAACAAACAATACACAGTTTTAGTAATCGACATTCAAAATTTCAAAGCAATTAATGAAATGTTTGGTTACGAAATGGGTGACCGAGTTTTAAAAACAGTAAAGGCATTTTCAGAACATTTTAAAGAACCAAGTTTAATTACTGCCAGAATAGGCGGTGATAAATTTGTTATGTTCGCAGAAAGCCACTTTTTCGATGACCTGAGCTTTTTTGCATCTCAGGTTTCAGATGTATACGACACAATCATTCCGGAATTAGCAGATTATGGCGGAACTTATAAAATCGGTAGATATAAAATTGATATTGGAGAAACTAATTTTGACGACATAATGGCAAAAGTCAACCTCGCTCATGTTAAATCAAAATTGGCAAAAAGTGACTTCTTTTGCGACTACGATGACGCTTTGAAAAATCAGGTAAAAGCAGAAGCCGACATAACAAATAAAATGAAAACTGCACTGTCGAATAATGAGTTCAAAGTATTCTTACAGCCAAAATTTAGCACAAATAATGATAATCTAATCGGTGCAGAGGCACTGGTTCGTTGGATAGAAGATGACGGAAATATGATATTCCCAAACGATTTTATCCCATTGTTTGAGCGAAATGGTTTTATTGTTGACATTGACAGACATGTTCTTGAAAGCGTTTGTATGACAATGCGACGCTGGATGGATGATGGTCTTGGGGCATTAGCTGTTTCAGTTAACTGCTCACGTCTTAATGTCGAAAACCCCTTTTTTGTAGATGGTATAGTTGCAATAGCCGATAAATATAGAATTCCACATGAGTATATTGAAATCGAGTTGACCGAATCCACAACTATAGAAAGTGAACTGGCGATAGAGCAATTATTTGATGATTTGCATAAGCACGGTTTTAAAATCTCTATAGACGATTTTGGAGCAGGTTACTCATCTCTTGGTATGCTCAAAAATCTTCATGTCGACACTTTAAAAATGGACAGAAGCTTCTTTATTGGCGGAAAAAATGCCGAGCGTGATGACTTATTGATTGATAGCATTGTCAAGATGTCTCACAACCTCGGAATGTATGTTGTCGCTGAGGGTATTGAAACCGCTGAGCAGATTGAGCTTTTAAAAACTATGAATTGTGACGCTGTGCAAGGTTATTTTTATGACAGACCAATGTCTATAGAAAGTTTCGAAAAAAAATATAGTGCTATCATGTCGAAAACCACAAAACATTAATTTATTCACTAAATCAAGTTCAGGAAGTAGAGGTTTCATCGCATGGCTGAAAGCAATCTAGGCACAGAAAAGATATCGAAATTATTTCTCACAATTGTAATTCCATCTATGCTTGCAATGGTGGTTATGGGTCTCCAAGGGATGATTGGCGGTATGTTTTTGGGCAGTAATGAGGGCGGAAACGCTATGGCAAGTGTTAATATTTCGCTTCCATTTGCACAAGCCTCCTCGGCAATCGGTCTGGTTCTTAGTATAGGTTCAACCGCATTTATCGGTCGCTCCTTAGGCGCTAAAGACTATGACAAAGCAAAAACTATTTTCAAAACTGCACTTATTTCTTTAATAGTAAGTGCAGTTTTGCTTCAATTAATTGCACTCATTTTTGGAGAGCGCATTTCAATCGCCCTTGGAGCAAGCGAGATTTTGCTGGAGGGTGCAACGACATATATTCAAATCATCACCTTATTTACGCCTTTTTTGTTCCTATATTTTCTAAATTCATTCGTCAATCGTTTGATAGGAAAGCAACATCTGTTTGTCATAGGCACTGTTGTAAATATTGTAGTAAACATTTCACTTACCTGTCTTTTTGTTGCTAAAATGGGCTTAGGAATTAAAGGCGCTGCATTAGCTAACGGAATTTCATATATCACAGGATTTTTAGTTAACCTCCCCCCTGTTTTATCAAAAAAGACTGTTATAAATATCTATGAGGGAAAGTTTGACTGGAAAATCCTTAGAAGCGTCGCCTATAACGGCTCGTCAGAGGGTGTAACCTCGGCCGCAACCGCCGTAACGACATGGGTATTTAATATCACGTTCATGCGTTATTATGGCGAGAGCGGTGTAACAGCTTTTACTATTATCTGCTATATCGCCAACCTAGCGAATGCGATAATTTTCGGAGTTGTGGACGGAGTTAGTCCGATTATCAGTTTTAACTATGGCGCTAATCTAACAAAACGCTTGCTGAAAATTGTACTAATTGCATTGATAATTAATTTCGTCATAGGTGCAATAACATATATTGTTGTATTTGTCTTTGGCGAAGCGCTCATAGCGATGTTTGCCGATGGAGACGAAAACATAATTTCTCTGACATATTCGGGCGCAAAACTCTACGCAACTATGTTCTTTATCAGTGGACTAAACATTTTAGCCTCGTCTTATTTCACAGCTATTGGTGATGCGTTTAAATCAATTATAGTTTCGGCAAGCAGAGGACTGATTTTTATAATCGTTGGTATTTTAGTTTTACCAGATATTTTTGGTGTGACCGGAGTTTGGTTAGTTGCTCCATTTTCCGACCTCGTCACCTTATGTATCGTTTGTTTTATGGCTTCTAAAATAAAAAAAGGGCTTGTCTATTAATCTATAATTTGTAGTAATGTAAAAAGGGTTGTCGAAAAATGACAACCCTTTTTTATTTATGCAAACTCATCAATTAGGAGTAAGTTAAAACTGTGCTCCATAAAGTTTAGTGTTGTATTGGGTATCCAAGGCTCACCAACAAACTCAACGCTATCGACACCGAGTTTATTTAATGTTTCAATGTCATATGTCCACCCAAAAGCCTCGATTTCCATGGCTTCTTCTAAGAATTTTTCATCTTGACCGTAAACCGTAATCTGTTGGTTAACACCAATTTTTTCATAAAATTCAGTCTCACGTTTAATCGAGTCTTGATTATATTCATAAAACTCTCCGCCGACTTGTACTTCCGGACTGTCAATTTCTTGAGTTGCACCACCGTGCCAACCTATGACTGCATCTTTATGTAGGTATAAAGTATCAGCAGCTGTTATGACATAGTTCGCAGCGGAAGAGAACGCCAATTCTTTGACTTCGACATCTAGCTTGTTATCAAAAATAAACTCACCAAAATCCATCCCGACATTAATTTCACCGCCCGGTGAATTGATTACCAATCTGTCAATCTCCGCTGTGTATAAGTCTTTGATTTCCTCAAGTCCGTTTGACGAAAGTTCACCATCATATATGATAGAATTACCCTCGACTGTCACGCTATATTCAATCGGTGGCGCATCGGGTGCGCTTTCATAGTCCATGTATTCTGTGGAATAAAACTCATCTCGATTGATGGTGAATAAATCAAACATATCATTTGAGGGATTTTCCCATGTTTCGCCATGGTACATTATGTTTTTAACTCCTAGCTTGTCTAAAGCTTCAATTGTATATGTAAATCCGTCTTTATCTTTGGCTTTATCGGCGAAGCTCGCTTTATTTCCAAGTGAGGTGATTTGCTGTTGAACTCCAATTTTTTTAAAGAAATCACGTTCAAGCTTTTCATCCTCACGACTTACGTCCGATAAACCACCGTTAAACCCGATGACAGAGTTTTCATTTAGGTGCAAGGTTTTTGCTGAGGTTATAACGTAATTTGCCGCCGTTGAGAATGCATAATCCTTGACCTCAACATCCAATCCATTATCGTAAACAAACTCGCCCAAGTCCATTCCAGCGTGCATATCCCCCTCTTTTGATGTTATAACAAGCTTTGTTATCTCATCTGTAAATAGTGATTTAACCCGCTCCACACCTTCTGGTGTAATATCTCCGCTATAAATTATTGAGTTTTCCAAAACAGATACACTTGGGTTTTCCGCCTCCGTTAAAATGGTATCCGGCGCTACTGATTCGGGGGCAATTGTCTGCTCCGCTTCCGTATTTGAACCACAAGCTACTAAGCCAATGGATGTTATAACAGCAATTACTAAAAGTATGAGTTTCCTATTCATAAAAACCTCCTCAGATTGTTTTTGGTAATGTGATTGTTATTTCTGCTCCATTTTTGTTTTTTGCAGAAATATCTCCTTTGTGTAGTTTTATAATTTCCTTAGCCAGTGACAACCCAATCCCCGAAACACCGTTTTTGCCTACATAAAATCTTTTGAAAATATGCGGTAAATCCTCATCCGAAAACCCCTCACCGTCATCATAAATGCTAATTTCTATATCGTTATTTGTAACTTTTGTGCTAATTACGACCTTGCTTTTTGCATATCGAATGGAATTTGAAAGTATTGTGCTAAATACATGGTATATATATTTTTCGTCACAAGAGGTCAAGCCCTCATCCCCATCGAAATTGCAGATAAGTTCAATGTTTCTCTCGTCGAAGTTTGGTTTAACATAGCTTATCAGCCTATCCATGACTTCATATATATTTATTGACACACAGTCTAATTTTAATGCCTTACTGTCGAGTTTTGATAGCAATAGAAGTTCTTCTATAAGCTTTTCCATCAGTTCACATTGTTTAAGTACGGTTTTACAGCTTGATTTCACATCAGGCGTTATATCTAAATAGATGCTCTCTGTATAACCCTGAATGGATGTAAGTGGTGTTTTAAGCTCATGCGATGCGTTGCTAAAAAAGCGTTTTAACTGCTCTTCTGTATTCTCAAAATGCTTTCCGACTTTATAGCCCACAAATATTGAAATTACAAGTAAAATGAATGTTACAGCTAGAAAAATTAAATTTAGCGTGTCCAAAATATATAAATATGGGTCTGTATTAATGTATAAAACATC
>CAYJLH010000081.1:0-9225 GCA_964370925.1 uncultured Oscillospiraceae bacterium | reverse complement strand
TTTGTTTTTTCCAATCACAAAGTAGGTTTTTTCATGTCCGAATAGGGAAGCGGCTATGCGATTCCCTGTGCCGTCTATGTTGACGAGCTCGCCCGTTACAGATGCTGCATTTGCTGATGTCAGAAAAATTTCTGTATCCAATGTCTTTTTCGCAACTTCGATAAATTCTTCATTCGATGAACAATTTCCCGGGAAAACTACTGTGTTATGCTCCTGCAAAGCCTCACATAGTCCCATATCTACTAAGGTTTGAGAATCACCAATACCAACAATTTTTCCATTTATTGATTTTAAAAGGTAGTCACGTGCTTCCATGCTAGTTTCAAATATGCTTACTATATATCTTTTAGATATAAAACTTTTTCGTGCTTGTTCTATGATTTCCATAATATAACCTCTTTTGGTATTAAAAAAGACTGTTTTGCTTGCCAAAACAGTCTTTTAAATTTACTAAAGTGTAGTGTCTTTTGGAATAATATGTGGTAAAACAGGGCTTCCTGTTAGGCAAGTTCCACTGCTAATAGTAACATTTTTATCGCAAATTAAGTTTTGTATATTCGCGTCTGCCTCTACTTTACAAGATTGCATGATGATGCAATTTTTAAGTACAGCGCCTTTTTCAATAACAGAACCACGGAAAACAATACAGTTTTCAAGTGTTCCTGAAATTTGGCAACCATCAGCGATTAAACAATTTTTAGTAGAAGCACCATCACTATAATATGTGCTCACGTCGGCTGTTTCGCGTGTTTTGATTGGTCTGTCGTTTGTGAAAACTTCTTCCCTAATTTCACGGTTAAACATATCCATGCTTGATTTAAAGTATTCTTGAACAGACGCAATGTATCTTGAATAACCCTCATGCATATAAATGTTAACTTTTTTGTCGTTTGCCATCATCCATTTCAAACCTTCTCTGTGGAAGTGCACATAGCTGTGCTCATTGCAATGGTCAATAAGCTCAAGCAAGAAAGCTTTGGACATGATATAAACTTCAAGTGAAGTCACACCGCCATTAATTGAATCAGTTTGGACACACAATATATCACTAGCAACATTATCCTCAGTCACAGTAAAGCGGTGGTGTACAAAACTTGGTACGTGATCAGAGCAGATAGCAGTGATTTCACATCCACTTTCAATATGACTGTCATATGCTGCGGTTAAATCAATGTTAGCAAGTAGGTTACCACGACCCAATACAACATATTTTTGTCTAATTCTGGAAACATAATTTCTAATAGCTGTCAGTGCTTGTAGGCTGTCTCTATACTCGGATGTTTGAGGGCCGGCAGCACCGAAAGGAGGAAGCATTGTTAAGCCACCCTCCATTCTTGCCATGTCCCAAGCTTTACCGCCACGGATATGGTCAAGAAGTGATTGATAATCTTTCTGCATGATAACGCCGACATCGCGAATACCTGCGTTTGTCATTGAAGAAAGGATAAAGTCAATTAGTCTGTATCTTCCGCCGAAGGGGAGAGACGCAGCTGTTCTCGGAATTTGAAGCGCTCCAAGCTCTGGGAAAGAGTGGAAAGCATAAACTAATCCATGCATATCTGTCATTGTGGTTCACCTACACTTTCATATACCATTGCGCCTGGCTCAATGATTGCATTCTCACAAATTTCAATATCAGGGCCACAAGTCGCAACACACCAGTCTTCACGTCCGTCAGGAGGACCGCCAACGGTTGCACCTTTTTGTACACGAGTATTTTCACCTATGATTGCATAGCGCACAGTAGCGCCTTCCTCGATTATTGCACCCGGCATAATAACACTATATTCAACAACAGCACCTTTTTCGACTGTAACACAGCTTGAAAGGACTGAGTTTTCAACACGTCCGTCAACATAGCAACCCTCAGTTACAATTGAGTGAACAATGTCGCCGTTTTCGCCAACATAATGTGGTTGACGTGTGATAGTATTTGATTTAATAGGCCACATAGGGTCACGCATGTCAAGTTTAGACTCAGACAGCATGTCCATATTAGCATCCCATAGGCTTGTGATAGTACCAACATCTCTCCAGTAACTATCGAAAGGATGAGGCCAGATTTTTTCGCCGCCCGCAAGCATAGCAGGAATGATATTTTTACCAAAGTCTTTTGAGGATTTTGGATCAATTTCATCGGCAGCAAGATATTTTTTTAATTTTTTCCATGTGAAAATATAAACACCCATGGAGGCAAGATCACTTTTAGGTTGCTTTGGTTTTTCTTCAAATTCTTTAACATATCCGTCAGGACCCGGATTCATAATTCCAAATCTTGTCGCATCAGAAAGTGGAACGCGTAGGCATGCAATCGTGCAATCTGCCTCATGCTCAATATGACAATCAAGCATTTCGCTGTAATCCATTTTATAAATGTGGTCACCACTTAAAATAAGAACATACTCTGGATCGTAAAGTTCGATAAAGTCAGTGTACTGATAAATTGCGTTAGCCGTACCTGAGAACCATGAGCTTTTATCGCCCATACTCTGATACGGTGGCAAAATATAAACACCTCCGGTTGAAACATCAAGGTTCCATGCTTGACCACCGCTTATGTATCTGTTCAATTGAAGTGGTTGATACTGTGTCAAAACACCTACTGTGTCGATTCCTGAATTTGCGCAGTTTGATAAAGGAAAGTCGATGATACGATATTTGCCTCCAAAAGGCATATCGGGCTTCGCTGTACTAACGGTTAGAGCATATAGTCTCGAGCCCTGTCCGCCTGCTAGCAACATTGCTATGCATTTTTTCTTCATTTTTTTGCGTCCTCCTGAGTTATATTGCAAGCCACATTACAACAGGTTGTAATGGGAAAGTGCCATAATAAATATCCCACAAATACTGACTATGCTAATTAAATTTACCCATAGCATAGTCAGCGCCATTATCAATATAAGCTACGACAGCTTCTGCCGCTCGACGAATTGAAAGCTCAATATCTTCCGCATCTTTGTTTTTGAAAGATCCCAAAACCCAGTCTGCCATATCATAATCAGGGTGTGGGGGAGAGCCAACGCCGATTTTAATTCTCGGAAACTCGTCCGTTCCGAGACAGGATATAAGACTTTTTAGACCATTGTGTCCACCTGCTGAACCTTTAACTCTTATTCGGAGTTTTCCAACAGGCATACTAACATCATCTGTTACAACTATTATATTAGAGGGTGCAATTTTATAAAAC
Organism: uncultured Oscillospiraceae bacterium; assembly: GCA_964370925.1. Taxonomy (GTDB): domain Bacteria; phylum Bacillota; class Clostridia; order Oscillospirales; family Oscillospiraceae; genus Heteroscillospira. The sequence goes on along the minus strand of CAYJLH010000081.1, from coordinate 6,038 downwards.
TGAGCCGCCTGTAATGCCGCCTCACCGGATAAATTCATATAAGTTTGCGGTTTCATAAGCATAACGCCTTGACCCGCAATTTCACAATTTGCGATTAATGCCTTATATTTCAATTTGTTGACGCTGACATTTTTTTCTTTCGCGAGAACATCAGCTGTCATAAAGCCGACATTATGGCGAGTTCCGTTATATTTAGCTCCCGGATTGCCGAGAAACACCACGAGCCAATTGACACCCGATTCTTTTTTTCTAAAAAACATGTATTATTCGAAGAGTGGTGAAATTGATGTTTCCTTAAATGTTCTGGCAATAGCCTCACCAAAAATCGGTGCAACACTTAAGTACTTAATTTTATCACAACTTGGATTAGCATCATTGTAAGGAATTGTGTCTAAAAGAAGAAGTTCTTTTATTGGACTGTTTGCAATTCTTTCAACAGATGGAACGGATAATACACCGTGACTTGCGCAAGCATAAACTTCTTTTGCTCCGCCAATTTCAACAAGTGCTCTAGCTGCCCCACATAGACTTCCCGCTGTGTCAACCATGTCATCAAATAAAATTACGTTTTTGCCCTCAACATCACCAATGATGTTCATAACCTCAGACTGATTAGCTTTTTCACGTCTTTTGTCAACGATAGCCATTTTCATGTCGAGCTTGTGGGCGAAGTTTCTTGCTCTTGCAACGCTTCCGACATCGGGGGAAACAATCATAAATTCGTCGTTGCCTTTGCCGAAAACTTTGTCATAATGCCTTGCAAACAAAGGCGATGCAACAAGGTTGTCGACGGGAATGTCAAAAAATCCTTGTATTTGCGCTGCGTGAAGATCCATGGTTAAAACTCTGTCTGCACCTGCTATGGTGAGCAAGTTTGCAACTAGTTTTGCAGAGATGGGGTCACGGCTTTTAGCCTTTCTGTCCTGTCTTGCATAACCGAAATAGGGAATGACCGCTGTTACGCGTCCTGCTGAAGCACGTCTTGCAGCATCAATCATAATGAGAAGCTCCATAAGGTTATTATTAACCGGCTTACATGTTGATTGAATAATGAATACATCCTCGCCTCTAACAGGTTCTAAAAGCGAAACGGAAATCTCTCCGTCGGCGAATGCTGTGGTTTTTGATTTGCCGAGATCAATGTGTAGATAATCACAAATTCCCTCTGCAAGTACTGGATTTGAATTGCAGGAAAAGACCTTTACTTCCTTGCCGTGTGCAATCACGATATTCGTCCTCTTTTCTATGTAGTTTGATGCGTATTTTTTTACCACTTATTATTATAACAAAAATCTATCAAGAATAAAAGCACAATATAATTTTTTTTTCACAAATTTTTTTGCTTTTTTTGCTCGTAAAATTTTATTTTGACGATAAAATAGTATTTACAATCGACAGAAAATTGTATATACTATTTAAACTAGGGTAATTGTGGCATTTTGATACAAAATGCGCCAATTTTGACATTTTTTAGTACAAAATTAGAAAGTAGAGAATATAATGCTGGAATTTGAAGAATACAAGGTAAAACTCGGCGCGCTAAAACCTGTTCTTAAAACATTGGAGGGCGCTTTAAAACTAAATGACGCTCGCCGTGAGATTGAAGAGCTTGAAGCCGAAGCTAGCCGTGAGGATTTTTGGGGCGACATCCAAAATTCTCAAAAAGTTTTGCAGAGGACAAAACAGCTAAAAAACAAGTGTGCATCATTTGATAAATTAAACACAGCATGGGAAGACCTCATGACGCTTTGTGAAATGGCGCTTGATGAGGGTGACGACAGTATGCTCGATGAGCTGAAATCAGACTTCTCAGCTTTTGAAACAAAACTAGAAGAGACAAGACTTGCAACTCTCTTATCGGGAGAATATGACAATAACAACGCAATCATCAGCTTCCACGCAGGCGCTGGTGGTTCTGAGGCTCAGGATTGGGCGCAAATGCTGTTTAGAATGTATATGCGCTGGGCGGAGCGACACGGTTTTTCTTTCAAAACTTTAGACTATCTCGACGGCGAAGAAGCTGGCATGAAATCTGCAACTGTACTAATCGAAGGCGAAAATGCTTATGGTTATTTAAAAAGTGAAAACGGTGTTCACCGTTTGGTTAGAATTTCACCTTTCGACTCTTCCGGAAGACGACACACAAGCTTTGCAGCGCTTGAAGTTATGCCTGATATACAGGACGACGAGTCTATAGAGCTTAAGTCCGAAGACCTCAGAGTTGACACCTATCGCTCGTCAGGTGCCGGTGGTCAGCACGTTAATAAAACTGAATCTGCTATAAGAATTACGCATATCCCATCGGGAATTGTTGTCGCCTGTCAGACAGAGCGCAGTCAGCACCAAAACAGGGAATATGCCATGCGTATGCTAAGGTCAAAGCTTGCGGAAGTTAAGATGCAACAACATGCAGAAAAAATTTCCGACATCAAAGGCGTTCAAATGAAAATCGAATGGGGCAGTCAAATTAGGTCCTATGTTTTCATGCCATACACACTGGCAAAAGACCACAGAACGAATTTTGAAAACGGAAATATTAACGCCGTTATGGATGGCGATTTAGATGGATTTATCAACGCATATTTGAGCATGAACTCAGCTGAATAGGAGCATTTTATGAATAAAAGAAAGAAAAACAGAGGTATTTCGAAATTTTTACGCGGTGTTAGCATTATACTTGTGACAACTGTTTGCGTATTGAGTGTTTATTCAAACGGAACTTCGCCCGAAGCTGAAATAAACCAAACTCCACCGCCAACAACTACTGAAGCCTCGACCTCAATTGTGCCAACACCACCCCCAACTCCCACTCCAACGCCTACACCAGAGCCAACACCTGAGTTTTTCGAAATAACTATGGTCGGAGATAACACCATAGCAAGTGATGCTTACAGACAGGGTACAGAGCATTCTTATGAAAATAGAATGGGCGACGACTATGGCTATGCTTTTGCAAAAACTATAGAATATTTCAATGATGATGACTTCACATTGGCAAACCTTGAATGTGCATTAACAGAGTCAACCGATGCTTCTAACAAATCTTTCCTCTTTAAAGCTCCGCCAGAACATGCTAAAGTATTCTCAGAGGGAAGCGTTGAGTTTGCCTCATTGGGCAACAACCATGTTTTGGATTACGGCGAAGAGGGGTATGCGGACACAAAGGCCGCACTTGACGCAGTTGGTGTTGCATATGCCGGTCGTGACGAATATACGATTTACGAAACCGAAAGCGGACTTACAGTCGGTGTTTATGCTGTTAGTTTTGGTTCAACTCAGGATGTAATCGACGGAGTTACAGCTCTTAAAGAAGAGGGCGCTGAGCTTATAATTGCCGCTATCCACTGGGGCGACGAGGGTTCATACACTCCAAATAAAACTCAGTACACCCAAGGCAGGGCAGCTATAGACGCCGGTGCGCACATTGTTTACGGCTCACATACGCATACTTTACAAGAAATTGAAGAGTATAACGATGGATACATATATTATAGTCTTGGAAACTGGTCTTTCGGCGGAAACACCCATCCACGTGATTATGATACAATAATCGCAAAAATCACAGTTATGCGTGATGTCGACGGAACAATTTCGCTCTACGACCGCGAGGAAATCCCTTGCCAAATCAGCTCAACAACTTCATACAACGACTACCAACCTTTCCCATACGAAGTCGGCAGTGAAGAATATGAGCGCACATTGTCAAAGGTCGATGGAACATACGACGGCGCTAATTTGGCAATCAACTATGAATATACAATCGGAGAAGTTTTGGGCTAAAATGCCCTCAAAACTCCAAAAATCAGCTCAAAAATTTATCACGAAAAAATAATTTAAAATTTTTTTGATTTTCATGCAATAAAACACAGTGTTTATGCATTACTTATATGACAGGAGGAATTTAAGTGATAACTTTCCTATTAATGACGGAAACAGATGACCGTGTTGATAAAGCTCTACAGGGGTTAGTCCTTGGTATGGCAGCAGGTGACAAGGAGAAACTCGCAGAATTTTATAACAAAACTCGATCCGCTGTTTATGGTTATTCTCTGTCAATACTAAAAAATGCTTATGACGCTGAGGATGTGTTACAGGAAACATATTTGAGGGCTTGGGCATCCGCAGAAAAATATCAGCCTAAAGGCTCTGCGATGTCTTGGGTACTCACGATTGCAAAAAATCTCTCTCTTATGAAACTCAGAGATCACAAGAAAACTGACGATTTAGAACCCGAACAATGGGCAGCAATTCCTGCGCCAGATGACAGGGTAACTGCCGAGGATAGGGAGATTTTGAATAAAGCTCTGACTATTCTTGCAGAAGACGAAAGGCAAATCGTCATGCTTCACGCGGTTGCCGGATTAAAGCACCGTGAAATTGCAACGCTTCTTGATATCAGACCGTCAACCGTTTTATCGAAGTACAGCAGAGCGCTTAAGAAACTGAGAAATTTTATAGAGGGAGCTGACGCATAATGACCGATTATGAATTAGAACAAAAATTAAAAAAAGCAGTTGAGGCTCATACTCCTGATGTTTTAGATAACATTTTAGCTCGTTGTGATGATGCAAAGAGTTTTTCAAGAGATTATAATCAGCCTAAACCCATAAACTTTAAACGATATTTTTCAATTGCGGCGGCGGTTGCAGTTGTAATCGGGGGTATAGCATTTGGAAGATCCATGCTCATGCCCAATGTTAATCCGGCAGAAGTCGCGAGTGTGGTTTCATTCGATGTAAACCCAAGTGTTGAGATGCAGCTTGATGCTGAGCAGAATGTAATCGACTTAGTTCCACGAAATGACGACGCAGAAAAAATAGTCGAAAACATTGATATAGACAATGCAGAGCTTGATATAGCAGTCGATGCACTATTATTTTCAATGATACAACAGGGATATATTGACGACTCTTCAAACTCAATTCTCATAACAGTTGAAGATGCCGACAAGGCACGTGCTGTTGAGCTACAAGAAAAAGTTACAACAGAAGTTAATTCAGTTTTAACAGCTTCATCTGTAGAAGCTTCGATTTTATCACAACATATCAGCGAAGAAGTTCCGGAAGTAAGCCAAATTAAGGAAAATTACGATATTTCAACAGGTAAGGCAGCGCTTGTTAACCAAATCACAAGCTCAAATCCTGCGCTTAGCACAGAAATTTTAGCAAATCTTTCAGTCAACGAGTTAAACCTTTTAGCAAGCAATCCTGTTAACACACCAAGCGAAGTTGTAACAACAGGAACACCCAGCCAAGGAGATTATATCGGCACAGATGCCGCAATTACAACAGCATTGGCGAGCGCCGGAATTTCACAATCGGATGTTATCGGAAATATTAGCGTAGACTTTGATTTAGAAAACGGCATCTTAGTTTATGAAGTTGAATTCAAAACAGCAGAATTTGAATATGAATTTGATATCGATGCTTCAAATAAGACAGTGGTAAACTTTTCTACAGAAGCAATTCAATCTTCTGACGATGACGACGACAATGACGATACAAATGATACCGACGATGATAATGACGACAACGATGATGACATAATAATAGTCAACCCAACTCCAAATGTACCTGTAGATGTTGTCACACCAACAACGCCTTATGTCGATTATGACGATGAAGATGACGACGGAGACGACGATGACGATGACAACGAAGCAAATGATGTTGACGATGATAATGACGATAACGACGACGATGCTGACGATAGTGTTGATGACAATAGTGATGATATTGTCGATGATGACAACGATGATATAGACGATATTCAAGATGATATTGACGACAACGACGACATCCAAGATGATTCAGACGACAGCAATGACGACGATGCTGATGACAGTAATGATGATAGCGATGACGATGCTGACGACAGTGATAGTAATGACGATGATGACGATAACGACGACGATAGTAGCGATGATGACGACGACAAATAATAGGTGATTAATTAAGGGCTGCAACTTTTTAGTTGCAGCCTCAGGCTGTAGACAAAAGTAAATTTTCCGATTTTCGGAAGGAGTGGGAGTGTGAGGG
>CAYJLH010000080.1:0-9587 GCA_964370925.1 uncultured Oscillospiraceae bacterium | reverse complement strand
TGCATCTGCGATTAACCCATATCTCGCGCATGAATGCATAGAGGAATTGATAGATAAGAAAATCCTAGACAAAGACCCCTACACAGCGATTGAGGACTATAACCACGCAATTTTACATGGTATAGTCAAGGTTTCGGCTAAGATGGGTATTTCTGTAATTCAATCTTATCAATCTGCTAAAATTTTTGAAGCTGTTGGAATTAGCTCAAAAGTTATAGACAAATATTTCACAAACACTGTAAGCCGTGTTGAGGGTATTGGCATGGAAGAAATAGCTGAGGGAGTTGAGTTTAAACACTCTCATGCTTTCGACCCATTAGGGCTTGGAGTTGACAATACTCTTGATAGCACAGGTTTCTTAAAACTTCGCACGGGTGAAGACAAAGAAGAACATATGTATAACCCACAAGTTATAATTGCACTTCAACAGGCAACTCAACGCGGAGATTACGGCAGATTTAAAGAGTATTCTGCGATGGTTGATGATATTCAAAAACCACATACTTTGCGTGGACTTTTGGACTTCAAATTTGACGATGCAACCGCGATTTCAATTGATGAAGTCGAGTCTGTCGATGAAATCGTCAAAAGATTTAAAACAGGCGCTATGTCATACGGCTCTATCTCAAAAGAATCCCATGAATGCATGGCGATAGCAATGAACAAGCTTGGAGCAAAATCAAACTCAGGTGAGGGCGGTGAAGAGGCCGATAGACTTGGAACTGAGCGAAATTCAGCAATTAAGCAAGTTGCCTCCGGTCGATTTGGTGTCACAAGTGAATATCTACTTTCGGCTAGAGAAATTCAAATAAAAATGGCTCAGGGTGCAAAACCCGGTGAGGGTGGTCACCTACCCGGCGGAAAAGTCTATCCTTGGATTGCAAAAACTCGCCATTCCACCCCTGGTGTTTCGCTAATCTCCCCTCCCCCACACCACGATATTTACTCAATTGAGGACTTGGCACAGTTAATTTATGACCTCAAAAATTCAAACAGAGCTGCAAGGATTTCTGTTAAACTTGTTTCCGAAGCAGGTGTTGGAACAATTGCATCAGGTGTTGCGAAAGCTGGTGCATCTGTTATTCTAATCTCTGGATATGATGGAGGAACAGGCGCTTCCCCACTAAGTTCCATCTTGGATGCGGGACTTCCTTGGGAACTTGGGCTTGCGGAAACTCATCAAACACTTATTCAAAATGGACTTCGCTCCAGCGTTGTCATAGAAACCGATGGTAAACTTATGAGTGGCCGTGATGTTGCGATTGCTTCGATTTTGGGTGCTGAGGAGTTCGGGTTTGCGACTGCTCCGCTGGTCACTATGGGATGCATGATGATGAGAGTTTGTAATCTCGACACTTGCCCTGTGGGTATAGCAACTCAAAATGAAACTTTACGCAAAAGGTTTAGAGGAAAACCAGAATATGTCATGAACTTCATGAGATTTATTGCTGAGGAAGTGCGTGAAATTATGGCAAAACTCGGTATTAAAACCATGGATGAATTGACAGGCAGAACTGACCTTATAAAAGTTCGTGATAAACAAGCAACGAAAAGGGCAAGCCTTGTCGACATGAGTGCGATTATTTCAGACACATATGCAGGCTGTGAAGAGAAAACCTTTAAGCCCGAAAATGCTTTTGATTTTAAATTAAATGAAACAATAGACGAAACAATTTTGCTGAAAAAATTCAAAAATGCCATAAAAAATGGCGTAAAACATACAGAAAAAATTGAAATTTCAAGTACAGACAGAACTGTTGGAACAATCCTTGGCTCTGAAATTACACTAAAACACGGAACAAAACTTGAAGAAGATACCTATGTTGTTGAGTGTTATGGCGGTGTTGGGCAGTCATTTGGCGCATTTATTCCCAAAGGAATGACCATGAAACTTGAAGGTGATGCCAACGACTATATGGGTAAAGGTTTGTCGGGTGGTAAAATTGTCGTTTATCCTCCAAAAGCAAGTACATTTGAAGCCGAGGAAAATATCATAATCGGTAATGTTGCATTTTATGGTGCAACTTCGGGTGAGAGTTATATTAACGGAATTGCCGGTGAGCGTTTTATGGTTAGAAACTCGGGCGCAACTGCTGTTGCCGAGGGTTGTGGCGACCATGGACTTGAATATATGACAGGTGGTAAGGCTGTTATTTTAGGTGAGACAGGCAAAAACTTTGCTGCTGGTATGAGCGGAGGAATTGCATATGTCCTTGATATGAAGCGTGATTTATACCTCAAACTCAACAAGGAATTTGTTAGCATGAACGAGCTTACAGAGCGCGCGGATATAGTTGAACTAAGTGAGTTAATCACAAAACACATGGATGAAACAGGTTCGAGATTGGCAAAGCGAATATTGGCTGATTTTGATAAATACTTGCCCAATTTCAAGAAAATCATACCAAATGACTACGCAAAAATGCTTAAATCTATCAGTGAATTTGAAGAAAAAGGTCTATCACATGATAAAGCCGTTATGGAAGCATTTACAAAATCACTGAAGAAATAAGGAGGGAAAGAGATGGGTAAACCTACAGGATTTTTAGACTATGACAGAAAGGCTAACCAGCGAATTCCTGTCAAAGAGCGTATTAAAAATTTCGATGAATTTTACATGATAAATGACGAAGAGGAAAGAAAAAAGCAAGGTGCGCGTTGCATGAACTGCGCAGTTCCCTTTTGCGGTTCGGCTTTGGAGCTTTCTGGAATGGTGACAGGTTGTCCTCTAAACAACCTCATTCCCGAATGGAATGACGAAATTTATAACGACAACTATATGCATGGGCTTTTTAGACTGCTTAAAACCAGCTGTTTTCCAGAATTTACAGGCCGTGTCTGCCCTGCCCTATGCGAAAAAGCGTGTATTAACGGCATGGACGGCGATTCCGTTACGATTAGAGATAATGAGCTGTTTTTGATTGAACAAGGATACAAAAACGGCTTCATGAATCCAAGACCTCCCAAGGTTCGCAGTGATAAAAACATAGCGATTATTGGTTCTGGCCCTGCTGGACTTGCAGTTGCGGATAGACTGAATAAAAGAGGGCATAATGTTACGGTTTTTGAGCGTGACGACAGATTTGGCGGACTTTTGATGTATGGAATTCCAAATATGAAGCTTGATAAAAAAGTAATCGAAAGACGTATTAAGCTCATGTCTGACGAGGGAATTGAGTTTATTGCAAACAAAGATTTCGGAAAAAATTTGAGCTTAGAAGAATTAGAATGTGATTTTGATGCTGTTGTCCTCTGTTGTGGTGCGAAAAAAGCACGTGACTTGGAACTTGCGAACAGAAACACCGAGGGAGTTTATTTTGCGGTCGACTTTTTGACCAGCACAACAAAAAGCCTGCTAAACAGCAAGCTAACTGATGGGAATTATATCTCTGCTAAAGACAAAAATGTCATTGTTTTGGGTGGTGGTGACACAGGAAATGACTGCGTTGGCACATCAATTCGACATGGCGCAAAATCTGTTGTGCAAATTGAAATGATGCCCAAAGCTCCAGATGAGCGTACTGAGTCAAATCCATGGCCGGAGTGGCCAAAAGTCTGCGTGACAGATTATGGTCAGCAAGAAGCGATTGAAGTTTTTGGAAATGACCCGAGAATTTATCAAACTACAATTAAAGAAATAATCGCAGAAGATGGAAAATTGACCGCTGTTATAACTGTAAAAGTTGAGTTCAAAGACGGAAAGTTATGCCAAATTGAGGGTTCTGAACAAAGATTTGACGCGGATTTACTTTTAATCGCAGCTGGCTTTGTCGGATATGAGGACTATGTAGCGGAGAATATTTCTGTACCTAAAAAAGCTGATACCTCTTTCAAAACAGATTTAGAGAAGGTCTTTTCATGCGGCGACATGAAAAGAGGCCAGTCACTTGTTGTTTGGGCGGTGGCAGATGGAATTAAATGTGCAAAAGAGATTGATGAATTTCTCATGGGATACACCAATATTTAGTGCTTAAAGGATGAAAAGCAAAAAGTGGGGCTGTGCATTGCGACAGCTCCACTTTTTGTATGCTATTCAACATTAAGCTCTTCTAATGGCTGAGGTTTAGCGAAGTAATAACCCTGAGAAAATTCAACGAATCTCGAGACTAAAATATCCTGAATATCCTTTGTTTCAACGAATTCAGCAACGATTTTCGACCCAATTAGCTTTGCCATATAGCAAATAGAATCCAAAATAATTTTATTTTCGCTATTTTGCTTTAAGTTTTTGATGATATCCCCGTCAATTTTGATTATATCAGGCTTTAGCGAAACAATGGATGTATATGTGGCAAAGCCTACGCCGAAATCATCGACAGCGATTTTACAACCGAGTTTTCTAATTTCAACCAAAAAGTTGACAACTTGATCTTGGTTATCATTATAGTTTTCAGTCTCGACAAACTCAACAATAACCTTGCTTGGGTCGGGATGTGCTTTTAATCTTTGGATAAACCACTTTTTAAACTCTTCAGATTGAATATCAAAAAGTGAAATATTTATGCCCAGTTCACAATTTTTGTGTTCGAAATCTTTGAGGGCCTTGTTAATCATAATCTTGCTAATTGGCAAGTATAGCTTAAGCACTTTTGCGGCATCTAAGAACATTCCGGGAGGGTAAATTTTACCGTCTTTATCGGCAATACGCATCAATGCTTCGTATTTTGTGATTTTTTCCTCTTCATTATTATAAATGCCCTGATAATAAGGGATGACCTTATCGTTATTTATAGCGTAGTTAAGCAAGTCAAATAACTCGAGGTTTTTCTCAGTTTTTGCGGCAAGTCTTTCCCTCTCGTCTGTTGCAACGATGAAATTATTTTGAAGATGACTATTCATATAGCAGGCGCTCTTGACTTGGTCGATTAAATTATCCCCAAATGCCAAAATAAAACGGGAAATTCCAGCAAGGCCTGTCTGTTGCGACGTTATTAACTCATACTGTTCATGAAAGCCCTTCATGAGCTTTAAAAAATCTTCATCGCTCATATCATCGTTGGCTACTGCCATGAAGTTTTTATAAGTATTTACATATACATATATAATTTTGTCCAGACCCATTTGCTGGTATGCGACATTGCCTGCCCCTAAAATTTCAGAGCTGGATTTGAAATACTTCTCCTCACCGAAAGTTGCAATCATGATATCAGCATTAATAATCTCGTTCATGCACATTTTAGTGAATTTCTTGGTTTTTAAATCTTTTTTGTATTGCTCATAACTCATAATGTTAAATCTACTGTCAATCAAAGGCGCGCCGATATTTTCGATAGAATTCATCAAATTCATCCTTTCATTCCGAGCACATGATTTTTCATATTACTATAGTATTGTACCACTAAACTAATCGAATTACAACATTTAAAAACTGAGTGTAAAAAAACACTCAGTTTTATAGCTTTATCGCACTTTTATTTCGTATGCTTTTTTGTTTAGCAAAATCTCTTCAAAAGCTTCTTGTTCAAGTGGTCTTTCAAAGAAAAATCCCTGTGCATAGTCGCAGTCGATGCCTTTTAACCAAACAGCTTGCGCAAAAGTTTCAACACCCTCTGCGACAACCATCATATTGAGGTTTTTTGCCATTTTTATAACATCGGCAACAATTTTACTGCTCTTTCCGCTCTGATTTTTGAGTTTGAAAAATTCTTTGTCCAGCTTTAAAACATCAGCGTCAACTGAACTCAGTCTGTTCAGAGATGAAACACCTGCACCGAAGTCGTCAATTGAAATTGGAAATCCAATTTTTCTCAATTGTTCCACTTTGAGAAGGAATGTGTCCTCGTCACCAACTATTGCGCTTTCAGTGATTTCAAGCTCAATTTCCTCAGGTTTGATTTCATATGTTGATATGATATTTGTAATTTTACTTATGATTTCATCACCAAAGATGGTGAAAGCGGATAAGTTGACCGAAATTCTTGGAATTTCCATCTTCTTGGAATTCTGTCTTACAAATTTGCAAACATCTTCTAGCACATACATATCAAGCTCGGTTATAAACCCGTTTTCCTCAAAAACAGGAATAAATTCATCGGGGTAAATTGTATCGCCGAGTTTTGGTTTCCAACGAACCAAAGCCTCAGCACCGCCTATGCGCAGTGTTTTGAAGTCTACTTTCGGTTGATACACCACTCTGAATTCCCTGTCTTTCAGAGCCTGTTCCATTCGAAATGTTAAGTTAATCCTATTATCATACATTTTCTTCATGTTATTATCAAATGTTGTGAAAGTGGTTTCGTGTTTTTTCTTTCCAATTATTCTTGCATTATCTGCTTGACCGATGGCAGAAACACCCTTTTCTTTCGTATTTTCAATGATAACATTGCCAAATGACATGGAAAAATTATACTTGTCACCAAGTGCATCTCTGACTTTGGGCAAAATTTCGTAGTTATACATCTCTCGCATAGATCCACCGATGCCTGCCGGACGCAATATCAAAAATTGGTCGGCAGTTCTTCTGGATAAGTATGCCGGAGTGTCTTTGAAAATAACCTTCAAAGCGTCGCCTATTGCGATGATGACATTTGTTCCTCTTTCGTTGCTGTAATGTGTGTTGATGGTCTTAAACATGTCAACGTCTAATGATATAATTTCATACTCACTGGGCTTTGCATCTTGTAAAACATCGTCGACAGTTTCTCTGAATTTGTGTATAGCCATAAGCCCTGTAAGTGCATCTGTGTTATAAGCTTTTTTGAGTGCTCTTTGCTTTTCTTTTTGGTTTCTATAACCAATTCCAACTAAAATCGCAACAAAAGTTATTACACCAATTGCAAAATAATACCAATATTGACTGACGAATTCAGCGAAAGAAGATTCTGGATAAAATTGGCTTTCGTGCCTACTCAAAATGCCTCTGTATTCAGATTCACTAAAATTATCTAGCATAACATTGAAAATTGGCGTATAAATTTCCGAAATTTCCTTAGAAATGAAAAACCGCATAGGAATAGTGAAGTCGGTGTGAACAGTTGTTCTGTCCATTTCGTCAAGGTATTGCTCTGCATATGTGGTGGCGTTTTCTGTCGATACCACTGCGTCAATTTTTCCAGCTTCAAAGTCGTCTAACACATCACTCCACAGGTCGTAGTAAACAATTTCAGCTTCCGGTAAAGTGGAGTTTATATCTACAGAAATATATTTGAGCGAACCTATTGTTTTTGGGGTTTGCATCATTTCATTAAAATCTGAACTTATCCTATGTAAGTCCAATGGAACTTGCGCAAACATTGGAATTTCATAGTAAGAATCAGTGACGTCATAATGCGCTGAGCTGTGCTCCCTGTCGCCATAAAGGGACACTAAAATGTAAAAATTTTCGTGGTTTTCCGGTGGGTCTTTTATGCTGTATGGATGATAGTTAACCTCGAAATTATAGGTTTCCGCTAGTAAATTCATCGTTTCAATCATTGCCCCGTCAGGATTGCCCTCTGAGTTAGTGTATGAAATGGGCTGATAATCAGATATGTAACCAACCTCAAGGGGTCTTCGAACAAGGTTTGCAACTTCACTGGGTGTTAGTGTTCTGTGGTTCAACTGAAGCTCGTTTGCAGCGTATTTTTCTTCAAGCTCAAGTGTTATATTTCCCTCCGTTGAAATCATGTTATAAAATATTCCCGCAAGCCTATCCATGAGTTCGGAATTATCATAATGCGATATCATGTAGACATAATGAACCCCGAGATTTAGAACATTTTTCATACCTTCAACGTCCCTGTGCTGGGAATATGTGATATAATAGTCTGCATCCATTTTGAGGTAATCGTCGTTAGTTCCGTAAACGTAGTTGACCGAAATTCCGTTTTCTTTGCAATAATTTTCGAAATTTGCCTGAGCAACATTATCAGGATATGTAGCGACAGTTTTGCCATTCATGCTTTTTGGATCGGCGTATAATGCGTTTTGGTCGTTTGTTACAAGAACAGAAAAAGATTTTGACAAAGGAGTTTCTGAAAACAGTACTCTCGCTTCTCTCTCTTTGCTATGTAAAGAAAAACCTGCCAAATCGACCTCCTTGTTTTCAACGGCACTTACTATGCTGTCGTCAATCGGTACAAACTCAAATTCGATATCTCCATATTCCTCCATCTTCTTTAAGATATCGTAACCATAGCCTTTTGAGTTTATGCTGTCTGGGTTTTCAATGAAATTTGAATTGATTGTTGAATACCCAATTGTTATAACTTCATTTGCTTTAGCCGTCACAAATGAACTTGGTAACAAAGACATTATAACACTCATCAATAAGACAAAATTCACGAATTTTAGCCCATGTTTCATAAATACATTTCTCCCTTCTGTTTATATTGTGGTTCAGAATAGCGCTACTGAATTCCACCTACGTAAAAAATGTAATTTACATGCTTAGTATACATCTATTTTACAAAATGTGCAATATGTATATATGAAATATGTCGAATTCTGTCGATTGTATCAAAATCGTATAATCGTATTGTATAATTTTAATATATTATGATAAACTAATTGTTAAAATAGATAAATGTAATATGATGGAATTATACATATTTTCCAGTAAAAATCGAACATATGGTATAAAATTACATGTAAGTGTAATTTAATGACATCGACAAATCGGATAAAACCTAATCATAAAAATTGTAGTATAGGCTAATTGAGATTGCTGTGTGTGTTGGAGTGTAGCTGTTTACAAAATTGAAGAAATATGGTAATATTGTAACAAGAATTTTATAAATTACAACGGAGGATTTACTATGAAACTGGAAAGAATGATTGACCATACAATGTTAAAAGCTGACTCAAGTAGAGCGGCAATAATTAAATACTGCAAGGAGGCTAGGGAGCACAATTTTGCATCAGTTTGCGTAAACACATGCTTTGTGCCTACGGTGGCTAAGGAACTTGCTGGAAGTGAAGTTTTGGTTTGCTGTGTTGTTGGATTTCCACTTGGTGCGATGATGACATCTGCGAAAGCATTTGAGGCGTCTGAGGCTGTTAAGAATGGAGCGCAAGAAGTTGATATGGTAATCAATGTTGGTGCATTGAAGGACAAGGAATATGATATAGTTGAGGCAGATATTAGGGCGGTTGTTGAGGCGTCTAAGCCTGCGACAGTTAAGGTTATAATTGAAACTTGCTATTTGACTGACGAAGAAAAAGTTAAAGCTTGTGAGCTTTCTGTGGCTGGTGGAGCGGCTTTTGTAAAGACTTCTACAGGTTTTGGAACAGGTGGAGCGACTGTCGAAGATGTTAAACTGATGAAAGAAACAGTTAAGGGCAAAGCTCTTGTAAAGGCTAGTGGTGGAATTCGTACAAATGAAGATGCAATGAAAATGATTGCGGTTGGAGCTGATAGAATTGGCGTTGGTAATGGAATTGCATTACTAAAACCTTCGGAAGTTGAAACTTCAAATGACTCACAATACTAAAATAAAGAGTTAAACCCAAAAAACAAAAATTTTACTAAATTTTTTTCAAAAAATTTCGGTATCCAAAGGCGGAGCCTTGGGCGCTTGTCGTAACAAGCGAAATGCCCTTCGCCAACGGCGACAAAAAATAATTGAAGGAAAAAATAATTGAAGGAAAAAATAATTGAAGGAAAAAAT
>CAYJLH010000079.1:0-9651 GCA_964370925.1 uncultured Oscillospiraceae bacterium | reverse complement strand
GACCCTGCAGATCCTGCTGACCCTGCAGATCCAACTGATCCTGCAGATCCTGCTGACCCTGCAGATCCTGCAGATCCTGCTGACCCTGCAGATCCTGCTGACCCTGCAGATCCTGCCGACCCTGCTGACCCTGCAGATCCAGTCGACCCACCAAAAGAAGAGGGTGACGGAACTTCATCACTTCCATTGCAAGATGGCGCAGTAGCGTCTGTTCCACAATTAAGTTTTGCGGGACTAAACCTATTAAATGGTGAACTACCAGTTGCTAATATCGGATATGATATTGAAATCAACATCGATTTCGATGGCGATGGCGATTTCGAATTTGAAAACGAAGTTACAACAGATGCTGACGGTAACGTGACTTACTCTGATATATTTAAGGAAGTGCTTAAGGACGCCATCAATAACAACGCTCCTAGTAGCAGACATTACGTTGGTGCTTATGTAGACGATGGCACTGAATACACAAACCTTCCTACAAGCTTCATAGAAAATACTGAGCTTGATCTAACTGTTAAGTGGACATATGACACTGTTGATTTGCGCTATGCAACAACTGTAAGCAATAGTCCTCTACTCAGCTTTGATGCTCAAATTGGTACAGCAACATTTGATAACAACGGCAACATAATTAATTTTACAGAAGACGAGACTGTCGCACAACTAGAAGATGGCGACCCCATAGCTTTCTATATCAGTTGGGATGTTAACGATGACGGCAACGCCACTACACCAAGTCCCCAAGCTGAGAAAATTTATGCTGGTGATTATTTCAGATTTGAAGTACCAACTAACGGAATTGAATTTTCTGGTGCAAAAAAAGTAGAATCAGCAACAGCTGTTGGATACAAAGAGCTAAAAGACGATGGTCTCTTACTTGGTAAATGGGCGCTAATCCAACCCGAAAATGGCGATAGTTACATCCACTTTGTCGCAGTTGAAGGAATTGAAGGAAGAACTGGACGAAACGGTGGCTTCTACATAGGTGGTGAAGCAGACTTTACCAGCCTTGAAGAAGATAAAGAAGATACTACACTATCAGAATTTGATATCACTCTAGAATTTGACATTCCTGATGAAAATAAACCTGGCGCAAGAATTGAATTCACAAAAACAGGTGAAGGAACTGACGAAGTCGCAAGAGACACAGTACTTACACTTTCTCAAGAAGGTGTAGTAAAATACACTAGCAAATATGATGCAGAAAGCAAAAAACTTGTTTTTGAACATGTACTAGTCGGTGAATACGAAGTAAACGAAACAGAAGCCGCTGATGACTATAACCCTCGTTCTCTTGGAATTACTGGACTAACTTTAGTGGATGGTAAATACTACATCGAAGTCACAGAAGAGGCTGCTGCCGATGACGAAACAACTATAGAATACACCGCTACTAACACAAAGATACCTATGGGTAGCATTAGCATTACTAAAACTGATGCAAATGATTCAACCGTGAGTTTGACTAGCGGTACTAAATTCCAATTGTACACTCGTGATGAAGCAGGCACATTTACTGTATATGGTCCAGAATTCAGCGGTTCAACCACTGTAACACCTGGCACATATTGGATTTCTGAAACAGATGCTGTTGATAGATATGATATTTCAACACTTGTGATCAGACATCCTTCAACAACTGATGAGAGTGGCACCATTACGCTTGGCGCTGAAATCGGTACCTTGGGTACAACGAAAGTTGTTACTAACGGTCAAGTGTATTACCAAATTACAATTGCAAACGGTACAATACTAAGCTACGAAGCGACTAATGCAGCACACACCTATATTAAAATCGAGAAAACGGGTGTTGACGCCGATGGCAATAATACTAAGTATCTTCAAGGTGTCACTTTTCAACTCTTTGAGACTAGCGGGGCTCCCACATCTGTAACTCTCACAACTGATGAAAACGGAAAAGCTGGTTACAACATACTTAACCCAAGAGATTTTATCATTCGTGAGATAACCCCTGCTGAAGGCTACAATCCGCACACGCTAAAAATAACAAAAATAAAGATAGAAAACGCAAATGGAACTAGTACTGAGATTTTATCTACTGAAACTGGTTTTAGTGAAATCGTATCTGGTGGCAACGGAACTAGTAATCAATTTGAAATCATAATTGCACACGGTGACAAGATTACAGTTTATGCAGAAAATACGTACACCGGAGAAGGCGACATCACAATTACTAAAGTAGATAGTGTAACAACTGACATCGAAGGAAATGTTACAGTCACAGGTAACAAACTGCCTAAAGGAACTGAGTTTAGTTTGTTTGCTGAGGATGCCAAAGAAGGCGACAAAGCGCTATACACATCTAATTATTATGAAAGCACTCAAACTTTACACTTCGTAGGTGTAGCTGCTGGAACTTATGAGATTAGAGAAACAGCTTCACACCCTGACTATGATGGTGATGCGCTTGAGCTTTATGCTGCGGCAGGGTTAATTACCGAACGCGATGGCAAATTTTATATTGAAATTGCAGCTGATAGTCAAAATAATATTACAGCAGTCAACCCACCTAAGCCTCATGGCGATCTAAAAATTGTCAAGTATGCATACGACCATTACACAGATACAACAACAAATATCAGCTATAATGGTGAAGTTAAATTTACTCTTACATCTGTAACTGATTCGAGTATTGTTTACGAAAACACATGGACAACAGGTCAAGGTCACAAGACTTTTGATAACATCCCAAACGGGCGATATATTCTAAGAGAAATAAGCTCCTACGGAAGATATGACCCAACATCTCTGACTTTCGGAAAATACAACTCTGCGTCTAAGACTTTTGTAGAAAACGATTCTATTCTAGATCCAGTCATAGGAGAAGAAGGTGCATATTACATCGAGATAACAACTGGTTGTGCTATATCTCTAGATGCACTGAACGAGCTTCCACCTTCAATTAATGTTACTCTGGAGAAAAAAGATTCAGACACTGACGTTGCTATTCAAGGAGAAACAACATTTGAAGTACAATATTTAAACACAACTGGTGTTTATCAATATTATCAGACAGTAGATATCGATCCAACAGCAAATAAAAACGAAATCAGAAACTTGGTTCCAAATTCATACAGAATTCGTGAAAGCGTTGCTGCTGATGGATATCTGAAAGAAACAATAAGATTTGAAATTACAGATGAAAATCCTCTTGAGTTAAGAAATGGTAATGACGGTTGGTTCTATTTCATAGTCAAAGAAGATGACTTAACAAGCACAGATTTACAGTTCACAGCCTACAACGACCCACAAATCGACCTAAAAATTCTAAAATTTGGTGAAGATGGTACTCCTCTAACTTCTCACACAGTTTTTGAAATTTGGGAAGTCACAGAATCAGAAGGAGACTATACTTTAGGCGATAAACAAAATGTTGTTGGTGGTTGTCAGCTTAACGACATCAAAAAAGGCAATTCTTATTTTGTCGTAGAAACAACGCAAACTAACGCTGCATACGATAAAGATACCTTAAAATTCACTAACACTGACATTGAACTAACCAAAGAAACAATCGATGGCAAAACAGGTTATGTTTTCACAGTGCCAACAGATAGTTTCGCGGATATCACGCTAAACGCTACAAACGCACTAAAAACCGAAAAACCAACCCCAACTAATGATCCAATTTTAAGCAAAAGCGGAACGCTAGACGAAAATCATAGCTACGACACAGATAATGATGGTGTAGACGACTCTCGTAAAATTTCTTACACAATCAGCGCTGGTTATCAACTAGATGTTACCGGTATGACTGATACATTCATTCTTGATACTTTAGAAGGTAATCAAAAATATGTAGATGGCTCATTTAGAGTAACTTATAGAGATTATATATCAACCGGCACAACCAACAGCACACGTGTTGCAGAACATGTTTTCGTAGCAAACGACGAAGGCGAAACTTATACTCAGTTTGAAGCACGCATTCTTGCGATGAGCGTTAACACTGAAGGCAAAATCATTGTTGGTATCTTTGATAACACAAAGATTGTAATCAACATTGGCACTTTCGGTGGAAACGGAATCAAGATGGTTGATCACAATGATAATGTAATTGAGAATAACCCACAACTAGAAGCATACCTTGTGCATCTAGGTCAAACACCACTTGAAGTTCAAGCATCAATGGAAGCTATTGGTTTTAACACAGCTGAAGGTGAACCTTACACTGTAAACAAAGGTGGCTACTACGAAGCTTATATCGAAATCGATAACAAAGTAAACGGTCACATTATAGCGTATGACTTCAGCTTTGATGTTTACGCTCCTGCAGGTGATTCATACACTAACTTAGCTTATCTAATGAGTAAAAACACCGACGGCAGCTTAGGACATGATGATAGTCAGGTTATTCAAGTCTCAAACTTAGATGGCTATATTGCAGGTGATCCAACACCTAAAGGTTCTGTTGTAATTACAAAGTTTAAAGATTCCATAGATAGTGCTACAACTATCACAGGAATTAAATTCACATTGACAAATGTTGATGAGCCTAACAAAGTTTTCACTGCAATCACTGATCAAAATGGTGTGGCTACATTCCCAGAAATTCCATATGCTACTTACAAGTTATCAGAAGATGCTAGCGAAACAGCTTACGACTCTACAACATTGGAAATGCACCTTGTCGAAGGTAACATCACAAAACCATTCAATAAAGATGATGGAATCGTAATTAACGCAACGACTAAAGACCTAGTTTACAAAGCTACAAACGAAATGATTGAAGCTGATGTAAGACTTCAAAAAGTCGGTTCAGACAACACAGACCTAGGTCTTGCAGGCGCAGAATTTGTTCTTCAACGTGCAGGATACGGTGGTGTATTCGCTGAGAGTGTTTACAAGGGTGATGGAACTCTAAACACAGATATCCTTGTCGAAAACCCAACAGGCGAATATGTCTTCACAACCGATGCTGACGGTAATATCCCAATTATCACAAACCTACCAAAAGGTCAATACAAATTCGTAGAGATCAAAGCTCCTGATGGATATGAAAATGATCCAACTTTCAGTGGTGGAATTGATAATGTGGATAAAATCGGTAGCGACGGTAAATTTGAAATCCACCAAGGCAACTACGATGGCGGCACATTCATCTACACAGCAACAAACGAAAAATCAGTTGGTTCAATTGAATTGACAAAAACAAATGCAACTGATTCAGCAAAGGTTATGCCAACTGACGGCGTGTTCACATTGTACCCAACAGACGCAAGCGGAAGCAAAGTGACTACTGCTTACGACACATTAGATTATTCTAAGGACAAATATTATCTAAATGACATCCCAGTCGGAACTTATATCCTAGAAGAAACAAAAGCTCCATCAGGATATGATGCGAAAACATTTGAGATCAGTGGCGGAATAGTTCATGAAACAAAAGCAGACGGAACAAAAACTTACAAAGTTACAATCACAGCAGACCACAACGATAGTCCACTAGCTTTGGTTGCAACTAACGATGAAATCCTTGTTGACATTGAATTAACTAAAGAGGATAAAAACGGAATCGCACTTACAGGTGCTGAATTCACATTAACTGATGGAACTACAGTTATCACTAGTGTAGAAAATACAACAACTCCTGGTCTTTACAAATTCTCATCTGTACCAGAAGGCAACTACACTATTGAAGAAACAAAAGCGCCTTACGGCTACATTGCAGAAACATTAGAGGTTACTGATTCGGCTGGAGCTACTATCACTGAAATTCCTGTTAATGCAACAAATTATAAACAAGTAACTTTGAAGTACAACGCAACAAATGAAAAAGACCCCATTGGTAGAATTACAATAACTAAGAAAGATGTAGAAACTGACGAAGTAATTACCGGGACTACTGAATTCCAACTTATGATTTTAAATAGTTCAGACAATTACGAAGAATACTACGTACACGACCTAGACAATAAACCAACTAGTGAAAAAGCAATTGTCGAAACAAACGCAAACGGTGTTGCAGTATTCGATAACCTTATCAACGGAACTTATAAAATTGTTGAAATTGATGCAGCTTATGGCTATGACAAAGACTCTTTAGCATTTGAAGATCAAGATGGAAATGCCGTAGAAAATGAGTTTGTAATCGATATCGCAAGCGATAGTTACCAAGATATGTTCATTAGCACAACTGCAACAAACGAAGCTTACGTCGGCAAAATCGTAATCGAGAAATTTGACGAAGATGATTTCACAGGTATCATCGATACACCTGAACTTCAATCACTACCAGGAGCACCTGCAGTTATTGATTCAGCAAACGCTCCAGTCCTAGGTGCAACATTCGAACTTTATAAGTTAAATGATGATAGTAGCATACCTGCCGCACCTTTCGCAACAACCGATGTCGATTCACAATATTACGACGTAGAGTACGTTAATGTTAACGACGGAACTTACGAATTTGTAAACCTACCAAAAGGCACTTACAAAATCAAAGAAGTTTACTCTGGTAACGGTTATGACCCAAATTCATTCGAACTTAAGAATGCTCCTGAAGGAATCACATACGATGGCGAATTTGTTGGTGATTTTGTAGTTGACACAGACACAAGCGATTACTATGCAACAATCGTAGCTACAAACTCCGATACAACTGGTAACATCTCGATCACTAAGTTTGAAGAGGATTCATACCAAGATGATAACCAAACTAACGATTTCCCACTTAACGGTGTAACCTTCAAGCTACAAGTTCAAAATGATATTGGTGCATGGAGCGATTACGAAGTTAACGGCACAATCGTAACATCAACAACAAGCAACGGCGGTCATGCAAGCTTCACTGATCTTCCAGAAGGCAGATACCGTATCATCGAAACAGCAACAATTGCTGGTTATGACATCAATTCATTGGTAGTTTATAACGGCGACGATGTTCTAGCAAACGAAATATTCACAATTAGCTTTGATGATGCTAATTATCAAGCAGAATACACATTCGACGCAACAAACGACGAAAACCCCGGCGGTGGCGGTGATGACCCAGATCCATACGACCCAGACGACGATGACGACCCAGACCCAGAAGACGACGAGCCAGAAATTCCAATCGAGGATGAAGAAACTCCACTAGGTGATTTCGAAATCCCTGACGAAGAAACTCCTCTGGGCGATCTTCCCGAAGAAGAACTAGTAATCCTAGACGACGACGTTCCTCTAGGTGACCTACCTCAAACGGGCGATGAAAGCAACTTGATGCTATACTTGTACAGTTCAATGATTTTAGGCGCACTTGCCCTAGTCGTAGCTTTCACGAAAAAAAGCAAAGCATAATTAATTAAGAAAATATCCTGCCAAACGGCAGGATATTTTTTTATTCCTAATTATCCAATTAATACAATCCAGCTCTTTGAATAAGTCAGAGCTTATAATTTGACCGAAATAAACGCTCTCTGTCAGCGTTTCGCACTATCCCCTATATGATTTCATTCTAAATATTCAAGGCATGTCATGCGTAGAATACGAGCCTTATGATGCCATATCGCTAATTTTGGCTAAAATCACACCCTGAAATGGAGCTTTTTATGCATTCTCTCGGCTTTTCATTTAAGCCCTAAGCAAGGTCTGTTAAGCAGTAGGTATAAAACCACGCAAACCCCAAAAACTACCCTTAAAACGTAAAAAATCACCCATTCAACATCTCGAAATAGGCAATTTTTAGAGAAAAAACACCTGTATTTACAGGAGTTTAATATATTAGTAAAACATGATTTAGTAAATCATGTTTTACTATTTACATTTTGGATATATGTGGTATAATTAGTAAATCGTAAACTAGTGAATTTAGATTCACTAAAAATTGAGGGTGATTGAAAAGTGTTTTTTGGTAGGAAGAGAGAGCTTTACGAGCTCACAAAACTATACTGCAACGAGAGGTTTGAATTTGCTGTTATTTATGGCAGACGAAGAGTCGGAAAGACTGCGCTTATAAACGAATTCATTTCTGATAAACGTGCCATCTATTTTACAGGTGTTGAAACTAATGAAAAACAAAATCTAGAAAATCTCAGTCGCAACATTCTAAGTTTTGAAAACAATCCAATTACGGATATTTCCTTTCCATCATTCCAAAGTGCAATAGACCGCATTTTTAAGTTATCGCAAAACGAAAAAATTGTTTTTGTAATAGATGAATATCCATATGTTGCCAAGGCTTCAAAAAGCCTCGCCTCTACCCTACAGCTTTTAATTGACAAAAATAAAGAAGATTCAAATCTACTTTTGATAATATGTGGCTCATCAATGTCGTATATGGAGGACAATGTGTTTGCGTACAAAGCACCGTTATATGGTCGCTTTACTGCTCAAATTAAAATTAACCCCTTTGAATTTAAAGAGGTTTGCTATTTTCTGAAAGGTTTTACACACACAAATAAGGCTATACTTTACGGCATGGTCGGCGGAACTCCTCAGTATATTTTGCAAATTTCTGACAGGTTCTCAGTTGAAAATAATATTAAAAACACCTTTTTAAATTCCACATCTTTCCTCTTTGAAGAACCTACAAATATCCTAAAACAGGAAATTCGCGAGCCAGCAGTATACAACGCAATCATCTCTGCAATCGCCAATGGCCACACTAAAATGTCAGAAATTTCGACAAAAATCGGCGAAGAAACCGCTGTGTGCGCAACTTATATTAAGAATTTAATAGCTCTTAACATCATAAAAAAAGAAAATCCTGTCGGCGAAAAAACGACAAGAAAAACAGTTTATTCTATTGAAGATAATATGTTTAGATTTTGGTACAGGTTTGTGCCCGAAAACCACTCGATTATCTCCCGTGGTGCAACAGAGCTTTGCTACAACCGAATTGAACCTCATATTTCCGAATAT
Organism: uncultured Oscillospiraceae bacterium; assembly: GCA_964370925.1. Lineage (GTDB taxonomy): Bacteria > Bacillota > Clostridia > Oscillospirales > Oscillospiraceae > Heteroscillospira. Next base: position 786 of record CAYJLH010000079.1, on the reverse strand, counting down.
ATGGGTGAAATTTTCGAGGAAATTTGCAGACAATATCTCTGGAGTGAGTTGGTAAATGGTAACTCCCCTATCGATTTTAGCGAAATTGGACGCTGGTGGGGACTTCATCCTCATACTAAAACGCCTATGGTTATACCAATTATGGCAATTTCTCATAAAAATCACGCTATTTTTGCTGACTGCATTTGGTCTGAAGATAAGGTTGATTTGCCTGTTTTGGAAACTCTTATTGATCATAGCGAAATTTTTCCACATACTACCAAGCATTTTTATTTGTTCTCAAAAAGTGGATTTACGAGGGCTTGCATGGATAAAGTGAATGCTTTGTCTAATGTTAATTTGGTAAATATGGGTAATATGTAGGATGATATTATTTCGCTTTGCGAATAGCACGGGAGCACGAGAGAACGAAGAATTTTCGTTGCGACGAAAAGATACGAGAGAATTTTTTGTTGCGACAAAAAAGGAAAACGCGCTCCGCTGGGGTAACTTTTTTTTCAAGAAAAAAGTCACCAAAAACTTGTCGGGGAAACACCCCCGAACGGTGGGAACGGTTAATATGCTGAATATACAAGAATAATTAACAGGCATAATTTAGAGTAGTTGCTATCGCACCGAAAGAGAAGAAAAGTCACGGCTGTCGCCTGCTCAAAGCCCGTTGGCTACCCACTGGCAAAAACTGCGAGTAGGAGGGTCTGTTTAGAATTGCAAGATACGAACCGCTATGCAGTGTTCGCATTTTACAGGTCTAAATAGACCCTCCTACTATTAATTTTTTCAGATGAG
>CAYJLH010000078.1:0-9761 GCA_964370925.1 uncultured Oscillospiraceae bacterium | reverse complement strand
TTGCCGACACTTTTTTCTTATCTAAAAGTATGTAGATTATTTCAAAAAGTCTGTTAATTTGCATAGTTCACCTACTAATATTTAATGATAAATTCCGAGATTAGAGTTCTGCAAGTTTGAAGTCTGATTAGTGAATAAAACTTATCAGCAATCTCACTGCCCTCACCGATAGTTAGTGCATTATTTGCATCTTCTAAAGTTTCCCAAGTTACAAAATCTGTCCACATTTCGCCTTGCTTGTACTGCTCCCACGAGATAAAACCAGTAGCCTTAGAAACAAGTTCATCGTGCAAAACTTTAGTGGCTGAGATAAATTCTTCATCCGTGATATTTTTCTTTAATTTGTAAGACATATTCCATACTGCTTTTGACATAAGTTTGTCCTCCTATTTTGTTTGATATTAGTATAGCAAATAAAATGCGACAACTGTATGTCATGTTATAAAACATTTTTCATCGCTTAATCTCCCTTGCATATTCTTCAAAATCAATCTCGTCATTTTCTGCTTTTGTACGCCACACGACTGCCCAAGCCGACCATTTTTCGAACTCCGAAACTGTCATTTTCTTTTTCATATATCGTGCGTAGTGTGCTTTGTATGCTCGGTTGTAAGCTTGCCACACGGGGTCGGTTTTGCACTTGTCGTCGTAGCGTTTTCGAGAGCCGACATCTTTGCAAGTTTTCGTTTCGTCTTGTGGAGATTTTCTCTCGCAGTAGTCAGTATACTTACCAGATTTTATCAGAAAATATTTACCACAGTTTTCACATTTTTTAGGAATATAATTTGAATAAACTCCACGAAATAAATCGAAATACAAAAATGCCCCAAGGCTTGCGAACTCGTAGGACTCGCAGAGAATGTTTTGCTTGTCTTTTTTAATAACAGTGTGGAAAAATTTGGAGTAACCCGATGTGAATTTATAATAATTCCTGTCGGGTTTATTTTTCGTGTACTCAATAAAATTTATAAATGTTTTTGCAAGGCTGTCGCTGTCCAAAAACTTATGGTCTGCGTTCAAAAAGTTGTCCACAAAATCCTGATACAGGTGCTTCACACGCAAAATATCATCGACAAAAACCATGTATTCATTGCAAAGTTTTTCGATTTTAATGTTCAATTTTTCCAAACGATCTATAAGAACATAGTCGTCCATCGTAATTCGAAGTTCAAACGGAACAAATTTATTTAAATGAAAATTTACATTTTGCTCACCATATTCATCACGGTCTGCATAAGCAAAACCATGATCGTTTACAAAATCTTCGTTTTCAAAATCATCATAGCCAAAGCTGTCGCCATAAGACCAAAACCAATTTTGGCTGTTCAAAACATCAAAAAGTTTGTCGGCGTGAATGTCATTTTCGCTAGCGATAAATTTAGAAATTGACAGTGAATTGAAAAGCTCGTCCAGTGACCTCATTATGCTTTGCACACGTTGGGCATGTCTGTCATAGCCCATAATTTCCTCGTAGTCCATGCCTCCGCAAAGCCTGAGGCGAGGCGTGTGTTTAATTAAGTCACTACGAAAATTTTCCAGATTTTCTTTAGGGTTAAGCTCAATTAATTCTGTCAAAAACTGATTGTTATAATAAGCAAATTTGTCGTTAAGATAGATTTCGTTTTTAAAAAAATGTGCAGTAAAAGAGAACATAATTTCCCCCCCAAAAAAATAGATGTAAAGACTTCGAAAAGTAGAGAGTAGTAAAAATTTTTCAAAATAGACGATAAAATAGAACGAAATAGAGAACTTAATCAAATTCTATCACATCTATTTACAAAATGCAACAAGAGGTGTAATATTGCAAGTAGAGAATAGCTATTTCGAAAAATATCTACTAAAAAGGGGGACAAGTTATTGAAAAATTCAACACCATCACAGGCAGTGAATTGTTATCAAAAGAACTTCAAGCCATACCATTTGTTGTGCAAGACCTAATCCCGACTGGGCTTACATTACTTGCAGGTGCAGCGAAAGCTGGAAAAAGTTGCTTGCACTGTGGCTGTCGGTTCAGATTGCGAACGGCGAAAGCGTTTGGGGATACGATGTCAAAGGTGGGACGAGCCTGTATCTTTGTTATGAGGACAACGAAATTCGTATACAAAATCGTCTACTAGATATTACTGATGAAGCCCCGAGCAATGTTCATTTTTGTACTGAAATTTCAAAGCTGGGTGGTGAACTTGAAGTTAGAATTGAAAATTTTATTGTTGAACATGCCGACACAAAACTTATCATAATCGACACGCTTCAAACGGTGCGTACTTCGAATACTGAGAGCAGTTACGGAAACGAAAAACTGGTTACTTTCTTTCGAAAAGAAAGCAACTAAAGATTTTAGTGAAATAGGAGAGCGTACTCCGTAGGCATACTTTTTTGTGAAAAAAAGTATGCAAAAATCGTCTAAGGAGAGGGAATTTTGAGTTCCTCTCTCCTTAGATATCCACTCCCCAGCGACCAAAAGGGGTGTTCCCCTTTTGGAATACCCCCTTGCCACAGAATTAGCCTAAGCTTGGAATCCCAATGGCAAAGAGAGACGATTTTTCTTGAAGTCATGCAAGCTCGTAGTTCCATGCGTATACAGGCGTTTAGCCTGCCGAAAATTTCCGATTTGGTGAAATGGCAACTATTTCAGGATTTGCGAGCTGAGATAGTCTGTATATTCAGCCCCCTCTTTCGCTTCTTCGCAGTCTGGTGGCGAAACACCAGCGAATTTTTGGTTACTTTTTGTTCGGCAAAAAGTAACCAGCTTTTCGTAAAACGTTCTTTTCGCCGAAGGGAAAATCCCCATGCGGAGTGCGCTTCTCCTTGTAGTAATAAGTTATATCATAATTTGCGACCCTGTCGCCCCTGTTCGCCCCTGTGTGCGGTTTTATGGCACGGCTAGGGTGATTACACGAACGAGCGACAAAAGGAAAAATTTGGCGAAGTAAAACGAAGAATGTAAACCATTCAGTTGTTGACGAATATTTTAGAGAGCAGGACAAAGCAAGGTGCTGCAAACAGCGCCTTGCGACCACATCAGCCGGCAGTGCCGACCGAAAAAAGCCAGTGTTTTAGGCACTTTGTTAGCGTTTTAAACCTTTAAGGTCTTAGGTGCTGTTAGGTGCTCGAAATTGAAAAAGTGGTGGCAAAACTGATGCACTAGCTAGAAAAAACCAAGGGATTGCGTAGATTTTAACTGCACAAAACTTGGTGTCAAGTCGAAATTAGGAGGTAAAATGGATAAAATCAAAAGTACGATTTATTTGGACAAAGCACTTCACGAACTGGTCGAGAAAAGCATAAACGCACATGATTATAAGTCTAAAAATGATTTTTATATCAAGGCGATTGAGAGCCAAATTTTAAGTGATACCGTCGAGAACGGCGGTGACATTTTGCTTGACAAACTTGCAAAAGCGATAGAGAAAAATACAAAAACTCTTGGCAGTCGTATCTCGAAAGGACTGTTTCGGTACGCCGTTGAGCTGTCCATAATTACTCATATGCAAGCTGCGCACATGAATCTTACAGCAGATGAAATCACTGGAGTTCGTGGCATGGTGATACAAGATGTTAAGGCTACACGAGGGGCGATCGACCTCGAAGCTATAGCGAATTTTCAAAATAAAGGCAATGCAAAAAGGAGTGATGAAAGCGAATGGGACGATTAAATATTTCTCTGCCAGATGAAATGATAGAGGAGCTTGACTATAATTTAAAAATAAATAAGTACAAAAATCGAAGCGAATTTATTGAAAAAGCTCTTGAATTTTACATTTCGTATCTTACTGCTCATAGAAAAAGTGACTTCCTCAATGCGTCGGTAGTCGAGGGTGTAAGGCAAGGCATAAATGATACAATAAGGCAAACCATGCCAAATATTTTCACTCTTTCGGTGGAACTTTCCATGCTAAATAATCTTTTCGCTTCTGTGATAGACATCAGCGACGACGAGGCTAAAGACCTGCGAAAAGAGTGTGTTGATTTGGTTAGAACAACTAAAAAACGTTGTAATTTTGAAAATGCGACGAGATTAGGTGATTGAATGGTAAAAAATAAAGATCGTTACAAAAATGTTGTGGTTGAATATGGCGAGAAGGAGTTATTTGACGAATATGATTGCAAATTTCTTGCCGAGGTCATTGATACTCACATAGGCGACATTCCGAAGTGGTTTAGGGACATACATTCGTTAAGTTCACACGAGTTGAAAAATAATATTTTTAATGTTCAAAATCAATAGCTATGTTAGCAAAACTGTGGTATTGTGTGTGTTAATAAGCAGAAAGGATGTGAAAAAATGAGCAAAAAAACTATGATAAAAGCGGTAAGTTATCTGCGATTTTCTTCGGATAATCAGCGTGATGAAAGCATTGATGCACAGCGCAGAGCTGTCGAAGAATATGCGAAAAGAAACAATTATTTGATAATAAAAGAGTACGCCGACCGTGCAAAATCGGCTAGAAGCGATGACCGTCCAGAATTTTTGCAGATGATTAAGGACAGCAAAGATGGCAATTTTAGTGTCATAATTGTCGATAAACTTGACAGATTTAGCAGAAATCGATTTGACAGTGCGCATTATAAACAGCAACTTAAATTAAATAGCGTAAGCGTAGTTTCGGTAAAGGAAAATATTGACGGCTCTCCCGAAAGTGTCATAATGGAAGCTGTGCTTGAGGGCTTCGCTGAATATTATTCTCTCAATCTCGCAAGAGAAACGATGAAAGGTCTGAAAGAAAATGCCTATCAAGCAAAGGCGACAGGTGGCACAGCTCCGTATGGATTTTCTGTAAATTCTAAGACAAAAATGTAAAAATACCGAATTCCATTCAGCGGAATTCGGTATTTTTTATAAGTCATCTGTATCTAAGTCTGTCTTCCTCAGAAATCGGAATTTCACTATTACTGGCTTCAAATTCATCAATGCAATTTTGTGCTAAAAACTCTAACTGAGCATTTAATGAGCGATGGTTTTTCTTTGCAATATACGAAATTTTCAAAAGAGTATCTTCTGTAAAACGAATTCCTGTCTGGATTTTATTAGTAGCCATATAACACCTCGATAATATAGTGATAACATTTTACTAATAAATAGTTTGCAAAGATACTAACACTATGTTATCATAAGTGTAAATTGATTATAAATATTAAACATGTGGAGGGTTTTATGGATTTGTACAAAGAAATATTGACTGAAATATTAAGTAAAGAGAAAGTTACTGTTCGATTTGAAAATATTGACATAAAACCTAGCGAAATAATTGAGCTTAGTTGCTATCAAGCATTGCAAAAAATCAGAGCTATTTTAGATAATGATACACTTGAAGATAATGAATGTTTCTTGAAAATCGAAGAAATTATCTGCTTGTTTGAAAGATTAGGTAGTGATGGTGGTTCTCGCCATGATTTTGGATAAAACTTATTTTAAGAAAAATGTCATAGCAATACAAGAGAGATTCGCTTTTCTTCGGAAAAGCCACGGCGCGAAAATGTGCCACTGGCACATTTTTTGGACACGCCTTTCGAATCCCTCTCTTTTAACCATATAAAAAAATTAGAGGTAGACAAAATCTACCTCTAATTTTTTGGCGGAGAGAGAGGGATTCGAACCCTCGGTACCTTTAAGGGGTACACACGATTTCCAATCGTGCGCCTTAGACCAGCTCAGCCATCTCTCCAAATATTTAATTTTTCGACTTTTATATTATAATCTAACAATATCATAAAGTCAAGATAAATTTATTGTAATAGTGCCGTTTTTGTGTTAAACTAAATATTACCAATTAAACTAGCGAACAAAACAGGAGGATTTATGAAAAAGAAGCTACCACCGATGGTTACAAGAATTCTTATAACCACAATTTTTGCTTTCTTGTATTTCTATTTCAATTTACCGGCGATAAATTTACAAGATACGCAGTTTTACATGTTCATTTTTCTAATTTGTGCGGTATACTGCTTCCTATCCATTGCGACTATGGGTCTGGTAAAAATCGAAACCGTAACAGAACTTGCTCAAAAGTTAAAGAAAAACTGCGCTATTCCGGCTATAATTTGCGTAGTTTTACTTGGTGTCATGATTATTGGTTCTGTGATTTCTTCACCGATTTTCAGAGCATCATCATATAGCCAGCTTTTAACAGTTGAGGATGGTGATTTCATCGCAGAAGTCGACCAAATCTCATTCGACCAAATCCCATTGCTTGATGCGGCAAGTGCGCAACGCTTGGGTGATAGAAAACTTGGTGAACTATCCGACATGGTAAGCCAGTTTGAAGTTGCAAATAACTATACTCAAATAAACTATAACGGCGCTCCCGTTCGTGTTACTCCGCTTGAATATGGAGATATTATAAAGTGGTTTAACAATAGGGGAGAGGGTCTGCCTGGTTATCTGGTTATTGACATGGTAACACAAGAGGTTGAAATTGTTCGCCTAACTGAGGGCATGAAATACTCTGAAAGTGAGCTTTTCGGACGAAATATTCACAGGCATTTGCGCTTCAATTATCCGACGTATATTTTTGCAGGTGTAAGCTTTGAGATTGACGACAATGGTGTTCCTTATTATGTTTGCCCACGTCTTGTAAAAACCATAGGACTTTTTGGCGGTCGTGATATTGACGGCGCTGTTTTGGTCAATGCAATCACTGGCGAAAGTGAATATTATGAAGAAGTTCCAACATGGGTCGACCAAGTTTATTTTGCAAATTTGGTTATTGAGCAGTATGACTACAAGGGCATGTACTCAAATGGATTTATAAACTCTTTGCTTGGTCAACAGGGTGTAACAGTCACAACTGAGGACTATAACCACCTTGCAATCGACAACGATGTTTATATGTACACAGGTATTACATCTGTTGGAAGTGACCAATCGAATGTAGGATTTATTCTGACAAATCAAAGGACAAAAGAAACTCGTTATTACCCCGGTGCCGGTGCAACAGAGCAGTCGGCTATGGCGAGTGCTCAGGGTGAAGTTCAAAACCTTAGATACTCCGCGACATTCCCATTGCTATTAAATATCAGCAATCAGCCAACTTATTTCATGGCGCTAAAAGACGATGCCGGTCTTGTTAAAATGTATGCAATGGTAAATGTTGGGCAGTATCAGTTGGTTGCAGTCGGAAACACTGTTTCAGAATGTGAGGCAAACTATGTGAAGCTTCTGGCTGAGGGTGGTGTCACCGACGGTGACTTGGAAAATTCCGCTGAAATTACAGGCGAAATTTCGGAAATTCGCTCCGCTGTAATCGATGGAAATACCGTGTTTTATATAAAACTCGAAGGTGACTCATGGTATTATACCTTTGTGGCATCTGAAAATGAAGTTGCTCCGATTTTAGATGAGGGCGATGAAATTAACTTTATTTCAACTTCTAACGAGGGTGAAATTAGGCTCGCTTACTCTCTAACAAGAGCTGATTAAACTTAATGTGCGACAGATTTTTCTGTCGCACAAATTTTAATATAGGAGGATATTATGGATTATATAATCATAGGTTTGCTTGTGGCTGTTGTAGTGATTTTGCTATTTAAACCGACAAAAAAAGACGATACGGGCATAACTAGGGAAGAGGTAGAGAGCATAATTGCAAAAGAAAATGCTAAGACGCTTGACTTCATGCATAAGCAAATTGAACAGCAAACACTGACACAAAGAAGCCTACAGGAACAACTTGCAAATGTCGAGACACAGAGGTTTAATGAGTTTTCTCAAAGCACTCAAACGAGCATAGGTACATTGAGGAAAACGGTTGCAGAAATGACGACTAGCCTTGATAATCGCTTTGAAAACTTCCAAAATAACTTTGAAAACCGTGTTACAGCGATGCAAGTAAGCAATGAAAAAAAGCTTGATGAAATGCGAAATACAGTTGATGAAAAATTGCAAAAAACACTTGAGGACAAGCTTGGACAAAGTTTTAAATTGGTCAGTGAAAGACTGGAGCAAGTCTATAAATCCTTGGGTGAAATGCAGAAGCTTTCGGGTGGGGTCGATGAGCTGAAAAAGGTATTGTCAAATGTCAAAACCCGAGGAGTTTTGGGCGAAGTTCAGCTTGGAGCAATTTTGGAGCAAATTTTAAGCCCCGAGCAATATGACTCGAATGTTGCGACAAAAAAAGGCTCTCAGGAGAGGGTGGAATTTGCGGTAAAGCTCCCCGGTGACGGTAGTGACACTATTTATCTGCCTATAGATGCGAAATTTCCGATGGATGCATACCAAAATTTGCTTGACGCATATGACAGTGCGGATGCAAAAGCGGTTGACGAAGCGGCGAAAGTACTCACAAATCGCATAAAATCCTTTGCGAAAGACATAAGCACAAAGTATATAAATGTACCCAATACGACTGAATTTGCAATAATGTTCTTGCCCGTTGAGGGGCTTTATGCCGAAGTTGTACGAAGAGGAATGATAGAAGAATTGCAAAAAATGAAGATAAATCTAGCAGGTCCAACGACAATGGCGGCGCTCTTAAATTCACTTCAAATGGGATTTAGAACACTTGCAATTCAAAAGCACTCAGGTGAAGTTTGGAAGATTTTAGAGGGTGTAAAATCAGAATTTGCGACATTTGGAAAAGTGTTGGAAAAAACCCAGGAAAGAATGGTTCAAGCGTCCGAAGAGCTTGATAAACTTGTTGGGGTGAGAACTCGCGCGATTAACAGAAAGCTAAAAACTGTTGCACTTGACGAAGTACAGGAAGTTAAATTATTGGATGAATAGACAACAAAATAAATCCTTGTAATACAAAATTTGTTATGTTATACTTAAATTAATGAAAGTTTTGTAAAGGGAGTGGTATAAATGCTGAAAAGCTTGACAAGGCAAACGCAATTAATCATAATCACAGTTGTACTCACGCTACTAGCGGTGTTCATCGTCCCTAAAATCCTCAAAGAACCTGAGGAAGAGCCGGAAGTTATCACAGAGTCATCCCTACAAGAAATAATTAATATTAGCGAGTTATCCACCTTTGAGGCAGTTTACACAGGTGTTGCGGAAGTGATGAACGAAGAAAATCCTGATAAAACTGATTACTATGTGTATTATGAATCAAAAATAAAAGCGGGTATAAACTTTGAAGCAGTTCTGGTTTCGGTAAATCATGAGACCAAAAAAATCACTGTGAGCTTGCCCGAAGTAGAAATTAATGACATAATTGTCGACCTCACATCCTTAGATTACATATTCGAAAATGACAAAGCCGATACAGAAAATGTATCTGCGACAGCATATAGTGCTTGTATTGCAGATGTTGAGAGAGAAAGTTCGGTCGAAAATGCAATATATGAGTTAGCAGAGCAAAATGCAAAAAATATTATTACTGCTTTGGTGACGCCTTTCGTAACTCAGCTCGATGAAGCATACACCTTAGACGTGATTTAGGGGGTTGAAGTGATGAAAAATAGAAAACTCACTATACTAGTTGTAATATTCATTTTTATGCTTATACTGCTCTCAGCGTGCGCAGCAGAGGAGGAAGAGGCAAAAGTTTTCACCATTGAAGCAACCCAAATGAAAGCGATTTGCGAACTTGCGGTCATGGATTGTTACTATCATAATGTGGCAAAATATAATGAGGAAGATGCTTCGGGTGCGTTATGGTGGAAAAAAGACAAGAAATTCTGGATAGAATACAGCGGAATTGTTAGCATCGGAATCGACGCGTCTTTGTTGGAATTGTCGGTAAATAACGATTTAGTCACCATTTCCATGCCAAAAGCAAAAGTTTTAAGCAGTAAAGTCGACGAAACAACCTTGA